>DAISHS010000246.1:0-6767 GCA_036822415.1 Chloroflexota bacterium
GCCGAATTTCACGCCATCCCCTTCGCCGCCACGCCGATTCTGCTGGCCTTCTGGTGTCGCGCGCGCGGTCACTGGGGCGGCTTCGTCCTGGCCTGCCTGCTGCTGTTGAGCGTCAAAGAAGAGGCCGCGCTGCTGGCGTTCATGCTGGGGCTGTACGTGCTCATCGCAGCCTGGCTGGCGCAGATCCGCCGCGAGGGCGCCCATCTCGGGCTGCGATTCTGGCGAATAGAACCTGGAAACCGCCCGCGCCTCTCCGCGGCGACGGCCGGGCTTCTGGTCATGCTCCTCAGCCTGGCCTGGTTCACCCTGGCAACCTTTGTCATCATTCCGCGCTACGCCGCGCCGGTCTACGGTGTGCAGCAGTCGGTCTACTTTGCGCGCTACGGCGCGCTGGGCGATTCGCCATTCGCGATCGTACAAAGCTTCTTCACGCAGCCGGCCCTGGTCTGGCAAATTGCCACCCAAACGCCGCGCCTGGCTTACCTGGTTGGACTGCTGGCGCCGTTCGGTTTCCTCAGCCTGCTGGCGCCGGAGATTCTGCTGCTCAGCGCGCCCCTGCTGCTTGCCAACCTGTTCAGCGCGTACCCGGCCCAGTTCAGCGGTGAATTCCATTATTCAGCGCCGCTGGCCCCTTACGTGGCGCTGGCCGCCGTGATCGGCGTGCGCCGCCTGTTGGCGGGACGCGCCTGGGCGCCGCGCCTGGCCCTGGTCTGGTTGCTGCTCTGGGCAGGCGGCTATCAGATCCTGGCCGGCTACACCCCGCTCGGACGTGAGTTCCGCTGGCCGGAAATCACGCCGCACGCGCGCTTGCTGGCGCGCTTTGCCGCGCAAACGCCCGCGTCCGCGCCCGGCAGCGTGACGACCGCGCTCTATCCGCACTTCAGTCACCGTGAAAAGCTCTTCAAGTTCCCCATCATCGGCGACGCCACCTGGGCGCTGGTGGATGTCACCGGCGTCACCGACCGTCACCCGGCCGAGATTCAGGCCGCCGTGTTCAACCTGCTGGCGCAGGGCTGGCAGGTGCTCGATGCGGCCGATGGCTATCTCCTGTTGCAGCAAGCCGCCGCCAGCAGCCGCAACGCCCCCTGTCAACGTACGGCCGGCGCCGCCGCCTTTGCGCAGTGCGCCCTGCCGGACGCGTTCTTCGATTTTGCCCGCGTGGCCCGCTCCGGCTTGCTGGTCGCGCCGCCGACGCTGCGCGGCGAGCCGCTCCTCTTCGGCGAGCGCCTGGCCCTGCGCGGGTATGACCTGGTGGACGATGGCAAGTGGGGCCTGACGAGCTGGCGCAGCTACTGGCAGGCGCAGGCGCCGCTGCCCCCCGATGTGCAGGTGTGGCCGTTTGCCGTCGCGCCGGACGGCAGCCTGGCCGATGATCCCGCGCAGCGCCCGTCCGTCTCCACACTCTGGTATCCCCCCAGCCGCTGGCAGCCCGGAGAGCTGATTTTGGTCGAAACGCTGCCCTGGTATCTGCCCGCGGTTTGGGCGCCGGCTGCCGGCGTCTTTCAGGGCAACGCCTGGGCGAACGTCGAAAGCCGCTGGCGCGTGCAGGGGGAAGCCCCGCGCTTCGAGCAAGCAACCTGGGCGCAGCTGACCGCCATGCGCCGCGTCGGGCGCAGCCTGCTTCCCCTGGTGGATGAACCACTCCCCGCCGCGCCGCCCCTTGCCGCCTGGAAGACGCCCGCGGGCGCGGCCTGGGGCGAGCTGCGCCGCGTCAGCGGCCTGCCGGCAACGTTCAACAGCCAGGGCGTCACCAGCACCCTGCCGCTGACGCTGACCTGGCAATTGGCGGCGCCGGCCGCGCCCACGCTCAGCGCCTTCGTGCACCTGCGCGACGCGGCCGGTCATAACGTCGCGCAGGCCGACGGGCAGCCGATGTGGTTCGGGTCGCGGCCCTTCAGCGCCTGGTCTGCGGGCCAGTCCGGCTCAGATCGGCGCAATCTGGAGCTGCCGGCCAGCCTGGCGCCCGGCGTCTACACCCTGACGCTCGGTCTTTACGATACCGACAGCGGCCAACGACTGCCCCTGGCTGCCGGCGGCGACGAGGCAGTGGTAGGAACGGTCGTTGTACAGCAGGCAAAGTGAGGATGGGGACACGGCCGGTACGATGCCCGCGTCCCAGTAAGAATCGTGGCCCTGCCCCCGGCAAAGCGAGGATTGCATGACATTCAACCATCAACCGCTGGCGTCAAGTGTGGCGCCAGCCTCCCCAACGACGGAGCCGGCGCCCGAATTGGCCCCGGCCTCTGGGCCAGACACGGCCGGAGTTTACGCCGGCGCGCGCGTGCTCATCACCGGCGGCCTGGGCTTCATCGGCTCCAACCTGGCCCTGCGCCTGGTTGACCTGGGCGCCGAGGTGACGTTGGTGGATTCGCTAATTCCCGCGTACGGCGGCAACTGGTTCAACATCGAGCCGGTGCGCCAGCGGGTGCGCGTCAACCTGGCCGATGTGCGCGATGCCCACGCCATGAACGCGCTGGCGCCTGGGCACGATTTCCTCTTCAACCTGGCCGGCCAGGTCAGTCATCTCGACTCGATGACCGACCCCTTCACCGATCTGGAGATCAACACGCGCAGCCAGCTCAGCATTTTGGAAGCGTGCCGCCTGCACAACCCCACGATCCGGATCGTCTACGCCGGCACGCGCCAGCAGTATGGCAAGCCTGATTATCTGCCGCTGGACGAGCGGCACCTGCAGCATCCCACCGATGTCAACGGAGTCAACAAGCTGGCGGGCGAGTGGTACCACATCATCTATCACCAGGTCTATGGCCTGACCGCCAGCTCGCTGCGCCTGACCAACACCTATGGCCCGCGCCAGCTCCTGCGCCATAATCGGCAAGGTTTCGTAGCCTGGTTCGTGCGCCTGGCGCTGGAAGGCCGCGAAATTCAGGTCTACGGCGACGGGCGTCAGCGCCGCGACCTGACTTACGTGGACGATGTGGTAGAGGCCTTTTTACTGGCCGGCGCGCATCCGGCCGCCGCCGGCCAGGTTTTCAATCTCGGCGGCTTGGAGCCGGTGGCCCTGGGCGACCTGGCGCACATGCTGGTGGAGATCACCGGGCGCGGCCAGGTGCGCCTGACGCCCTGGCCGGCCGATCGGCAAAAAATTGACATTGGCGATGTCTTTTCGAGCTATGCCCGCATCGAAGCCGCGTTAGGCTGGCGGCCGACGGTTCCGCTGCGCGAGGGGCTGCGCCGCATGGTAGACTACTACGAACGATACGGCAGCCATTACTGGTAGAGGTGGAAGAAGCATGGCGATCCCATTCAACAACTTGAAGGCCCAGCATATGGCGTTGGCCGCCGATCTGGAAGCGGCGGCGCTGCGCGTCTTACGTTCGGGCTGGTACATTCTGGGGCCAGAGGTGGCCGCGTTCGAGGCTGACTTTGCGGCCTGGTTGGGGCTGCCCGCGGCAAGCCATGCCGTCGGCGTCAACTCCGGCACCGACGCCTTGCACCTGGCCCTGCTGGCCTGCGGCTGTGGCCCCGGCGCGGAAGTCATCACCGTGGCGCATACCGCGGTGGCAACCGTGGCGGCCATCATGGCCTGCGGCGCGCGCCCGGTGCTGGTGGACATCGAAGCGGAGACCTACACCCTGGATCCAGCCCGGCTGGCCGCCGCGCTGACGCCGCGCACGAAGGCCATCATCCCGGTGCACCTCTACGGCCAACCTGCGGACCTGAAGCCCATCCTGGCCTTTGCCCAGCAGCACGGCTTGCAGGTCATCGAAGACTGCGCGCAAGCGCACGGCGCCCGTTACGCGGAGCGCCCCGTTGGCCTCTGGGGCGACCTGGCCTGTTTTAGCTTCTATCCAACCAAGAACCTGGGCGCGGCCGGTGATGGCGGCCTGGTCGTCAGCGCGGATGCCTCATTAGCAGCGCACGTGCGCACCCTCCGTGAGTACGGCTGGCGTCCTGGCGCGCGCTACATCAGTCAAGAACACGGGTTGAACAGCCGCCTGGACGAGCTGCAAGCCGCGCTCTTGCGCGTCAAACTGAGTCATTTGCCGGCCTGGAATGAACGCCGTCAGGCGTTGGCTGCGCGCTACGATCGCCTGCTGGCCGACAGCGGCCTCATCATTCCGAGCGTGGGCCACGATCGCACGCATGTCTACCATCTCTACGTGATCCGGCACCCACGGCGCGCTGATTTGCAGGCGGCGCTGCAAGCCGCTGGCATTGGCGCGCTGATTCACTACCCCGCGCCCATTCATCTGCAGCCGGCCTACACCTACCTGGCCGCGCCCGGCGCGCTGCCCGTGACGGAGCGGATCGCGCAGGAAATCCTCTCGCTGCCCCTCTACCCGGAGATGAGCGACGCGCAGGTAGATGAGATTGCCCTGACGCTGCGGCAGGCCGTCGCCAGCCTGTGAGCGCATAACCGCATCAGGGCGCCGGCTGCGCGTTCAGGCGCACCGGCCCTTCGCGGCAAACCAGCCAGCCCTCTTTTTCGCAGGTGCCGCAGATGCCGATGCCGCAGCGCATTTTGTTCTCCCAGCTCAGCTGCGCCGCCAGCTGCTGCTGCGTCGCCAGGCGTTCCAGGGCCGCCAGCATCGGTCCAGGGCCGCAGGCGTACAGCTGATCTGGCCGCGGGGCTGCGGCCGCCAGCAGCTGTTCAACGCCAGCGGTGACAAAACCGGCCAAGCCAGCCGAACCATCGTCGGTCGTCGTGATGACCGGCGCGCCCAGGGCGGCGAAACGATCGGCGAAAAGCAAATCAGCGGCCGTGCGCGCGCCAATGACCACGCTGACCGGCACAGCGGAGGTCAGGGCCGCACGGGCCAGGAAGTGCAGCGGCGCCACGCCATAGCCGCCGCCCACCAGCAGCCAGCGGCGGCCGCGCGGCGTGAAGCCATGGCCCAACGGCCCGCGCACCCACAGCCGCTGCCCCACGCGCAGACCGTGCAGCGCGTGGGTGAACTCGCCGACGCGCGCCACCGTAAAACGGACAGGGTTGGCGTCCAGCAAACTAAGCGGACGTTCGTTCACATTTGGCAGCCAGACCATGGCGAATTGTCCGGGCTGCGCGCCTGGCAAGGCCAGATCGAGCGTGAACGTTTTGACGCGGTAATTTTCCTCGACGATGTCGGTAATGCGGGCGGCCTGATGGATCATGCGTCGGTTCCTCGGGCGCGGGCGTGGGCGAGGCCGACCAGGTCAGCGGCGTGCGCGAAGCCCTCAGCGGCCATGAACTGCGCCAGCTCGTCGCGCAGCTGACCCAGGGCCGTGACGCCGCGCGCGTAGACCGCCGAACCGACGCCGACCACGGTCGCGCCGGCCATCAACAGCTCGGCCGCGTCCTCGCCGCTGCTGACGCCGCCGATGCCCAGGATCGGGATTTTCACCGCCTGAAAACACTGATAGATGCAGCGCACGGCCACCGGCTTGATGGCCGGGCCGCTGAGGCCGCCCTCGCGGTTGGCCAGGACGGGCTGGCGGGCGCGGATGTCAATCACCATGCCGGCAACCGTGTTGATGGCCGCGATGGCATCGGCGCCCGCGTCTTCCACGGCGCGCGCAATCTCAGCAATATCGCTGACGTTGGGCGACAGCTTGACGATCACCGGCGCGACGGCGGCCCGTTTGACGGCCCGCGTGACGGCGGCCGCGGCCGCGCCGCTGGCCGCAAAAGGCCGCGCCAGCTCGTCATGCACATTGGGACAGGAGATGTTGACCTCCAGGAAGTCGGGCTGCGCCGCGCTGATGCGCTCCGTCAGCAGTGCATAATCCTCGACCGTCGTGCCAAAGATGGAGGCGATCAGGCGCACGCCCTGTCCGGCCTGCTGTAAGCGCGAACGCGTCTCCTGCAGAATGACGATTTCTTCGTCCAGCCCCGGATTGGCCAGCCCCACCGCATTGATGAAACCGGCCCCCCAGTCGAGCACGGTGGGGTTGGGGTGCCCCGCGCGCGGCGCGGGGCTGCATGATTTAGCCGTCACCGCGCCCGCGCCGCCGGCCGCGACACGCGCCATCAGGCTGGCGCTGGTGCCCAGGATGCCAGAAGCGAGGATGAGCGGATTCGGCAGCGTCACACCACAAAAGGTGGTGGTCAGATCAGGAACATTCATGGGTATTTCGTTTCCTACGTGGGCGCGGCTGCTGCGCCCGCGGCAGCGATCCCAGCTCAGAGAGGCGCGGGAGTCTGGTCGGCAAGATAGGCTCGCACGGCGCGCAACGACGCCGCGTCGAGCAAACCGGCGCCATACAGGCTGTCCAACACCTCGCTCAAGGTAAACACCGCATGCAAGCGCAGGCCGGCCGCGGCCAAGGCGGCGCGAGCGCCCTGCTCACGATCAATCAGCACCGCCACATCTTCGACGACCAAGCCGGCCGCGCGCAGCAGCTCGACCGTCTTGAGGGTGCTGCCGCCGCTGGTAACCAGGTCCTCGATCACCACCACGCGCTCGCCCGGCTGCCAGGCGCCCTCGATGACCTTGCCCAGGCCATAGGCCTTGACCTCCTTGCGCGGGTAAAGCAGCGGCTTGCCCAGGGATAGGCTCAGCGCCGTGCCGATGGGCAGGGCCGCGTACGGCACCCCCGCCAGGCGGTCGTAAGCAACGCCCGTCAGGGCCGCGGCGTAGGCGGCCGCCGCTTGCTGTAAGCGCGCGGGATCGCTGACAAGCAAACGCAGGTCAATATACAGCGGCGAGGACAGGCCGCTCGCCAGGGTAAACTGCCCGAAGCGGATAGCGCCAAGCTCGTAGAGGCCGGTCAGCAGCGCCGCGCGCGCCGACAGGGGGCGATCGTCGGCCGCGCCGGGCGCGGCC
>DAISHS010000247.1:0-6742 GCA_036822415.1 Chloroflexota bacterium
TCGGCACGCAAAACTACGCCAGCCGCAACGGCGCGCCGCCGACGCCCCCACAGCCGCCATCCGCGCTGCTGCCGCCGGCGCCCCCAAGCGAACAGGCCGTGGCGCCCTCTGCGCCGCCGGCGCCTGTGGTCAACGAACCCCTGCCGCCCGGCTTCTTGAGCGATTTGGAAGACGATCTACGCGCGGCAACCGAGAGCGAGCCGCCGATCGCTGAACCGCCCACCACGTAACAACGAAGACGCCCGGTTTCTGGGCGAAACTGGGCGTCTTCTGAGGAGAGGGCGTTGACACCCGGTTTCTGGGCGAAACTGGGTGTCTTCGTTATTTAGAAGATCTTGGTGATCTCGTCAACAGGAAACTCGCGCAAAGGCGCCCAACGCTGCTGCAATGGGCGCCATTCCTGCACCCCCTGCGCCGCGGGAACGACCTGGCCGATCTGCGTCGCTGGAATACCTGCGGCGCGGCAGGCTGCCAGCAACGGCGGCGCGGCCTCAGCCGCCACGGTCGCCAACAAGCCGCCGCTGGCAATCGTACCGAATAGATCGAGATTGTAGATACGGCACAGAGTCACCGCTTCGGGCAGCAATGGCACCTGCGTCAGGTCAACCTGCAGCCCAACCCCCGCGGCCCGCGCCACTTCCCAGAGGCCGGTGGCAACCCCACCTTCGGTCGGATCGTGCAGCGAATGAACCTGCGCCTGGCTGCACACGAACTGGGCCGCACGCACCACGCTGATGCCAGGATCATGCAGAAAGCCCTGCACGCGTGCGATGAAAGCGGCATCTACGCCGCGGCGGTGCAGATCAGCCGCTTTTTCACGCGCGATCAAAGCCGCGCCTTCGATAGGCGCCTGGCGAATGAACAACACCGCATCGCCGACCTGCGCGCCAGCCGTCATTATCAGATCGGCTGGCGCCACCTCACCCAGCAAGGTGCCGCACACCAGGGGCCGGTCCAGGCCGTGGGTGATCTCGGTATGGCCGCCGGCCAGGGCAATGCCCAGGTCAGCGCAGGCCGCATGCATTTGCGCAAAAATCGCTTCAACCAGGCCCGCGTCCGTTCGACCGGCCGGCAGCAGAACGGTCGCCAGAAACCAGCGCGGCCGCGCGCCCATCGTCGCCACATCGTTGGCGTTGACGTGAACGGCATACCAGCCGATCTCGTCAGTGGCAAAGGTGATGGGATCAGTCTTGGCAACCAATAGAGCGCCGGCCGGCGGCAAGGCGCCGGCGCGATAATCAATCACCGCGGCATCTTCGCCGCTGCGCGGGCCAACGAGCAGGCGGTCATCTGGCAGCTGGAAGCGCTGCAAAAGCTGGTCGAGCAGCGCGGGCGGCAGTTTACCGGTTGACAACGTCGTCATGACGGCTACTGACATCCCAGCTGGCCCCAGGCGGCTGCCGCGGCCGACACGTCAGCCACATCAATCACCCCATTGGACGCCAGATCGTACAAACGATTCCAGCCCGGGTCGCTGCTGACCGATCCAAAATGCCCAGCTACGGCCTGCACATCGTTCACGCCCACCTGGCAGCTGCAGTCAATGTCGGCCGCCAGGCAGGCCGCGTAGGTGACGCGCAGCTTGGCCGCGGAGACCGGGTTGCCCTCATAGGCGACCGTATCGAAGTAACCGGCATTGGCGGGATCGCTGGTCAGCAGCAAGGCCAGCGCGTTGCCGCTCTGCCAGGCAGGGCGGTTGACCACCTCTTGCACGATGCTGCTCAGGTCCGGCGAGGCCGTCCAGTCGAGCGGCTGCGCGCTGGTGACGGTCCAGGTCGTCTGCGCGACGGTGCGCGGCATTTGCAGCGGCGGCAGGCTGGCAAAACCAGGCGCATTGTCCAGCGCCGCGCCTTCGATCTTCAGCGTCACCGCGGGAAAAGCCGCGGGGTGATAGGTGCGGTAGAGCAAAAGAGCCGCATCGGTGATGCGGACATGAAATGGAATGTCCACGTTTGCAAAGCGAGCGCCGCTCACCAGATGATTGCCGGCCGAATTTCCCAACCGCAAAACGACGCTGCTCAGGTCGAGCAGGCCGCTGCTGAGACGCTGGGTCGCGTCGTCGCCGCCCGCCGCCACCTGTTCCCAAAGCTGCGTCACATTCGGCGTGGGCGTGGCGATGGGGGTGGCGGTGGGCGTGGCCGTGGGCATGACCGTGTCCGGGAAGTCCACCTGGCGCGTGTTGCCCGCCGTGACCAGGATGTCCACCAGGTTAGAGACAGGCGGCGAGGTGTAGCCGGGCGGGTCGGTCTCTTGCAGACGATAAGCGCCTGCCGTCACGTTGCGGAAGACAAATGCGCCGTCCGCGCCGGTGGTCATGCTGCTGACCACCGTGTTGTCCGGCAGCAGAAGGGCCACCTGCGCCGCGGCCAGGCCTGGCTCCCCGTTGTCACGCAGGCTGTTGCCATTCAGGTCATCGAAGACAAACCCGGCGACATGTCCTGTGTTGGGCAGCGGGGTTGGCGTGCCGCTAGCTGTGGGCGTGGGCGTCGGCGAGTTTGTCACCGTCGGGGTGGGCGTTGGCGTATCGGTAGGCGTGGGAACGGAGTCACTGCCGTAGGCCAGGATTTTGCCGTCGTGGGTCACAGCCCAGCCGTGGCTGGCATCCACAAAGTCGGTCTCCCAAATGAGCGCCGTGGTCGGAATATCGGTGATGCGCGTCCAGGCGCCGCCGGCATTGGTCGTGTGGTAGATGCGCCCCTCATAGTTGTCATTGCCCAGGCGGAAACCGCCAACGGCCCAGCCTTCCTGCGAATTGACCATTTCGATATCGAACAGGTCCACGCTGCTAATGGAAAGCTGCGTCGCAAAGGTCAGGCCGCCGTCCGTGGTGTAGTAGATCAGGCCGCCCTGCCCGGCCAGGTAGCCGGTGTTTGTGTTGAAGAAATGCAGGCCCAGCAGATCGCCCTGCGGGGCAAAGCGCCGTGTCCATGACGCGCCAGTATCGGTGGAAACGGCCAGCGAGGCGCCATTACCGGCGCCATAGCAGGTGTTCCCAAAACAGATGAATTCCCAGATCACCACAGAGCCGCCGGGGAAGAACTCGGTCCAGCTGGCGCCGCCGTTGGTGGAGCGGAATGACTTGCCATTGGTGCCGCCAGCCAGAGCCAGGTTGTTGGCGCCCAGGTAGGCCGTGTAAAGATAGCCGCCGTAATCAGGCATGGCCGAAAGCGCCCAGGAGGCGCCGCCATCGGTCGTGCGTATCGCCTGGCCGGTGATGCCGACGCTGAGGCAGGTTGACGTGGACAAACAGTCAATACCGCCCTGCCAGCCTGAAACGAGCGGCGGTAAATTAGTGAAGCGTGTCCAGGTCGCGCCGCCGTTCGTGGTCTTGAGGACATAGGGGTTGCCCTGCACACCCCAGTCAGGGCCGCCCACGGCATAGCCGGTCATGGTCGTCAACATTTTGATGCCGCGCAGGGTAATACCTTCGGGAGCCTGGTATTGAACAGTCCAGGAAGCAAGCGGCGCATCCGCCGCCGGCGCCGATGAAACAAGCGCAGGAATGGCGCTCGTTGCCAGGGCCAGGCCACCAAGGCAGACGCCAATCAGTAAGAGACGCAAACGTACAAACATCATTCACTCTCCTTGACAGATGGGGCGATTGTACCATACGCTTGCCCCTTGACCAAACCTCACCAAGAAACAACGTGCATATTTTGACAAGGCCAGGCGCTAGGACTACAATGCTGCCCCTGACAGCGCCGCGCAGGCGCGCGCTCGGCAGCACGTGAGCAGACCGTGCAGCAGTTTCAAGATCAATAGAGAGTGGAGGGGAGCCTGTGGATCCCGTTGCAATTCGAATCGGTTCGGTAGCCCTGGTGCGTTGGTATGGCCTGCTGATCGTGACCGGCGCCGTCCTTGCGGCTTTCATTGACAGTCGTGAAGCCAAACGGCGCGGCGAGGACCCTGACCATATCTGGTCGGCCTTCATGTGGTGCTTGATCGGCGGCATCATCGGCGCACGTCTACAATTTGTGATAACGGCATCGCTGGAAAACCCCGCATATTTACAAATGTATCTCTCCAACCCGTTGAACATCATCAACACCCGCGAAGGCGGCGTGGGCATTTTCGGCGCGTTGGGCGGCGGGCTGCTGGCCTTCTATCTTTACACACGACGCCACAAACTGCCGTTCTGGCATTGGGCCGACATCGCCATCCTGGGTTTACCTTTTGCACAGGCCGTTGGCCGCTGGGGCAATTTCTTCAACCAAGAGCTGTACGGCGGCCCCACCAACCTGCCCTGGGGCATCGCCATTGATTGTGCGCAGCGCGTCGCCCCTTACCAGTGCCCGCCCCTCGGTGAATTCACCGAAGCCGCCCGCTTTCATCCGACCTTTTTGTACGAATCGCTCTGGAATCTGCTCGTCGGTTTGATCCTGCTGTGGCTGGCGCGACGTTTTGCTCGCCAATGGCCGGCCGGCTCCATCTTCAACCTGTACGTGGTGGCCTACCCCTTAGGGCGTTTCCTGGTTGAATTCATCCGCCTGGGCACACCCCTGGCGCTTGGGTTGACCCTGGGGCAGTTCTTCTCATTGCTCGCCGGCCTTACGGGGCTGGCTGTCTTTGCCTTGCGTTTGCGTCGCGCGGCTGCGGCCGAAGTCAGCTCAACCGCCTGAGGCGCGCCCTGGCAGCCCGCTCAGGCATGGCAACCGTCGAAAAGCCGCTGGGCTTTTGAGAAAACACCGGCCAAAAACGACAGTCATACAAGGCAGTTTGCGGGTTTGACACACAGCAAGAACGTCTGTATAATTGCCACGTTAATTGCTAGAATAGTATAATTGCTCGCACGCCCCAATGCACGCCATTTCCGTTGATCGTGCAGTGCTCTTCCCTGGTTGGGCAGACACAAACTCAGGCACTCGCTTCGGCATGGCCCGCGCGCATGAATGGTGCTAGTTACCCATGGGTGTGAGAAAAAAGCCAGGCGTTGCCCTTTCGATGGCGTCTGGGTATGATAGTGAGGAAGCATTGTGCAGGAAAATCTTCAGGAAACAAACACCATGACAGACTCAGGTGACACGGTAAGCACTCCCGTGGAGCCAACCGCAGATCAGCCGATAGCGGAAGCAGTGATCGAGACCGACCCCGGCGACACGGTAAGCGCTTCCGTGGAGCCAACCGCCGATCAGCCGATGGCGGAAGCAGTAGCCGAAGACTCCCATGATTCTGAAAAACCCGAAGCCCAGGAAGGTTCCGCTGAACGCAGCGGTCGGCGGCGCCGCAATCGCGGTGGCAGCCCTGGCAACCTCCCCATTCGCGTCATCCCACCCAAAAAAGTGGTCAAAGTCCTCAGCGTTGGCATGGAAATTGACGGCGTCGTCCGACGTGTCGCCGAATTCGGCGCATTCATTGACATCGGCGTCGGCACTGACGGCCTGGTTCACATTTCCGAGCTTTCCATCGGCCGCGTGGGGAAGGTCAGCGACCGCTTGAAGGAAGGGGATCCGGTCAAAGCCTGGATCAAAGAGCTTGATCGCGATCGCAATCGCATCAGCCTGACGCTCATCGAACCCGGCACGAAGACCATCCGTGACTTGCAAGAAGGCGATTTGGTCAAGGGCACCGTCACGCGCGTCGTCCCCTATGCCGCCTTCCTCGATATCGGCATCGGCCGTGACGCCATGCTGCATATCCGCGAGATGTCGGACAGCTTTGTGCGCCGCGTCGAAGACGTGGCCAACGTGGGCGATGAGCTGGAGGTCAAAGTCCTCAGCCTCGATCGCCGCCGTCAGCGTATTGACCTCAGTCTCAAGGGTCTGCGACCGGAAGAAGCCGTGCTGGCGGCGCCGCCCGATTTAGTCGTCACCGAGGAAATGGGCGAACGACCACGCATGACGAGCGAAGCGCCCAGCCGTGGGCGCGGACGACCTGACGAAGAAATGCCCGAAATGAGCGCCCGGCGTGAGCGTGAGCCGCGCGGGGGCGGCGCACGCAGCGATCGCGGAAGCAACGGCGCCGATCGCGGGGAACGACGTTCGCGCCGTGACCGCGGCAACACGCGTGAGCGTGATAAAGAGGAATGGTACGACTATCTGAAGGATGGCGAAGAAGCCGGCCCCACCGCGATGGCTCTGGCCCTGCAGGCTGCCATGGTTCAGGATGCTGAGCAAAATAGCCGCCGCCAGAAGCGGATGGAGAAGGAACGCGGACGCCGTCAGCAGGATGACTTCCGCTCAGAACAGGAAGACATTGTCGCACGCACGCTGCGCCTGCGCCAGACTGCCTGATTACATTAAATAGCGGTCTGACAGCGCTGTTTAGCTCGAAAATAATTATGTAAAATTCGGTTTGCAACCAGGTGAATCCAATCATCTGGCTGCAAACCGTTTTTTGTTATCTGCCGCAAGCAACGGAGAAAATCGAATGTCATTTGCCATCATCGTTCACGGCGGCGCCGGCAACATCCCTGACGCGTCACGCGCTGCCCATGCGGCCGGTATTCGCCAGGCCGTCACGGCCGGCTACGAAATGCTGGCCCTGGGCGCCTCCGCGCTCGACGCCGCGCAAACGGCGGTCATGCTGCTGGAAGATTTGCCCGCGTTCAATGCCGGCCGTGGTTCGTGCCTGACCAGCGCAGGCACGATCGAGATGGACGCCGGGCTGATGGATGGCCGCGATCTGCGCGTCGGCGCGGTGGCAAGCATCGGCGGGGTGGCGCACCCCATTCACGTGGCGCGGCTGGTCATGGACAAGAGCGATCACATTCTGTTTAGCGGCGCCGGCGCCGAAGCCTTTGCCC
>DAISHS010000248.1:0-6734 GCA_036822415.1 Chloroflexota bacterium
GCAAGCTGATGCGCCGCGGCTACTCACGTGAAATGATCGCGCCGCACGTGAACGAGGTTGTGGACATGGTGCGGCAGCGCGCCCATTCCTGGCAGCCCGGGCAGACCTTTTCGGTTTTGGACATGTTCCAACGCCTGGTGGCCGAACAGTTGGGCTGGGTATTGGTCGGCCGTAAGCCCGGCGCGTACTTCGACGATGTGCTGACTTTCCTGAATGTCATCATGCGGGCCAGCGTCCTGAAGATGTGGCCGGCGTTCATGCTGCGCACCCCCGCCTACCGCCGCGCCAGGGCCAGCGTGTTCGATCTGGCGCGTGAGGTCATCGCCGCGCATCAAACGAACCCTGCGGGCGCCGCGCGGCCGCCTGATTTGATTGACGACTTGCTGGCCGCACGGGATGAAAATGGTCAGCCTTTGGATGAAAACGCGCTGGTCGTGTCGGCCATTGCGCCATTTTTTGCCGGCCTGGACACCGTGGCCAATACGCTGACCTTCATGCTCTATGCGCTGCTCAAGCACCCGGACGCGCTGGCGCGGGTGACTGCGGAGGCGCAGGCCATGTTTGCCCAGGGCATCCCGCCCTTGCACGCGCTGAAAGATCAAAAAGCGCTCTATGGCGCCACCCTGGAAACGCTGCGCATGTATCCTGTCGCGCCGTTTACGCCGCGTACAGCCCTCAAGCCGTTCGAGTTTGCCGGTTACCGCATCGAAGCTGGCAGCGAGGTCTTGGTGGCTAACACCGTCACCCACTGGCTGCCGCAGTTCTTCCCGAACCCATCTGTTTTCGATATTGACCGCTACCAGGAACCGCGCAACGAGCATCGGCAGACCAGCATTTTTACGCCTTACAGCCTGGGCGGCCACACGTGCCTGGGCGCGGGCCTGGCCGAGGTGCAGATGATGCTGACGATGGCTGCGCTCCTGGCCTCGACTCAGCTGGCGCTGGAACCGGCCGCGTGGCAGGTGAAGGTCAAGCTGGCGCCCTTGCCATCCGCGGGGCGCGGGATGCGTGCGCGGGTGATCGCTCCACCGGCTTGAGGGGCAAACCTGGCAACGTAGCGCACAGGCTCAATTGGTTGAATTCTTCGTCTGAATGGTACAATGTTCACCCCCGATCTGACCATTCGAGTTGAAGAAAATCATGACGCCAACCTTACCTGCTGCGACTTTCCCTGCCCTGGGCCAAATCTATGCGCGCCTGGGCGAACTGCTATCGGTGCGCCCTGACGGCGAACCGCTTTCGGCGCGCGCTGACCTGGCGACCGCTTACGCCGTGCCTGGCCTCTGGCTTGATCCGACCGGGCCGGCCACGCGGCGCCAGGTCAATCCCCTGCGCTTTTTCCTGGACGCCATCGAGACCATTGCGCGCCAGCCGGCTCAACCGTTGGTGACTGGCCCCGCGGGCGGCGGTTGGAGCCAGCACGCGGTCGCGTACAACCTCTTTCCACGCGCCGCCGCCGCTTTCGATCACGATGGCGATGGAACGCTGGCGCTGCCGCTCAACGGCCAGGGCTGGCGCGAGACTGGCACTTTCTTGAAATGCATCAGCCTGCTGCCTTTCTTGCGCTGGCTGGGCATCAATACGGTTTACCTGCTGCCGATTACCGCCGTAGGGCAGGACGGTCACAAGGGCAATCTCGGTTCGCCCTATGCGATCCGTAACCCCTACCGGCTCGACGACCATCTCAGCGAACCGCTCCTCGATCTGGGCGTCGAAGTTGAGTTCAAGGCGTTTGTCGAAGCCGCGCACCACCTGGGGATGCGCGTGGTGGTCGAATTCGTCTTCCGCACGGCCGCGCGTGACGCCGACTGGGTGTCAGAACATCCGGAGTGGTTCTACTGGATTGACGATCGGGCGCCTGACCGCCGCCCCGGCCTGACTCCCCGTGAAGAGGCGCTGACGTATGGCGCGCCCATGTTCTCCGCCGAAGAACTTGCCTACATCTTTGCTGAGGCTGAGGCGGAGCGCTTCGACCGGCTGCCGCCGCCGCCGGCCGCGTATCAGGCTTTTTTCACGCCGCCGCCGGCGCCTGACCAGGTGCAGATGGTCAACGGCCGCTGGTTTGGCCGTCTGGCCGATGGCCGCATCGTGCGTATTCCCAGCGCGTTTTCAGACTGGCCCGGTGACATGCAGCCGCCCTGGACCGATGTGACTTATTTGCGTCTCTACGATCATCCCGACTTCAACTACATTGCTTACAACACTTTGCGCCTGTATGACAGCCGCCTGGCGCGGCCGGAGTACGCGGTCAGGCCGCTGTGGCAGCGCATTGTCGGCATCATCCCGCACTTCCAGCGCACCTTCGACATTGACGGCGTCATGATTGACATGGGTCATGCCCTGCCCAGCGCGCTGAAGGCTGAGATGGTCGCCGCGGCGCGGGCGTTCAAGCCCGATTTTGCCTTCTGGGATGAGAATTTTGGTTCGCCTATCAACAGCCTGCGCGAGGGTTACAACGCGACCCTGGGTAGCTTTCCCACCAGCCTGCATGACCCGCTCAGCGCGGCGCAGTTTCTGGCTCGCCTGGCTGAGAATGGCGTCCCGCTGCCTTTCTTCGCCACGCCGGAGACGCATGACACCATGCGCGCGGCTAAGCGCCCCGGCGGCCTGGCCTATGCTTGCTTTGCCTGGGCCATCTGCGCCGCGCTGCCCGCGCTGCCGGTCCTGCACGGCGGCTTCGAACTGGGCGCGAGCGAGCCGTTGAACACGGGCATTGGCTTTACGGCGCAGGAGCAGGCGCGCTATCCGGCTACAACCCTGGCCCTGTTCAGCGCCGCCTCTTATCCGTGGGAAAATTCCAAGTCGGTCCTGCCGGCCGGCCCGGCCAATCTGCTGGCCTGGGTGCAGCGGGTCTTGGCGGCCCGCGCGCGCCTGGATGCCATCATCACCGATCTTGATCCAGCCACCTTTGCCTTCGGCCAGGCGCCCGATAATCCCGTCATCTTTGCCATTCTGCGTCTGACGCGCCAGCATGCGCCGCGTCTGATCGTGCTGGCAAACAGCGACTACTTCAACCCGCAGCTGCTTGATTTGACCCTGCCTGGCGTTCCCGATGTCCTGGTGGATCAGCTGGGCGCGCAGGCTTATCTGCTCGATGCCAAGCAGCAACTGCACCTGACTTTACAGCCGGGCCAGGTTGTTTGGTTCGAGCTGTGATCTCTCTACGATAAGGATTTCAGGATGAATTTTGTTGATCTGCATTGTCACACCACCGCCTCCGATGGCACACTGACTCCCACGCAGCTGGTGGCGCGGGCGCGTGAGTTTGGTCTGAAGACGATTGCCGTGACCGATCATGACACCACCGATGGCCTGGGCGAGGCCCTGGCGGCCGCTGCGGAAACCGACCTCGAAGTGCTGCCCGGCATCGAGATCAATACCGATGTGCCGGGCGGCGAGATTCACGTCTTGGGCTATTTCATTGATGTGAGCGATCAGCCGTTCCAGGCCGAATTGCGCCGTCTGCGCGACGGACGTGAGCGCCGCGGCGCGGAAATCACGCGGCGCCTGGCCGCGCTGGGCGCGCCCATCTCCTGGCAGCGCGTGCAGGAAATTGCCGGCGACGCGCCGATTGGCCGTCCGCACATTGCCCGCGCGCTGCTGGAAGCCGGCCATGTCAATTCCATGAATGAGGCGTTCGCGCTCTACATCGGCCGTGATGGCCCCGCCTACGTGGAGCGGATGCGTTTTACGCCGGTGGAGGCTGTGCGGGCGATCAAAGGCGTGGGCGGGCTGCCGGTGCTGGCGCACCCGATCATTGCCCGCTTCAGCGGCGATCCGGTGGTGGAAGTGAACCTCGATAACACCCTGCCCGAAATGATTGCTGCGGGGCTGGTGGGGCTGGAGTGTTACTATCCCAATTACACCCAGGGGCAGGTGCAGCAGCTGCTGGCCGCGGCGCGGCGTTTTGGCTTGATTGCCACCGGCGGCACCGATTTCCACGGCCCCCGCGCCGATCGCGCGGAATTGGGCAGCGTCTATGTCCCGGAACGCGTCGTGGCAGATCTGAAAGCCGCGCGCCAGGCGCGGGCGTCAGTCTAGCGTGCGCAGGCGCGCAGCGGTGCGTGCGCGGACAAGGGCCAGAGCCTGCACGACCTCGGCGCTGTGCGGGTCGGCCAGGGTCATCAACAGGGCATCTTCGCCGGTGTCGCGGTAATAGCGGCGCCGGCGACCTACCGTCTGAAAGCCCAGCTGGCGATAGAGCGTCTGCGCGGCCACGTTGAATTTGCGCACTTCGAGCGTCACTTCGACGGCAGCGCGCGCAATTGCCTCGTCAATCAGGTGCAGCAGCAGCCAGGCGCCCAGGCCATGGCGCTGCCAGGCTGGGTGCGTGCCGATGGTCGCGACGTGCGCCGAATCGTAAAGCATCCACACCCCGGCATAGGCCAGCACGCGCGGCTGCGCTCCCGTCTCTCCATGAATGACCCGGTAGAAGGAAAACTCGTTGTGTGTGATCTCGTATTCGTACATGCTGCGCGGCCACGGATCGCCCACGAACAAAATCGGCTCGATTTCCATGATCGCGTCCAGGTCATCGAGCTGCATGGGCAGGACAGGAAAGAGGGCGTCGGGTTGAGTCATGCGATTGGGCCGGCCGGGAGTTCGTGCAGATAGATGGGCGCCAGTGTGGCGATGTCATCCGCCGCGCCGCTTAGAAAGCGCGGCCAGGCCAGCTCAGCCAGCAGGCTCGCCCGGCGCACGGTCAGCGCAGGGGAGGCGAAGGCCGCCTGCTCGCCCAAGTGCGCCCGCAGGACGGCGCGCGTGCTCTCCAGCAGGTCGCCGGCAAAAAGGGTGGGCGTCTGGATGGCCCCGGCGACCGTTTCGACGCTGCTGATCGCAAAGGGGCTGACATGGCGCCAGGCGCCTGGCTCTGTATCCTGGATGTAGTGCGCCCAGCAGACGCGGCCGCGGCCGGCCTGCACCAGGGCCGTCACCGGCAGGGGTTGGGCATGATGCGCATGGGCGATGGCGTCCAGCGTGGCGACGCCGAACAGCGGCAGACCGTTGGCGCCGGCGATGCCCTTGGCCAGGGCCAGCGCCACGCGGATACCGGTAAAGGAACCTGGCCCGCGCGCAACCGCGACCGCGCGCAGCTCACTGGCGGCGATCTCAGCCTGAGTCAGCATGGCGATGATTTGCGGCATCAGCTCCACCGTGTGGCGTCGCGCCGAATGCCAGGTCACCTCGCTGAGCACGCGCTCCCCGTCGTACAGAGCAATACTCGCCAGATCGGTGCAGGTGTCCAGCGCCAGCATCAGCGGCAAGGTCATAGCGCCACCTCCTGCGCCAGGCCGTGCAGGAGCGCGGCGTGGCGCGCGCCGTGCGCGCGCAAGAGCAAGCGGCGCGTCTGCTCGTCCACCCAGGTGAACTGCACGTCCAGGCGGTCGGCCGGCAGAATGGACGCCACCAGGTCGGCCCATTCGATCACCGTCAGGCCGTCGCCGCCCAGAAGCTCGTCCAGGCCAAAGGCCAGCGCTTCAGGCGTGGCCGCGGCCAGGCGGTAGACATCCACGTGATAGAGATGCAGGCGGCCGTCGTATTCGCCGACAAGGGTGAACGTGGGGCTGGTGATTGATTCGGTCACGCCCAGGCCGGCGCCAATGCCTTGCACCAGGGTCGTCTTACCGGCGCCCAGGTCTCCGCTCAGCGCCAGCACATCGCCTGGCTGGGCCAGATGGCCCAGCGCCTGGCCCAGGGCATTGGTGGCGGCCTGACCGCGGGTGATGATCTCAAGGGTTGAAACAGTTAACGATTCGTCAGCCAAAGCGAACTCCGGTCAAATCAGACTTCTGCGCTGGGGCGATTTTAGCACAGCCCTCAGCGCTTTGGTAATCTGGCATGACCTGGGTATAATTGCACGTTGATAGGCAAAATAAAGCACATTACGTTGACACTGGTCGCCGCCGCAGAATCACCAGTGAGAAAAGCGCAAATACTGATGAAGGTACTGGTCATTTCTGACATCCATGCCAACCTGGCCGCCCTGGAGACGGTTCTGAAAGACGCGCAGAATCGTGGCTATGACGAAATTTGGTGTCTGGGAGACGTAGTGGGCTATGGCCCCGATCCTAACGGCTGCATCGAGCGCCTGGCGACGCTGGAGCGCTTAACCGTGCGCCTGGCGGGTAATCATGATTACGCCGTGTTGGGCAAAGAAATCAATGTAGAAGAGTTCAATCCCGAAGCGCGCAAAGCAGTCATATGGACACGCGAACAATTGACGACCGAAACCTGGGCCTATCTGGATACTTTGCCTGGAAAGGCCATGCAGCGCGGGGAATTCATGCTGGTGCACGGCAGCCCGCGTGATCCGGTGTGGGAATACGTCCTCTCCCCGCGCATTGCGCGTGAGAACTTCGAAGAAATACCCGATTTTCGCTGCTGCCTGGTGGGGCATACGCACATGCCCACCATGTTCAGCTATCGCGTCGATCGGCGGGACGGCCAGCCTTTTGGCCGCTGTTTGCAGCATCGCTTGCTGCCCAGCCCGCCTGACGTGGCCCTGGCCTTCGACCAGGTGCGCTTGATTATCAACCCTGGCAGCGTCGGGCAACCGCGCGATCATGACCCGCGCGCCAGCTATGCGCTGCTCGACACCGAAACCCGGCTTTGGACTTATGTGCGGGTGGAATACCCGATCGAAGAAACGCAGCACCGCATGCTGGCCGCCGGGCTGCCAGAACGCCTCATCAATCGCCTCTCGTTTGGTTGGTAGCTCTCAGGGCGCCTCTGTG
>DAISHS010000249.1:0-6725 GCA_036822415.1 Chloroflexota bacterium
AACGATTGCAAAGTCCACCTGCGTGGACTACACCCCGAAACTGAAATGCCCCCAGCCGTACTTCTCTCAGCCGCCTCGCCGGCGTGACGCGGCGAGCTAGCGAAAGTTGCACGGCCTGGCCGGTTTGCTCTGCCCGCAGCCACGTGCTCAACACCAAACCGCCCTGCGTGCGTTTGACGAATAGTTTAGCTTGTGATATAATTCAACGAACTTAATAAATAGGATGGCTTAACTATGAGCGATGACAGCGAATTTACCCAAATCACGCGCCGCTGGATGGAAACCTTCACGGCTCGCTCGATGCACGATTGGATGCGCTACGTCAAAACTTCCGGCTTCTCGATGGCCCAGTTTGCCATTCTGATGAACCTGCGTTATCGCCACCCCTGTGGGATGTCGGACCTCAGCGAACGCATGGGGATCACGCTGGCCGCGGCCAGCCAGCTGGTTGATAAGCTGGTGCAGAGCGGATTGGTGGAACGCAGCGAAGATCCTAATGACCGGCGCGCCAAACTGCTGGCGCTTTCGGACAAAGGGTGCGAGCTGATCGAGGCGGGAATGGAGGAGCGCTCACGTTGGGTGGACGAATTGGTGGCTGCCCTGACGCCCGCAGAGCATGAAACCGTGGCGGCTGCGCTCAACACCCTCACCCAGGCGGCCCAACGCATCGAGATCAAAAAGCCAGAAAAATTCAGCCGATTGTAGGAGGACAGATGTTTGCTCAGGAGCAAAACCCATTATGATTAAACTGGCTCGTTATACAAAGCCGTACTTGTTGATGATCGCGCTTGCGGTCGCGCTGTTGTTCGCGCAGGCCAATTTTGACCTGACGCTGCCAGATTATCTTTCTCGCATCGTCAACACCGGCATCCAACAGGGCGGCGTCGAAAATGCCGTTCCTGTCGCCATTCGTCGAAGCACGATGAACCGGGCGCTCATTTTCATGGGCGCGCAAGATAAGGATGCGGTCCTCGCCGCCTACACGCTGGTAGATAAAGACTCGCCCGACTATGGCAAGTTCGTCAAGGATTACCCCGTCCTCGAAAACGAAGCGGTCTATGTTTTGCACCCGCTGGCGCCGGCGGAAATTGACCGGCTCAACCCGATCCTGGGCAAAGCGCTGCTGACGGTGGCGGGCATCGAGCAGGTTTTGGCGGATCCAGCCAAAGCGGCGCAAATGGGCGGCGCGTTTGGCGGCTTCGACGTGACCAAGCTGCCCCCTGGCACCGACCTGTTCAGCGTTCTGGGCCAGCTGCCTGCGGACAGATTGACGCAGATCACCGACGCCATCAACAAGAATTTCGCCGCCCTGGGTAACAGCATGATCGTGCAGGCCGCGGTCAGCCCGGTCAAGGCAGAGTACAAAGCGCTGGGCATGGATACGAACAAGCTGCAGAACAGCTACATCCTGAACATTGGCGGCTGGATGCTTCTGCTGACCTTGCTTTCTGTGACTTGCACCATCATCGTCGGCTACCTGTCTGCCAAAATCGGCGCTGGCATGGCGCGCGACATTCGCCGCGATGTGTTCAAGACAGTGGAAAGTTACTCCAACACGGAGTTCGACAACTTTTCTACCGCCTCCCTGATCACGCGCACCACCAACGATGTGACCCAAATCCAGATGGTGGTGGTGATGATGGTGCGCATGGTCTTCTACGCGCCGCTGATTGGCATCGGCGGCATCATCAAGGTCATTTCCAAAGATTCGCCTCTTTCCTGGCTCATCGGCGTGGCCGTTCTGGTGCTGGTCAGCCTGATCATCGTTGTGTTCTCGGTGGCGCTGCCCAAATTCAAGCTCATCCAAAAGCTGGTTGATCGCATCAACCTGGTGTCACGTGAAAACCTTTCGGGCATGATGGTGATTCGGGCTTTCAATCGGCAGTCGTTCGAGGAAAAGCGCTTCGACAAGGCAAATCAGGACCTGACCGCGGTCAGCCTGTTCATCAATCGCATCATGGTGGTGATGATGCCGCTGATGATGCTCATCATGAATGTGCTGTTGGTCTCCATCATCTGGTTTGGCGCACACCAGGTGGCCGATGGCAATATGCAGGTGGGCGATATGATGGCGTTCATGCAGTATGCCATGCAGATCGTCATGGCGTTCCTGATGCTTTCGATGATGTTCATCATCTTGCCGCGCGCGTCTGTCTCTGGCGACCGCATCGCCCAGGTGCTGGGGACCGAGCCTAAAATCCACGATCCCAAAGCGCCGAAGCTGTTCCCTGCGCCCTTCACGGGGACCGTGGAATTTCGCAATGTCTCGTTTCGCTATCCGGGGGCGGAGGAGGATGTTCTACACGATATCAGCTTCACCGCGCAGCCGGGGCAAACGACTGCGTTCATCGGCGCCACCGGTTCCGGCAAATCTACGATTGTCAACCTGATTCCGCGCTTCTACGAAGTCACCAACGGCGCCATCCTGATGGATGGGGTGGACATCCGCGACGTCACGCAGCACGATCTGCGCGACAAGCTCGGCTACGTGCCGCAAAAGAGCGCCCTCTTCTCTGGCACCATCGAGAGCAACCTGCGCTATGCGGATAAAACCGCCAGCCCCGCCATGCTGACCGCGGCGGTCGAAATTTCGCAGGCGGCCGAGTTCGTGGCCTCCAAGCCCGAAGGCCTGGCCGCGGAGATTTCGCAAGGCGGCGCCAACGTTTCGGGCGGCCAGAAACAGCGCCTCTCGATTGCGCGCGCGCTGGTCAAAAAACCGCCGATCTATATCCTCGACGATAGTTTCTCCGCGCTCGACTTCAAGACCGATGCCGCGCTACGCCGGGCATTCAAGGAAAAGGCGGCCAACAGCACCCTGTTGATTGTGACGCAGCGCGTTTCTACGATCAAAAATGCCGATCAGATCATCGTGATTGATGAGGGCAGGATCGTGGGCAAAGGGACGCATCATGAACTGATGGAAAATTGTGAAACTTACCAGGAGATTGCCTTGTCGCAGCTCAGCAGGGAGGATTTAGCATGATGATGCAACAAAGACCCGGACAGCCCCGGCGCGGCGGCCCCATGGGGGGCGGGCCGATGGGCGCGATGATGGGCGCGCCAGGCGCAAAAGCCCGCAATTTCAGGGGCACGATGAGCAAGTTGATTGCCTACCTGGGCAAATACAAGCTGGCGATTACGATCGTCTTCATCTTTGCCGTCGCCTCCACTGCCGCCAACATTGCCGGCCCCAAGATCCTGGGCCAGGCCACCACCAAATTGTTCGAAGGCGTGATGGCGCAGCTGAGCGGGACCGGCTCGATTGATTTCAACGCGATTGGGCAAATCATCGTCCTGACCCTCAGCCTCTATCTGGTGTCAGCCCTGTTCAGCTATCTGCAGGGCTGGATCATGGCGAACATCTCGACCAACATTGCTTATCGCTTTCGTCAGAATATCTCCACCAAGATCAATCGCATGCCGCTCAAGTATTTCGACGGCACGACGCACGGCGAGGTGCTCTCGCGCATCACCAACGACGTGGACACGGTGAACCAGACCCTTAGCCAGAGCATGACGCAGATCATCACGTCGCTGGTGACGGTGGTCGGCGTGCTGATCATGATGTTGTCCATCAGTTGGGTGATGACCCTGGTGGCGCTGATCATCATACCGCTTTCGATGATCGTTGTCGGCTTGATTATTGGGCAGTCGCAGAAGTACTTCAAGCAGCAGCAGGATTACCTGGGCCACGTCAACGGCCACGTGGAAGAAATGTACGGTGGTCACATCGTCATGAAGGCCTTCAACGGCGAAGAAGAGAGCATCCAGAAGTTCGATCAATCGAACAACACCCTCTACGACTCGGCTTGGAAGTCTCAATTCCTCTCTGGCCTGATGATGCCGATCATGACTTTCATCGGCAACCTGGGCTACGTGGCTGTGGCGATCCTGGGCGGTTATCTGGCTATCAGAAACGCCATCACCGTGGGCGACATCCAGGCGTTCATCCAATACGTGCGCTCGTTCACGCAGCCGATCACGCAGCTGGCGAATATCTCCAATATTTTGCAGCAGACGGCGGCTGCGGCCGAGCGCGTCTTCGAGTTCCTGGAAGAAGCCGAAGAAATTCCTGAAGCCAGCCAGCCCGTCAAACTGGAAACGGTGGCCGGCCGCGTGGAATTCAAGGATGCCCACTTCGGTTACAACCCCGACAAGATCATTATCAACGATTTCTCGGCCGTGGCCGAGCCAGGCCACAAGATCGCCATCGTCGGGCCAACTGGCGCAGGCAAGACCACCATGGTCAAGCTGCTGATGCGCTTCTATGATGTGAGTGAAGGCGCGATCCTGGTGGACGGGCACGACATCCGCGACTTTAGCCGCTTCGACCTGCGCAAGCAGTTCGGTATGGTTCTGCAGGACACCTGGCTTTACAACGACACCATCATGGAGAACATCCGCTACGGGCGCCCAGACGCCACCGATGAAGAAGTCATCGCCGCCGCGCAGGCGGCCCACGTGGATCACTTCGTCCACACCCTGCCAGACGGCTATCACATGATGCTCAACGAAGAAACTTCCAACATCTCGCAGGGGCAGATGCAGCTGCTGACGATTGCGCGCGCCGTAGTCGCCAACCCGAAGATCCTCATCCTGGATGAGGCCACCAGCTCCGTTGACACCCGCACGGAAATTCTGATCCAGCGGGCCATGGATAACCTGATGAAGAACCGCACCAGCTTTGTCATCGCCCATCGCCTATCTACCATCCGCGATGCTGACCTGATCCTGGTCATGCGCGATGGCGACATCGTCGAGCAGGGCAACCATGAAGAACTCCTGGCGCGTGGCGGCTTTTACGCTGAACTGCACAACAGCCAATTCGAGGTGATGCCGTAAGGCAAGCAAACTGCCGCAGAGCTTCAGGGGCAGATAGCCAGGCAGCCCCTGGCAAAAGCCACCAGCTCAAGTTAACGTGCAATTTCAGCAAAGTCGCTGTATACTGAAAGAGAGTACCCTCGTTATCCACGGGGGTATTTTTCTACCCCAATTCTTGATCGAAGGAAGACAAATAATGTATCTCAAACATGTCATGACCCTCATCGTTTTGGCGGCGGTCATGCTGCCGTCAGCGTTCGTCTATGCTGGCGGTATGGTGAGCGTCTGCGATGAAGCGCATCTGCGCGCGGCCCTGACCGGCGGCGGCACGGTGACCTTTAGTTGCAGCGGGACAATTGTTTTGGCCTCCCAGGTTAGAATTGCCAATAACACAACCATAGATGGCGCCGGCCAGGCTGTCACCCTCAGCGGCCATCATGCCGTGCGCGTGTTCGTGGTAAACTCAGGCGTTACGTTTCACCTGAACCATCTGACGATTGCCCAGGGCTATGTCGCCGAAGCTAACGGCGGCGGCCTCTTGAACAACGGCGGCGTCGTCAGCGTGAACAACAGCACCTTCACTGACAATAGCGCCTATTACCACGGCGGCGCCATCCACAACAACGGCGGCGCCGTAACCGTGAGCAACAGCGTCTTTTCAAACAACAGCGCCAGCGAGGACGGCGGCGGCTGGGGCGGCGCTATCCGCAACGACAACGGCACGCTGACCGTGAGCAACAGCGCCTTTTCTGGCAACCGCGCCAGCGACGGCGGCGGGGGCGGCATCTCCAACACCGGCGTCGCCTTGACCATCAACAGCAGCACCTTTGCCAACAACAGCGCCAGCGCTGGCGGCAGCATCAACAATAGCGGCGGCCTGCTGACCATCAACAGCAGCACCTTCGCCAGCAACAGCGCCAGCAACCTCGGCGGCGGCTTTGGCGGCGGCATCCGTAACTACGCCGGCGCCACCGTGACCGTGAGCAACAGCACTTTCTCCGCCAACAGCGCCAGCAGCGGCGGCGGCATCTTCAACACCGGCACGGTGACTGTCAGCGGCAGCATCTTCGCCGACAACATCGCCAGCGCGGAGGGCGGCGGCTGGGGCGGCGGCATCTACAACTACGACAGTTCAATCGCTTTGAGCAACACCACCTTCTCTGGCAATAGCGCCAAAGACGAAGGCGGCGGCCTCTATAACTACGACGGCTCCATAACGCTGAGCAACAGCACCTTCTTTACCAACAGCGTCACTAACAACGCCGGCGGCGGCATCTACAGCAACGGCTTCCACGGCATGCTGAACGTGAACAACAGCACTTTCGCGGCCAATAGCGCGCCACAGGGCGGCGGCCTCTACAGCGGCGATAACGACACCGTCGTCGTCATCAACAGCACCTTCTCTGACAATAGCGCCAGCAACCTCGGCGGCGGCCTCTTCAACGGGTCTGGCCTGATGACGCTGAAGAACACCCTCGTCGCTGCCAGTCTAACGGGGGGCAACTGCTACGGTTCTATCACCGATGGCAGCGGCAATCTGAGCTATCCCGATGCCAGCTGTCCCGGCATCAACCAGGATCCGCGCCTTGACCTCTTGCTGAATAACGGCGGTTCCACGGCGACGATGGCGCTCCTCGAAGGCAGCGCGGCGCTCGATGCCGCCAATGACGCCATCTGCGCGGCGGCCCCCATCAACAACCTCGATCAACGCGGCGTTGCCCGGCCCCAGGGGCTGCACTGTGACATCGGCGCGTACGAAGCAGGGCCGGCCGGCCCCTCCACCCCGACGGTAACGCCGACGCCGATTACCCCGCGCGTGACACGCGTGCAGTTCCTGCCGATCATTACCCGCTAATTCAGCGCGCCGCCCGTCGCGCAAGCGCGGCGGGCGGCGCCGTTTGCGG
>DAISHS010000250.1:0-6705 GCA_036822415.1 Chloroflexota bacterium
ACGATTGCAAAGTCCACCTGCGTGGACTACACCCCGAAACTGAAATGCACCCTGAGCTGGGCAGGTTTTCTGCGCGCGGAGGTTGATGACCACGGGGCGCCGATCGGCCGCTATGCCGGCGTTGAGCGCGGCGCTGGCTCCGCAAGCGCCAGATGCCCGCGCCGACCTGTGCGCCTACGATTCCCCGCGGCGACTAAGCGCGTTGCCGGCCAGCCAACCGGTCGTCCACGCGCTCTGAAAGTTGAAGCCGCCGGTCACGCCGTCCACATCGAGGATTTCGCCGGCCAGGTAAAGACCAGGACAGCAGCGGCTCTCCATCGTTTTGAAGTTGACCTCGTCCAGGGTCACCCCGCCGCAGGTGACAAACTCTTCCTTGAACGGGCCTTTGCCTGCGATGGTGTAGAGGCCGGCTGTCAGCTCGGTCAGCAGCCGCTGCATCTGCGCTTTGCTCAAATCGCCCCAGCGCTGACCGTCGCCGCTGCCGGCCGCGGCCAGCAGCCGCTGCCAGAGGCGCAGCGGAAGATCGAAAAGCGCCTGGCTGCCCGGCGTACGGCGCGCCTGCGCGGCCTTGAGCGCGCGCAGGTGATCCTCGAGCGCTGGCAGTCGCCAGGCCGGCAGCCAGTTGATCTGCAGCGACGCCTGGTACTGCTGATCGTGCAGCACGCGCGCGCCCCACGCCGACAGCCTGAGCACGGCCGGGCCGCTCAGGCCCCAGTGCGTGATGAGGAGGGGGCCGGTTTGCGCCAGCTTGCTTTGCGTCAGGCGCAGTTCCACCTCTGACACCGACACGCCCGCTAAACCGTGCAGGCGTGCATCCGGCACGGTGAAGGTGAACAGCGAGGGCGCCAGGGGCTGAATGGTGTGCCCCAATCTCTGCGCCCAGGCATAGGCGCGGCGTTCGCCGCCCCCCGTTGCCAGCAGCAGGGCATCGGCCGCCACGGTCTCGCCGCTCGCCAGGACCATGTCGAAGCCGCCCGCGGCGCGGTTGACCTGCGTCACCGGCGCGTGCGTGCGCAGCGTCACGCCGGCGGCCTGCGCTGCGTGCAGCAGGCAAGCCACAATGGTCGCGGAAGAATCGGTGACAGGAAAGACGCGGCCATCGGCTTCGGTTTTAAGAGCGACCCCGCGCGCCGCAAACCAGACGATCGTATCACGCGGCTGAAAGCGCATGAACGGCCCGCGCAAGGCCTTGCCGCCGCGTGGATAGAACGTCACCAGCTGCGCCGGATCGAAGCAGGCGTGAGTGACATTGCAGCGTCCGCCGCCGGAGATGCGCACCTTGCCCAGCGGCTGCGCGGCCTTTTCCAAAATCAGCACCTGCGCCTGCGGGTTGGCCTCCGCGCAGGTGATGGCAGCCATCAGCCCGGCCGCGCCGCCGCCCACAATGACAACCCGCGGCCCGCTGCGCGCCGAAGGGTTGCCCAAACCGGCCGGGGCCGTCAATCCCACCACTTGGACAGACGCCCATCCGAGCGCGGCGGCTGGTCGACGTAGTGCGATACGTCGTTGAATAGCATCAGCCGGGCGCGCACGGTGTCCTTGAAATCCAGGACATTCAAGCAGGCCGGCGACTGATCGAGGCGATCGCGGTAGCCGCGCGCGTCGAAGCCAAGCAGGCTGCTGATAATCAGGCGGATGGTGGCTTTGTGCGAGACCACCACCACGTTCTCGCCGTTGTGCTGCAGCACAATCTCGCGGATGACTGGCATGGCGCGGGCCAGGACCGCGATCCCCGATTCGCCGCCGGCGGGGGCGAAGATGTAGGGGTCTTCTTCCCAGGCCGCGTACTCATCGGCAAACTGCGCTTCCACATCCACCCGGCGCAGCTCTTCCCAGCGGCCGTGATCAATCTCGCGCAGGCCGTCGCGCAGAATGGGCGTCAGCCCGTGCGGCCGGCCGATGATGGCCGCGGTTTCCAGGGTGCGTTTGAGCGGGCTGGCATAGACGGCCTTGACCTGGTCATCCGCCAGGCGTTGGGCCAACGATTCCGCCTGCGCGCGACCAATGTTCGAAAGATCAACGTCGGTCGAGCCGGCAAAACGATCCTCGGCTGTCAGGACCGTTGCGCCGTGACGGATTAGAAACAGTCGTGTGGTCATAGTCACCTCCTGCAAAGCTGCCAACTCCTGCCAAGTTGGCCTCGTTGATTGTAGCACAAGCGGGCCGCTGAGCCAGAAAAAGTGCGCTGCGCCTTGATGTTATGCCTGCTTTGTGCTAAACTTCCCTCGTTCCTCTGACAC
Source organism: Chloroflexota bacterium (assembly GCA_036822415.1). Taxonomy (GTDB): domain Bacteria; phylum Chloroflexota; class Anaerolineae; order SSC4; family Amarolineaceae; genus Amarolinea. Next base: position 2,241 of record DAISHS010000250.1, read on the forward strand.
AGCACGGGAAAGAAACTGATGGACATCTGGCAAGAATTTCACGGGCCTAATGCAGCCTATATCCTGGAATTGTACGAACGTTTTGTGCGCGACCCGCAGGCGGTGGACGCGGCCACGCGCGCGGCCTTTGCCGCCTGGCAGCCGCCGCCCGCAGCCCCGGCGCCCCCAGTCGCCCCACCCATCGCACCGCCCAACCTGGACAAAGTCACGGCCGCGGTCAACCTGGCGCAAGCCATGCGCGAGTACGGGCACCTGGCCGCGCAGCTCGACCCTCTCGGCTCAGCGCCGCCCGGCGATCCCAGCCTTGATCCGGCCAGCTACGGCCTGACCTGGGATGATTTAGAGCGGCTGCCGGCCTCGCTCATCGGCGGGCCATTGGCCGCCTCCCAGCAGACGGCCGCCGCGACCATTCAGGCCCTGCGCCGGACCTACGCCGGGCATATCGGCTACGACTACGACCATATCCGTCAACCCGAAGAACGCGCCTGGCTGCGGACGGCCGCCGAAGCGGGCCAGTTCCGGCCGCCGGCGCAGCCCATGCGTCCGCTGGCGCTGCTCGAACGCTTGACCCAGGTGGAAGCCTTCGAGCACTTCCTGCACCGCATCTTTCCTGGCAAGACGCGCTTCTCGCTGGAAGGGCTGGACATGCTGGTGCCGATGCTCGATGAGATCATTGGCGCGGCCGCCGAAGAGAGCGTGCGCAGCGTGCTGATGGGCATGGCGCACCGCGGGCGCCTCAACGTGCTGGCGCATGTGCTCAGCAAGCCCTATGCGCAAATCCTGGCCGAGTACAAAGACCCTCTGCGCGGCGCCGGCTACACGATTCGTGAAGACCTGGGCTGGACCGGCGACGTCAAGTACCACAAGGGCGCGCTGCGCGCCATCGGTGAAGGCGCCCTGGTCAACCTGATGGTCAGCATGGCGCCCAACCCCAGCCACCTGGAATTCGTCAACCCCGTGGTCGAAGGCATGGCGCGCGCGGTCGCCACAGAGGCCTATCAGCCTGGCCCGCCGCTGCTGGATGAACACGCCTGCCTGCCGATCCTGATTCATGGTGATGCGGCCTTTCCTGGCCAGGGCATTGTCGCGGAAACGCTCAATTTCTCGCGCATCGAAGGCTACCGCACCGGCGGCACGATTCACATCATCGCCAACAACCAGGTGGGCTTCACCGCGCTGCGCCCCGAAGTGTGCAGCACGCTGTATGTCAGCGACCTGGCCAAAGGCTTCAAGATTCCCATTGTGCATGTCAACGCCGATGACCCAGAGGCTTGCATCGAGGCCGCGCGCCTGGCCTACGCCTACACCGCGCGTTTCGAGCGCGATTTCTTGATTGACCTGATCGGCTATCGGCGCTATGGGCACAACGAAGGGGATGAGCCAACCTTTACGCAGCCGCTGATGTACCAGGCCATCGAAAAGCATCCCACCGTGCGCCAGCTGTGGGCCGGCGCGCTGATCGAGCGCGGGGTCAGCAGCCAGGCCTGGGCCGATTCGCTGCTGCAAGCGCGCATGGATGCCCTGCAAGCGGTGCTGGCCTCGCTCAAGCCGGAAGAAGACCTGGCCGAACAGCCGCCCGTTCCCCCGCCGCCCGGCGCGGCCCGCCGCACCAAGACCGGCGTGCCGGCCGCGCGCCTGCGCGAGCTGAACGCGGCCCTGCTGCAAACGCCGCCCGATTTCACGGTCAACCCCAAGCTGCTCAAGGCCATGGAGAAGCGCCGCCAGGCCTTTGCCAACCCCGATGATGCGCAGACGCTGGTTGACTGGGCCACGGCCGAGGCCCTGGCGCTGGCCTCCATTCTGGCCGACGGCGTCCCCATCCGCCTGACAGGCGAGGATGTCGAGCGCGGCACCTTCAGTCACCGGCACGCGGTCTATCACGATGTCAAGACCGGCGCGCGCGCCATCCCGCTGCAAGCGCTGGCGCAGGCGCGCGCGTCCTTCGAGATTCACAACAGCCCGCTGACCGAAGGCGCGACGATTGGCTTTGAGTATGGCTACAGCATCCAGGACCCGCGGCGGCTGGTGATTTGGGAAGCGCAGTACGGCGACTTCATCAACGGCGCGCAGGTGATCATTGACGAGTATCTGACCTCGGCGCGGGCCAAGTTCGGCCAGACGCCATCGCTCGTCTTGCTGCTTCCGCACGCGTACGAAGGTCAAGGCCCGGATCACTCCAGCGCGCGCGTCGAGCGCTTTTTGCAGGCCGCGGCCGAAACCAACATGCGCATCGCCAACTGCACGACGGCCGCCCAGTATTTCCATCTTCTGCGTCGCCAGGCCGCGCTGCTGGAAACCGATCCCCTGCCGCTGGTGGTTCTGACGCCCAAGAGCCTGCTGCGCCATCCGCTGACCGCATCTCCGCTGACGATGCTGGCCGAGGGGCAATGGCAGCCCGTGATTGACGACGCCCAGGCCGAGCCAGAGACGATTCGGCGCGTCCTGCTGTGCAGCGGCAAAGTCGCCGTGGATTTGCTGACGAGCAAGCTGCGGCCACTGCATCCAGAGGTCGCCATCGTGCGCGTCGAGCAGCTCTACCCCTTCCCGCTGACCGATCTGCAGGCGCTGCTGGCGCGCTACCCCGCCCTGCAAGCGCTGGTCTGGCTGCAAGAGGAGCCAGAAAACATGGGGGCCTGGGAGGCTGTGCGCCAGCGGCTGTTAGAACTGTCGGACCAGCGCTGGCCGCTGCGTTACATAGGCCGCCCCCGCGCCTCCAGCCCGGCCGAAGGCTCCACCAACTGGCATGTCGTCAACCAAAACGCGCTGGTCGAGCAGGCCTTTCAGCCGTAACCTATGAAAAAACCATGACTTTCGCCATCGAAACCAATGGGCTGTCAAAATCATACGGCCCCGTGCGCGCGGTTGACGCGGTCAACCTGCGGGTGGGGCCAGGCGAAATCTACGGGTTTCTGGGCTTGAACGGCGCCGGCAAGACCACCACCATCCGCGCGCTGTTGGGCATGATCCGCCCCAGCGCAGGATCGGTGGCCGTGCTTGGGCAGCCGGTGGGGCCCTACGGGCGCGGGCCGTGGCGCCAGGTCGGTCACCTGGTGGAGAAGCCGGCCGCGTACCCGGAATTAACCGTCAAAGAAAATTTGGAGATCGCGCGGCGTATGCACGGCCTTACGGACGCGCGCGTCGTTGCCCGCGCCATCGAACGCCTGGGGCTTGCTGCGTATGCGGATCGCAAGGCCGGCGCTTTGTCCACGGGGAATCTGCAGCGCCTGGGCCTGGCCCGCGCCCTGCTGCATGAGCCTGCGCTGCTGATCCTCGACGAACCGACCAGCGGACTCGACCCCGCGGGCGTGGTTGAGATTCGGGACCTGTTGGCGAGTCTGAGCCGTGACCAGGGCGTGACCGTGTTCATGTCAAGCCACATCCTGACGGAGGTGGATCGCCTCGCCGCCCGGATCGGCATCATTCATCAGGGGCGTTTGGCGGCGGAACTGGAAGCGGAGCAGCTGGAGGTCTTACGCTCACGGCGCCTGGAAATCAAAGCGCATGACCTGGAAGCGGCGCAGCGTGCGCTGACGGCGGCCGGCCTGACCGTGAAGGCGAGCGAAAGCGCCCTTTTCTTGTACGACGCACGCGCCATCGCCGCGCCGGATGAGGTGGCAATCGTTCTGGTCAAAGCCGGAACGCCCCCCACCCGGTTGGCGGTGGAACAAGAGGATCTCGAAGATTATTTTCTGCGTTTGACAGGGGAGAAAGCATGAACGCCTTTTATGCCGCCTTTTGGGCCGAGGCGCTGAAGGCGCGCCGCGCGGCGGTGGCCTGGGCAACCGCCGCCGCTTTTCTGATCTTGCCCCTGGTCGGCGGACTCTTCATGGTCATCTTGAAGAACCCTGAGCAGGCGCGCGCGCTGGGGCTGATCAGCCTCAAAGCGCAGCTGACCGGCGGGGTGGCCGACTGGCCCACGTTCTTCAGCATTTTGACGCAGGGCGCGGCCGTGGGCGGGAGCATGGTGTTTGCGTTCATTACGGCTTGGGTCTTTGGGCGTGAGTTTTCTGACCACACCGCCAAAGAGCTGCTGGCCTTGCCCACGCCGCGCACGACGATCGTCGGCGCCAAGTTTCTGTTGACGGCGCCCTGGATTCTGGGGCTGACCCTTCTCCTCTTTGCCGTCGCCGTTGGGATTGGCATGGCCGTTGATATCCCAGGTTGGTCTCTCGCCCTGGCCTGGGGGACATTGGCCTCTCTGCTGTTGACCGCCTGCCTGCTCTTGCTGCTGATGCCGTTCGTGGCCCTGGCCGCGAGTGCAGGGCGCGGCTACCTGCCGCCGCTGGGCTGGGCTTTTGCGACCGTGGCCTTTGCCCAAATCGCCGTGGTGTTGGGGTGGGGTGATTGGTTTCCCTGGTCTGTGCCGGCCCTGGCGAGCGGGATGGGCGGGGCGAGCGCGCAGGCGCTTGCCTTGCACAGTTATCTGATGGTGCTACTGACCGCTTTCATCGGCGTCGCCGCCACC
>DAISHS010000251.1:0-6696 GCA_036822415.1 Chloroflexota bacterium
GCCGTGGACACCGACAACGACCCCACCACGAACCCGCTGGCCGCCGCCCCCTTGCCGGTGCTGCGCGTGGGCGGCGACGACCAGGAAGTGCGCTATGCCCGGCTCGATCTGGCCGTCGAAGTCGCGCCCGACGCCGCGCAGCAAAACCCGGCCGGCGTCCAGGTCACGTTTCACCTATGGAACGCCGCCGGCGACGTCGATCTGCAGCGCAGCGCCACGGCCGATGCCTGGGGCGCAGCCGGCGTGCAGTTCATCCTGGACGATTTACACCTCGACGGGCCGTTTTTTTACCGCGCCAGCGCGCCCGGCTTTGGGCAGACCGGCGTCCGCACCTTCGCCATCAACCTGGACGACATCGGCCATGACACGCAGCTCGGCGCGGCCAGCCTGACCACGCACTTCGCCGCGGATGGCCGCCTGATCGTGGAGGTGACCTCGCGCGTCGCCATCGCTGAGGGTCTGGACGCCGTGCAGCTCAGCGCCTTGCATCTGATTCCCACCGGCGCGGCGGAGCCAGACAAAGAGCTGCTGCCGCCCCTCGTGGCGCGCCGCCTGGATGCGACCCATGCCCGCGCCGAAATCTACCTCGACCCCGGCGCTTATCTCCTCAACGCCACGGTGCAGTCAGGCCGCCTCGAGGCCAGCAGTTTCCCCGCCTTCGTCCAGGTCGCGCCGGCCGCGCCGCCGCCGGTCGCGCAGATCGAGCAGATTGGCAATGTGAGCGATGACCTCACGAGCGCCCTGGTGCAATACCGCACGCCAGACGGCTATGTGGCCCTGCGCACCCAGCGCCTGGCTGATCTGCCGGCGGCCGCGGCCGCGCCGCCTCCAGCGCCCCCAGCCTTCGTGCAGACGGAGCGCAGCGGGCCGTTTACCTGGCGCACCGTCACTTACACCTCGACGGTGCAGGTGCAGGCCGATGACCACAAGAAGCGCGTGGTCGTGGATGGCTTTGCCTACGACCCGCTGGCCCGCCGTTATAACATTCGCATCGAATCGCTCCTGCCGCAGGCGGTCGAAGACAAGCTGACCGTGCAGGTGCTGGGGCCGCACGGCGTCGTCATTTATGAAGAAACCGCGCCCATCCTGCTTGACCCCGCCGCGCCCTTGAACTACCCGGTCAACGTGCCCAGTGACCGCGGCGAACCGTATGGCCTGCGCATCATCGTGCATGATCCGGTGGACATCTCCTGGCTCTTTCAGAAGGTGGGCGACCTGGTGCAAACGGTGTACGACTACCTGCGGCGCCCGATCAACGACAGCGGCTTTTCCATCACCGCCTCGTTTCGTTTTGCCCTCAAAGTGATCGAAATTGATGTCGGCAGCTATGCCGTGGTCTGTTCAGAGCTGTGCGAGGCCAAGCCATCGGGCCTGTTCTTCAAGCCCGGCGATTGGGTAGCCACGATCACCACGGGCGTGCGCGATTTCTTGCGCAATCAGTACCGTGACGTGGCGCAGCTGGATGACCTGGACAAGATCATTGCCAAGTTGGGTGAAGGAATTCCGCTCGGCAGCCTGAGCCTCAGCGCGACGCTGGGCGCTCGCTACACCAGGGTGTTGATTGACCCCGCGTCCTGTCCATCGGGGACTGCGCTGCAAGCGGCCAAAGATCAGCTCAAAGCCAACGCCAACGCGCTCAAGGAAGTCGCCAAGTTCGTGACTTTTCGCTTCAAGACGATCTCTGAAACCTTCCAGAGCAAAGCCAAGATTCGCTTCACCGTTCCCGGCCTTTGGTTCCTGGGCGCGGAGCTGGCGCCCATTTTTGCCTTCAAGCTCGAAGCCGACAAAACCCCCAATGAGCTGGGCATCTTTGGCGAGTTCAACCTGGAAGTCGGCGGCAAGTTCGGTCTCAAGCTCAAGGCTTCGGCCCTGCTCGACACGGTGTTGAGCATCGCCAGCGGTTATCAGTACATTTCGTTCGTTTACCGCCTGGTGGAGACAGCCAAGACGATGGATACGGTCTTCAAGGTCATCAACGAAGCGCAGAAGCAGTCGGTGGGCGGCGGCTGTGGCGGCGGCGGCGGCAGCAGCGGGAGCGGCGGCACAGGCGGCGGCGGCAAGAAGAACCCCCCACCGCCCAATGGCTCGCCCGATGACCGCCGCGATGCGTCGCTCAACGAGCACGACCCTTCGCCGGCCGGCCTCAGCGGCGACTTGCAGTATTACCAGCAGCAGGTCTCCATTGCGCAACAGGCCGGCCTGGCGCGGGCCGCGGCCTACTTCCGTGTTTCGCTGGCCGCCGCCGAGCTGGCGATCTTCGAGGCCGACACGCAGAAGATGATCAGCCATACGCTGGAAATGGACGCCATTTACCAGGCCTCCGATCTGCAGCTGCGCAGCCTGATCAGCGGCACGGTGCTGCCGCCGCCGGGGCAGACGATTACCGATGCCGTGCGCCTGACCTACAGCGATTTCTTTGTGCAGCTCGACAACACCACCTACGACCAGGAACGCCGTCTGCTGCGCAACGCGCTCGATTTTGCCCGGCGCCTTTACGCGGGCCTGCGCGGCCAGGAGCTGGAGCTGCAGCGCGAGCTGCGCCAGATGACCAACGCCACGGGCGTCGGCATCGTGGACAGCGGCCTGGTCTTCGATGCCATCGGCGCCATCGGCAGCCTGGGCATCCGGGCGCGGCCGGTGGAGATCGTCGCCGGCACCGGCAGCAGCCGCCTGTCCGACAGCCGTTACGTTGACCCCTACCAGGCCCCGCCGGTGGTCATCGTGCCCAGCGGCGGCCTCTATCGTTACGCGGACAGCGCCCAGGCGCAGGCCTGGCTTGCCACCTACACCGCCATCGGCGGCACGCTCATCGTGCTGGCGCAGGCCGACAGCCGCGATTGGGATATCCTGCCCGGCGGGGAGGTGCACGGCCTCGGCTACTTCCAGGATATTTTGTGCAAAGACGCCTCGGTGCGCATTATCAATGCGTCCGCCTGGATCACCGGCCTGGATCGTGACCGCCCCAACATTCAGGTTGACGGCTCGTTCACGCACTGGCCCGCTTCAGCCACGGTGGTTTTGATGCGCACGACCGGCAACCAGATGCCGGCCATGATCGAATACCCCTATGGCGCCGGCCTGGTGGTCGCCACGTCGGCCTACCCGGACTTCTACATGAACGGCCTGCAGAGCGAAGATGACGTTCTCTTTGCCCGCGGCCTCTTCGGCATTGCGGGTCTGCGCGGCGCCGGCGACTCCCTCCTGGCCTCGGTCACGCCCGGCCAAACCGTCAGTTTCAGTACGCCGGTCACCAACACCACGGCCCTCACCGTGACCGAAGTGACGCTCTGGCGCGACACCTACGAACGGCGCCTGGGCGAAAGCTGGCGCTGGGCCGTCCACCAACCCGATCGCACGCGCGCCTCGCAGACCATTACCCTCAACCCGCCGCTCGCCCCTGGGGCCGCGACCACGGTGATGCTGAACTTCCTGGCGCCTGAGCGGCCCGGCATCTACCGTCTCAGCTACTTCCTGGGCAATCCCCCGTTCGACCCGACCCTCTGGGGCTACTCTAGTCTCATCTACGGGCCGCTGTACCAGGTGCTCTCGACCGCGGTCAAAGCCGATTTGCTCAACTTCCGGCTGATCAGCGACCAGCCCGATTATCTCTTCGGCGCGACGGCCACCCTGACCGCCACCCTGCGCAACGATCGCGCCGTGGCGCGCACGTTCACGCTGCTGGCCGTCGGCGGCCTGCAGGCGCCGCCGCAGACCGTGACCGTTGACCCGCACAGTGTCATCACGCAGACCTACAGCACGATCGTCAACGCCTCGCGCCTTGCGCGCGTGGAAGCGCAAGAGGATGGCGAGGTGGTCAGCCAGGCCGTGACGCCGCTCGGCCTGCGCGTGCCCTCGTTGGGTCTCGAGGCGACGCCCACCGGCCTGGTGGCCGGGTTGGGGGCCACGGCGCTGATCACGGCCAGCGTCTCCAACGCCGCGCCCGGAACGTTGGTTGACTGGGAGGTGCGGCGCAACGGCGTCCTCATCACCACAACCACCACCGCGCTGGCCGTGGCCCTTGGTTACGCCACAACGACGCTGGCGGTGGACTTACCGCCAACGCCGGCTGGCGTCTCCTACACCGTGCACGCGGCCCTGCCCAGCGGCTTTCCCGCGCAAACCATCAACATCCCCGTGCAGGCGCCGGCCACCGTTTTCGACGCCTCGGTCAACACGCCGCCGACCATCGGCCAGCGCACCGCCGGCGCGGTGCTGGTTGGCCTGGATGACGCCGGTTTTGCCGGCGCGGCGCGACTGCAAACTGTCCTCAACCTCTATGGCAGCCCCATCAGCGTCGGCCCGATCATCACCACCGCCATTGGCGCTGGCTTCCAAACGCTCGATCTCGACCTGGACTTGCCGGCCGCGCTCGATCTCTATGCTTCCTACACCGTCGTCATCAGCATGACCTCGCAGATCACCGGCGCCAGCGACGCCTCCACGACCGCTTTCAGCTTCCCGCTGGAGATCAACGCGCCGGGCCTGACCGTGGATGATGCCCAGGTGCACGCCGGTCAGACGATCAAAGCGCGCGTGCTGCCCCCGCCCACCGGCGCGCAGCTCTCCGAGGATGGGCCTTACAACCTCTATCTGCACAGCCAGGATTACAGCTTCACCGATTTCACCCAGGCGCCGACCGCAACCCTGACCGCGGACGGCCTGGAGATCATGCTGACCATACCCGACCTGCCGAAAAGCGGCGGCTACGGCCTCGATGTCAGCTCCCCGCGCCTCAACGGCTGGTACAGCAGCGCCGCCTTCCAGGCCGCGCCCTACCAGCTCGTTCTCGATGCCCCCAGCAGCGCGCAGGCCGGCGCGGTGCTGCCTGTGTCACTGACCAACCAGGGCGGCATCAGCACCACCTTGACCGGCAGCATCTCCCTGCTGGATGCCAACAGCATCCAGGTGGCTGCGCTGGCCATCACCGAGACCCTTCCCCTCAGCGTGACACGTCAGTTCACGCTCAGCCTGCCCCAGGGCATGCGCAGCGATGCTTATCGCCTGCTTATCCAGGGGCGCGATCGCGCCAGCGGCTTCGTTTCCTTGCAGCGCGACGTGACCGTAAGCGGCGCCGAGGCCGCGCTGGCCGTCGTCACCGACGCGGAGGTCTACGCGCCCACCGACACCGTGACCACGACCAGCACCGTGACCACGGCCGCCACCCTGACCGGCGCATCCTTGCGCCTGCGTGTGCTCAAGCCCGCGGCCCGCGTGGGCGGCTGGGATGGCTGGTTCGCCGAGCAGGGCGACGCCGGCCGCAGCGGACACATTGCCCAGGCTGCGACCGCGCCGTTCACCGCAACGTGGACCGTCACCGGCAGTCCCAGCACGCCGCCCCTGGCTGTGGATGACCTGGTGATTTTGCTCCTGGCCGCGGACTACAATTCAGGCGACCCGCGCCGCCTGGTGGCGATCGACAGCACCAGCGGCGCTGTGCGTTGGGGGCCGTTGGAAATGCCCGACGCCAATGATCTGGTCATCAACCATCGCTACGCGTTTGTGACGCGCGGTTACGAGGGTCTCGTGGCGGCCTACGATGTGCACAGCGGCGCGCTGGTTTGGTCACGCACACTGAGCGGCGCCGGGCAGATCATGGCCTCTGATAGCGCGCTGCTGGTGCGCAGCGGCGGCAATTTCGAGGTGCTCGATCCCAGCAGCGGCAACACCCTGCGCACCATCGAGGCCGGCGGCTATGACACGCTGCTGGCAGACGGCCGCCTGTTCGTGGCTGTGAACGATACCCTGAACGCGTACGATATCAGCACCGGCGCTACGCTGTGGAGCGCAACGCTGCCCGACTATGTATCGCTGATAATCGCCAATTCTGACTACGTCGTCACGCGTTATTCGACCTACAACCCCAACATCAACGCCTACGAGAGCTACATCACGGCCTTTGCGGCCGCCGCTGGCAACCAGCTCAGCAGCACCCTCTTCCCAGAGGCGCAGATGAGCTCAAGCAGCACCGTCCTGCGCGACGGCGAGCTTTTCCTGGCCACGCGCGTCTACTCGGACACCGGGCGGACTGACAGCATCGAAGCGTTGAACCTGAACAGCGGGCTGCGCCGCTCCTTGCTGACTGACGAGAACGTGGATTACGTCATGGTCGGCGCGGGCGACCGCTTGGTGATCTATCGCATAGACAGCTACAACGGAATCGCCGCGCTCATGCTGGTCGCGCTGGATGGCACGGTCCTGTCTGAGCAAGACGCGGCTGCGGACAACCTGCCGACCAGCGTGGAAGCGCTGGCCCTGAGCAGCGCGGGGCTGGTGGGCGCTTACACGCCGCCAGAATCGCGCCCGGCTCGGCTCGAGGGCGGTCAGGCGCAGCGACCCGACGCCGACACGGTTTTCTACGGCCTGCAAGCCGCCGCGCCGATTGGCTCCGCCGATACGCAGGGCGACCCCATCGTGCTGCGTGAAGAATGGCAGCCCGTCAACGGCAGCGGAACCTTGAGCTACCTTCGCGCCCTGGACACGCCCAATCTGCTCGATGACCTGCGCGCGCGCGGCGCGCTGCTGCTGGAAGGCACGCTCTTTGGGTCAGAGCCGGCCGCAGCGCCCCCCAGCAGCCGCCAGGTTCTGGCTACAGCCAGCCATGCCTTTGCCGTCAGCGACATTGGCCTGACGCTGGCGGCCGATCGCACGCGCTACCGCGCCAACCTGGCCGGTTATGCCGCGGACGATGCCCTGGCC
>DAISHS010000252.1:0-6661 GCA_036822415.1 Chloroflexota bacterium
TGATTCAAGAGGGCGCGCTCTATCGTTTGGAACGGCTGGAGGAGTTCCAGGGGTCGGCGATCGAGTATGTCCTGCCAGATGGCCGAGAAGCGGTCTATGCGGTCGCCTTACGCGACTATCAGATCGGCAGTTACCGGCCCGCCCCCTTGCTGAAAGGCCTGATTGCCGGCGCGACGTATACGGTGAGCGACCGGCGCGACCAGGAAGTCTTTCGCGCCAGCGGCTACGAGCTGATGACGATGGGCCTCCCGCACGCTGGCAATGAACAGGTTGGTTACAGTCAAACATTGTATCTGAAACAGGTGTAACATCATGGAAGCGTTCATTCCTACCAAACACGTCCATCGCCGCTTCAACCCACTGACAGGCGAATGGGTGATGGTGTCGCCGCACCGCACCCAGCGCCCCTGGCAGGGTCAGGTGGAACGGCTGACCGCGGCCGCGCGGCCGGCCTACGACCCAACCTGCTACCTCTGCCCCGGCAACGGCCGCGCAGGCGGCGCGGTCAATCCGGCCTACGACAGCACCTTCGTCTTCACCAACGACTTTGCCGCGCTGATGCCGGACGCCGCCGCCAGCCCGCCCGATGATCCGCTGCTCCGTACGATACCCACCGCGGGTACCTGTCGGGTCATCTGCTTCTCCCCGCGCCACGACCTGACCCTGCCGGAGATGCCCGCGGCGCAGATCCGGGCCGTGATTGACGTCTGGGCGGCGCAGACCGCAGAGCTGGGGCAAACCTACCGCTGGGTGCAGGTGTTCGAGAACAAAGGCGCGGCCATGGGCGCCTCCAACCCGCACCCGCACGGCCAGGTCTGGGCGCTGGACGCGCTGCCCAACGAACCCTTCAAGGAAGACGCCCAGCAGCGGGGTTACTTCGCCGAGCACGGCCGGCCGCTGCTGCTGGATTACGCCGCGCGCGAGCTGGCATCCGGCGAGCGGGTCGTGGTCGCGAACGACGCCTGGGTTGCGGTCGTCCCCTATTGGGCGGTTTGGCCGTTCGAGATCCTGCTGCTGCCGCGGCGGCACGTGCTGCGCCTGCCCGATCTGGACGATGCGCAGCGTGACGCGCTGGCCGACATCCTCAAGCGCCTGCTGACGCGCTACGACAACGTCTTCGAGACCTCGTTCCCCTACTCGATGGGCTGGCACGGCGCGCCGACAGGGCCAGGGGACACGGTTGCCAACTCTCCGAAGAGTTGGCAACCGGACCACCAGTACTGGCAGCTGCACGCGCACTTCTATCCGCCGCTGCTGCGCTCAGCCACAGTCAAAAAGTTCATGGTCGGCTTCGAGATGCTGGGCGAGGCGCAGCGCGACATCACCGCGGAACAGGCCGCGGCCAGGTTGCGCGAAGTGTCGGAAGTGCACTACAAAGAGCAGCAAAACGCAGTCCCACCCGTTGGCGCTGGATGAGTTGGGTAACTGGCCTCTGCTATAAGATAAGGATCCGTAGGGGAACTGCCTTGCGCCTGCCCTGGGCGACCGCAAGGGATCGCCCCTACTCCCGCACCCAGCGCCCCGGCGCACCTGGCTACCCGGCTGGGCGCGATGCAGCGGGGAAGGGAAGTGTTGTTTGACAAGTCGTCTGCGTGCTGCTATGATGCTGCTATTCAGCATCGCAGAAATGGAGGCCCGTATGTCAGTCAGACGTATCACGATCCGTGTCTCATCTGACCTGCACAGCAGATTGAACTCCCTGGCGGCCCGGCAATCAGTGTCGCTCAACACATTGACCGTCGCGGCGTTGGAGAGATATACCCAGGCTCAGGCTGAGCCGGCGGAGCATCTGCCGTTACAGGAGTTAAGCGCCTACCTAGCGCCGGCCGCCGAGGCCGCCGACCTGAGCGAGGAAGAACTGCTGCAGCACGCCCGCGCGGTGCGTCGTCGCATCTGGCAAGAACGCTATGAGCAGTCCGTGCGTGCGCACAACAACCAACTGGCGCAGGCATGAGCGGAAAGCAACGGGTTTTCCCCGACACCGGCGTGCTGATTGCGATGACCGTTTACCCGCGCGATCGCAACGGCAATTTATCCCTCGCTGGCGAAGTCCTGGCGCTCTACCAGGCTGGTACATTCAACCTGGTCATCGGTCAGAGCATCGTGGACGAGCTGGAAGAGGTGATAGATGATCGCTTCGCCGCCCAGCGCGCCAACATGGTATCACTGCTGAGGCCCTTCGCTCGTCAGTTCACGCGCCGACCAACGCCTGCCGAGATCATGGCGGTTTCCCATGCGTGCAGCGACCCGGCCGATGCGCCCATTTTTGCCTCGGCCATCATCGCCCGGCCAGACATCGTCCTGGCCAACGACTTTGCGGCCTTTCACACGCCTGCGGCCAAGATATTCTGGCGGGAGCACCAGATCACCGTGGAAAGCCTGTATGGTCTGCTCTGCGTTTTTGGCCGGCGGCAACGACGAGAACCCCCGACACCCTAACGCGAGATTAGCATACAACCATTCCCCTGCAGGAGCACCTATGCCTCTCGAACACTCAATCCTCCACGCATTTCAGCAACACTACGGCGCCGAGCCGACCATCGTCGTGCGCGCGCCGGGCCGGGTCAACCTGATCGGTGAGCACACCGACTACAACGACGGCTTCGTGCTGCCCCTGGCCATTGACCGGGCGACCTGGATCGCCCTACGGCCGCGGCCCGACCGCCGCGTGACCGTCCACGCGCTCGACTTCGACGCCAGCGACACCTTCGACCTGGACGCCCTGACCCCGCAGCCTGGCTCGTGGGCAGACTACGTGCGCGGGGTGGCGTGGGCGCTGGGCCAGCACGGCTATGCGCTGGGCGGCTGGGAGGGCGTGATGGCCGGCGATGTGCCCATCGGCGCGGGCCTCTCGTCGTCGGCCGCGCTGGAGCTGGCCGTGGCGCGCGCGTTCGGCGCGGTGTCAGGCTGGCCGTGGGACGCGGCGCGCATGGCGCTGGTCGGCCAATACGCAGAGAACAAGTGGGTGGGCATGAACTGCGGCATCATGGACCAGATGATCTCGGCCGCGGGCGTGGCGGATCACGCGCTGCTGATTGACTGCCGCTCGCTGGAGACCCGCCCCCTGCCGCTGCCGGCGAACACGGCCGTGGTCGTGCTGGACACCGCCACCCGCCGCGGGCTGGTGGATTCGGCCTACAATGAGCGCCGCGCGCAGTGCGAGGCCGCCGCGCGCTATTTTGGCGTCAAGGCGCTGCGCGATGTGACCGCGGCCCAACTGGAGGCCGCGCAGGGCGAGCTCGACGCGCTGACCTACCGCCGCGCGCGCCACGTGATTAGCGAAAACGACCGCGTGCTGCAGGCGTGCGACGCGATGGCCGCGGGGGACGCCCCTGCGCTCGGCCGGCTGCTGGACGCCAGCCACCTCAGCCTGCGGGACGACTTCCAGGTCTCCAACCGCGAGCTGAACCTCATCGTGGCGGCCGCGCAGGCCCACCCTGCCTGCCTGGGCGCGCGCATGACCGGCGCGGGCTTCGGCGGCTGCGCGGTGGCGCTGGTGATGGACGCCGGGGTCGAGGACTTCGTAGCGCAGGTCTCGGCCGACTACGCGACCAGGGCCGGCCTGACCCCGCGCGTTTATGTCTGCCGCGCAACGGATGGGGCCGCGATCATTCGTTAGAAGATGCGTCATTGAAAAAGGCTGCCATTTAGTGACAAAAGTCGGAGACAAGCGCAGCACAAACGCTATAATCATCTCGTATGCGAGTGCAGATGGATGACGATGCAACGGTTGTGATTCGTGAGCAATTGCAAGCGCTTAGCCGCCAGCTGACGCCGGATGCGGCCGGCCGTGAGGCGCGGGTGCAGGCGGGCCTGCTGGCCTATGAGCGCGCCCGGGCCGATGGCTTGTGCCACGAAGGCGCGTGGGAGTGCGCGTGCGAGGCGCTGCACGGCATGGCCGCTGAAGCCCCACCGGAGCAAGGCTAATCAGCCAAAATCTTTCATCCAACACTACGACGGGAGAATCATAGATGACTCTGCAAGATTTCGACGCGGCGAGGACGGTCGGCGAATGGGTGGCGGCCGATTTCCGCCTGGCGAATGTGTTCAGCAAGCACGGCATTGACTTTTGCTGCGGCGGCGGCAAACCGGTGAATCAGGCCTGCGCCGAGAAGGGGCTCAGCCTGGAGACGCTGCTGCACGAGGCGCAGGACGCACGCATAACAGCGGGCATTGGTGAGCAGTACAATCAATGGGCGCTGGACTTCCTGGCCGACTACATCGCCAATCAGTTTCACCCCTACACCCGGCAGATGCTGGCGCAGATCGGTCAGTACGCCGAGGCTGTCGCGCACGCGCATGGCCCGGCCCATCCCGAAACGGTGACGATTGCGGCGCACTGGCGGCAGTTGCAGGGAGAAATGACTGCGCATCTGCGGGATGAAGAGCAACAGTTGTTTCCCTACATCAAGCAGTTGACGCAGGCTCAGGCTGCCGGCGGATCGCCGCCGCCGCCGCCTTTCGGATCGGCCCAGGCGCTGATCGAGCAGATGGGCGCTGAACACGATGAAGTTGGCGACACCCTGGGCGAGATCGCACGCCTGAGCAACGGCTACACCGTGCCGGCCGATGGCTGCAACACCTACCGCGCGCTGTACGGCTTCCTCAGCGAGTTCGAGGCCACGACCAAGAAGCACATCCACCTGGAAAACAACATTCTTTTCCCCAAGACGATCAGGCTGGAACAAGCGCTGGCCGACGTCGTGCGCTGAACTTTGCCGGGCGACCGCGCGTGGAAGAAGGTGAGAGATGACAGCGCAAAACATATCGCGCGTCGTGATCGTCGGCGCCGGCTTCGGCGGGCTGTGGGCCGCCCGCGCCCTGGCCGCTGAAGCGGTCACAGTGCGCCTGCTGGACCGCAACAACTACCACACCTTCCTGCCGTTGCTCTACCAGGTGGCCGCGGCCGAGCTGGAGCCGGGCCTGATCGCCCGTTCGGCCCGCAGCCTGGTGCACCAGCAGGCCAACGCGCGCTTCGTCATGGCTGAGGTGGAGCGCATTGACCTCGACGCGCAGGTGGTGCACACGGCCGGCCAGGCTCACCCCTACGACTACCTGATCCTGGCCCTGGGCAGTGTCAACCACTTCTTCGACACGCCGGGCGCGGAGGCGCACTGCTTCACGCTCAAGTCGCTGGAGGAGGGCGTGGCGCTGCGCAACCATATCCTGCGCTGCGTCGAACGGGCCGCGCAGCTGGGATCGGCCGAGGACGCCGAGCGCAGCCGTCTGCTGACCTTCGTCGTCATTGGCGGCGGCCCCACCGGCGTGGAATACGCCGGCGCCCTGAGCGAGCTGCTCTATCACCCGCTGGCGAGCGACTACCCGGAGCTGGACCTGCGCCGGCAGGCGCGGGTGGTTCTGCTGGAGGCGGCCGACGGCCTGCTGCGCGGCGTGGGCGGCGGCGACTACGCCCGGCAGCGACTGGAGGCCATGGGCGTGGAGGTGCGGCTGTCCAGCGCCGTGGCCGCGGTCACCGCGGAGGCTGTCGTTCTGGCTGGCGGCGAGTCCATTGCCACCGCCTCGCCGGTGTGGACGGCCGGTGTGCGCGGCGCGACATTGGCCGGCGGCCTGCCCTGGCCGCGGGCGCGCGGGGGCCGCATCGCCGTGCGGTCATCCCTGCAGACGCTGGAGCGCGATAATGTCTTTGTGATCGGCGACCTGGCGTATCTGGAGCAGGACGGGCAGATGCTGCCGGGAGTGGCGCAGGTGGCCATGCAGCAGGGCGAGCACGCGGCCGCCAACATCGCTCGCCTGATCCGCGGCGCGCCGCCGCAGCCCTTCCGCTACCGGGACAAGGGGGCGATGGCCACCGTGGGCCGCAATGCCGCCGTAGCCCAGATTGGCGGCCGCGTCTACACCGGCTTTCCGGCCTGGCTGATCTGGCTGGCCGTGCACATCCTCTTCTTGATCGGCTTCCGCAATCGCCTGGGCGTGCTGATTGACTGGGCCTGGAACTACATCTTTTACGAGCGCGCCGTGCGCCTGATCCTGCCCCGCGCTGGCGCCAGGCCGCCGTTGTAACGATGAGACATACGTAGGAACGACTTCAGCCGTCTGCGCTCGTTACGACGACACCTCTTTTTCTGAACATCTACAGAAAGGAACATTTCCATGCTGAACTTTCAACTCTCACAGGACTACGTTTTTCACGACAACGACCCCTTCGCCCAGCCTCTCTTCGTTGGCAAGACTGGCCGCATCCTGCGCTTCATGCTCAAGCCAGGCCAGTCGGTGGAGGAGCACACCGCGCCCCATTCGCCGGTTTACATTGTGGTGGTGGCGGGCACAGGCCTTTTCTCCGGCGCGGACGGCGAGGCGCGGCCCTTTGGGCCGGGCGCGCTGCTGGTCTTCGAGCCGGGCGAGCCGCACGCCATCCGCGCGCAGGAGGAAGCGCTGGTCTTCGTGACCTTCCTGCACGGCGCGCCGGGCGCGCAATAGGCCGGCCATCTGCCCATGAACCAATCCCTGCTTGCCGCCGGCGCCTGGTGCTGGCACGATGACTACTACGCCGGCCGCTGGTCGCTGCTGGACCAGCCGGCCGGGGCTGCATCCGCAGGCCTGACGGCCATCGAGTGCAACGACTTCATGCTGCCGCCCCCGCGGCTGAGCCGGCTGCGGCGGCCGTTGCTGCGCCTGCTGCCCGGCGCGCCGCCGGAGCTAT
>DAISHS010000253.1:0-6653 GCA_036822415.1 Chloroflexota bacterium
CCCTGCGCCCGCGCTTTGAGGACGCGACGCATGATCTTGCCAGAGCGCGTCTTGGGCAGTGTCTGCACAAAATTGATCGCTTCGGGCTTGGCAATCGGGCCTAAATGCTGCCCCACGTGCGCGCGCAGCTCGTCTGCCAACGCCGGGCTGGGCTGGTTGCCCTGACGCAGGATGCAGAAGGCGTGGATGGCCTGCCCCTTGACCTCATGCGCCAGGCCGATGACGGCCGCCTCGGCCACGGCCGGATGGGAGACCAGCGCGCTTTCGATTTCGGCCGTGCCCAGGCGGTAGCCGGAGACTTTGATGACATCATCCACGCGGCCGATGATCCAGTAATAGCCGTCTTTGTCGCGCCGCGCCGAATCGCCGGCCAGGTATTTGCCCGGATACTTGCTCCAGTACTGGCGCACGTAGCGCTCAGGGTCTTTGTAGATGGTGCGCATCATCGCCGGCCACGGCTTCTTGAGCACCAGGTAGCCCTCTTCGCCATCGGGCGTCGGGTTGCCGGCCTCGTCCAGAATTTCAGCCTCCTGTCCGAAGAAGGGCCGTGTGCCGCTGCCCGGTTTGAGCGGCACGACCGGCGTCGGTGTAATCATGAACATGCCGGTCTCTGTCTGCCACCAGGTATCCATGATTGGGCACCGTTCGGCGCCGATCACGCGGTGATACCAGCGCCAGGCTTCGGGATTGATCGGCTCACCCACGGAGCCAAGCAGGCGCAGCGTTGACAGGTCATGCCGGTGCGGCCATGATTCGCCAAAGCGCATCAGCCCGCGAATGGCGGTTGGCGCCGTGTAGAAGACATTGATGCCATACTTTTCGATCAGCGACCACCAGCGGTTGGGGTAAGGATAGGTTGGCGCGCCTTCGTACATGAACGAGGTGGCGCCCATGATCAGCGGCGCGTAGACGATGTAAGAATGGCCGGTGACCCAGCCTGGATCTGCGGCGCACCACCAGCGATCGTCATCACGCAGGTCGAAAACGTACTTGAGCGTGGCATAGGTGCCGACCATGTAGCCGCCATGAACGTGCAAAATGGCTTTGGGCTTCCCGGTGGTGCCGGACGTGTACAGCATGTAGAGCGGATCGTCCGCGTCCATGACTTCGGTCGCGCACTTGGCGCCGGCAATGGGCAGCTTCATCAGGTCGTGATACCAGTAGTCGCGGCCGGTTTCCATGTTGACCTGGTGGCCGGTGCGTTGGACGACGAGCACCGTTTCGATGGTCGGGCAACGTTTGACCGCCTCGTCCATCGTCTTTTTTAGTTCGACGACCTTGCCGTTCATCCAGCCGCCGTCGGCTGTGATGGCCACCTTCGATTCAGAATCCTCGATGCGGCCTTGCAGTGCATCTACACTGAAGCCGCCGTAGACCACGGAATGAACCGCCCCGATCTTGGCGCAGGCCAGCATGGCAATCATGATTTCTGGGATGCGCGGCATGTAGATCGTCACGCGGTCGCCTTTTTTCACGCCCATCGCTTTGAGCACGTTGGCGAATTGATTGACCTCACGGTTGAGCGCAAAATAGGAGTAGGTGCGCACGCTGCCGCTTTCGCCCACCCAGATCAGCGCCAGTTTGTTGCGCCGCTCCGTGCTCTGATGACGGTCCAGGGCGTTGTGAACGATGTTGCACTTGGCTCCGACGAACCAGCGGAAGAAGGGTGCGTTGCTATCATCCAGAACTTTTTCCCAGGGCTGATACCATTCTAGCTCCGAGGCCTCGTCGGCCCAAAAGCCCTCAAGATTGTCCGCCGCATAGCGGGCGAGGGCGTCCCAATCTTTGAGCCGGGCGCGCTCGATCACGTCAGAAGAAGGGTAAAACATCTCGCTCGCCGTGGGTGTTATCGTTTCGGCTGCTGGTTCGCTCATACGGTTTGCTCCTTTGCTGTTGTAGATGATTACGTTGGACAATCTGCGCAGGTGGGACGTAGCGCCAAACGGATCTCAAGTCTGCTTGGCGCTCCATTTTACCAGATTGGTCGAATCTCTACCAAAGAGCGCGGCCGCTGGCGCCGCTGGTCAAGCCAGCGCGACGGATGGTTCGACGTGGGGGGCTGGCTGGCTGCGGCGCAGGAGCAGGGAAAGCAAGGGCGGGGTGAGCAGGGTGCTCAGAATGACGACAATCACGATGATCGAGAAGACCTGGTCGGAGATGACGCCCAGGGAGCGCCCAGAAGCGGCGAAGATCAGGCCAACCTCCCCGCGTGGAATCATGCCGATGCCGACGATGACCCGATTGACCGGGCCGGCGACCAGACCGGCAACCATTTTGCCCACAAAGGCTACTGCGGCGATCGCAAGGGCGATGATCAGCGTGGTGGGATTGAGCAGGGTTTCGATGCGCACGTTCATGCCGGTGAGGACAAAGAAGATGGGGACCAGGAAATGGCCTAAAGGCTCCAGCAGATCCTCCATGTGACGGTCCACATGGTGCTCGATGACGGTCTGCAGCCGCTGTGAAACGTCTGCCGGCGCCCCGATCATTGCCTGGCGCAGGTCCGTGATGATCTTGGGGTCATCGAAATGCTCGAAGTGCACAGGATCGAGCACGAGGCCGGCGGCAAAGGCGCCAACGATGGGCGCCAGGCCGATCGTTTCCGCAAAGTGGGCCGTGAGCAGGGCAAACGCGATGGCCAGCGTAAATTTCATGCCCATGCCGGTATGAATTTTGGAGAAGGCGCGGCTCAGGCGCGCGGCCAGAA
The DNA here is from genome assembly GCA_036822415.1 of Chloroflexota bacterium. Taxonomy (GTDB): domain Bacteria; phylum Chloroflexota; class Anaerolineae; order SSC4; family Amarolineaceae; genus Amarolinea. Next base: position 2,708 of record DAISHS010000253.1, read on the forward strand.
TCTGCCCCAGGACGATGGCGCCGGCGAGGAAGACAACCGCCTTGCCGGTGATAACGACAATCGCGCCGAGGTCAATCGTGCCTGCGCTGACGATGGCCGACACGACGGCCAGAATGATGAGGCCGATCACGTCGTCAATGACGGCCGCGCCCAGCACAATTTGCGCCTCTGGCGTCTGCAGCTTGCCCAGATCGCGGAAGACGCGAGCGGTAATGCCTACCGAGGTTGCGGTCAAGGCCGCTCCGATGAAAAGATAAGCGGTTGACGGCAGGCCCGGCAGCAGCAGTGGCCCCACCACATAGGTCCCCAGCACGAACGGCGCAATGACGCCGATCAGCGCGACCAGCAGGGCGCGTGCGCCCACCCGGCGCATCTGCTGCACGTTCGATTCGAGTCCAACCTGAAAGAGCAGAATGACCACGCCCAGCTCGGCCAGAAATTTGATGATTTCATTGTCCTTCAACGGCTCTAGCCCATGCAGCCCCACCAGGGTGAGATTGCCGAGGATCACGCCGACGACCAATTCTCCCAGGACGGCCGGCTGGCCAAAGCGTTCTACCAGGCTGGCGGTTTTGGCTGCAAGCAGGATCAGCACGATCCAGACAAAGGTCGAAGAAATGCTGGCATCCTGGCTGCGTTCGGCCATCGCCTGCACGAACGGCAGCAGGATGGCGATAACCGCCAGGCCCGTAATCAACCGATTCGTCGTGATTTTCATGATCTCCTCCGCTGCTCTTCACTGCGTGATACGTGCAAATTGTAGAGACAAGGCCGTGCGAAATCCACGTCCATGTTGCACGCAAAGTGGGCGCGCTGGTATGGCAGATTGCACAAGAGGTTCTGTCGTGGTCACAGGACCGCGGCAGAACGCGCCATTTCGATTCTTCGGTCGCTGGTTTGGCAGAGGGGCGCATATGGAATAAAATAAATCCAAAATGATAATGCGCCGTGTTTTCTTTGGCGCTATCGTTTTTCCTACGAATATCTATTGACTTTGGAGGGGTATTGTGCTAAATAGTTTACAAATAATGGAATTGGACGAAATTGATATGCAGGTGTTGCGTGAACTGCAAGCGGATGGACGTATCAGCAATGTGGAGCTGGCGCGGCGGGTCAACCTGTCGCCGCCGGCCACCCATGCGCGCATCAAGCGCTTGCAGCAGCAGGGTTTCATCAAGACGGCCGCGGTCATCCTGGATCGCGCCCGGCTCGGTTTCGACCTGCTCTGTTTCATTCAGATCAGCCTGCAGATGCACCAGCTGGAGCAGGTCGAGCGGTTTCGTGAGGCCGTGCGTCAGATGCCAGAGGTGCTCGAATGTTATCATCTGACGGGCGAGTACGACTACCTCCTCAAAGTGGTCATCCGCAACCGCCAGGATCTGGAGCGCTTTGTGGTCGGTAATCTGACCCCCCTGCCGGGTGTGGCGCGCATCCACACCAGCGTCGTCTTCAGCGAGATCAAGGCTACGACGGCGCTGCCGATTTGATGCGACAGCGCCGCGCCCCCATGCGAGCAGAGAGCCGGGCCGCGGGCCGGCCGTTTCAGAAAAGAAAAGGAGATGTCAACGATGACAGAAGCACTACCACAGACGATGGGCCAGCAATTTGGCCGCCGCTCCTGGGCGGAACCCTGGAAGATCAAGATGATCGAGCCGCTGCGCATGATCAGCCGGGCGGACCGGGAAAAGGCCCTGGCTGAGGCTGGCTACAACACCTTCCTCCTGCGCTCCGACGATGTCTACATTGATCTGCTGACCGACAGCGGCACCAGCGCCATGAGCGATCGGCAGTGGGCTGGCATGATGATGGGCGATGAAGCCTATGCCGGCAGCCGTAATTTCTACAACCTGGAGAACGCCATCCAGAGCTACTACGGCTATCGCCACATCGTGCCCACGCACCAGGGCCGCGGCGCCGAGCACCTGCTGAGCCAGGCGACGATCAAGCGGGGTCAGTACGTGCCGGGCAACATGTACTTCACCACCACGCGCCTGCATCAAGAGATGGCCGGCGGCATTTTTGTGGATGTGATTATGGATGAGGCCCACGACCCGACCAATCTACACCCGTTCAAGGGTAATGTGGATTTGGACAAGCTGGAGGCGCTGATCAAGGAAAAGGGCGCTGAAAACATCGCCTACATCAGCCTGGCCGGCACGGTTAACATGGCGGGCGGCCAGCCGGTCAGCATGGAAAATGTACGCGGGCTGCGCGCCCTGTGCGATCAGCACGGCATCAAGATTTACCTGGACGCCACCCGCATGGCCGAAAACGCCTTTTTCATTCAGGAGCGCGAGCCAGGCTACGCCGACAAGCCGATTGCCGCCATCGTGCTGGAATTCTGCAGCTACACCGACGGCGCGTGGATGAGCGCCAAGAAGGACAGCCTGGTCAACATCGGCGGCTGGCTGGCGGTCAACGACTGGGACCTGTTCGAAGAACTGCGCAACATGGTGGTGGTTTTCGAGGGCCTGCACACCTACGGCGGCCTGGCTGGCCGCGACATGGAAGCCATGGCCATCGGCATTGCCGAGTCCATGCAGGACGATCACATGCGCTCGCGCATCGGTCAGGTGCGCTACCTGGGCCAGCTGTTGACCGACTGGGGCATCCCGATCGTGCAGCCGGTGGGCGGGCACGCCATCTTCGTGGATGCCCGGCGCCTCTACCCGCACATTCCGCAGAACGAGTTTCCCGCGCAGACCCTGGCCGCGCAGCTCTACCTCGATTCGGGCATTCGCTCGATGGAGCGCGGCATCGTCAGCGCCGGCCGCAATGCCAAGACCGGCGATCATTACTATCCCAAGCTGGAACTGACCCGCCTGACCATCCCGCGCCGCGTCTACACGCAGGCGCACATGGATGTCGTCGCCGAGTCGCTCAAGATCGTCTACGACGGCCGTGAGCAGACGCGCGGCCTGCGCATGGTCTACGAGCCGAAGTACCTGCGCTTTTTCCAGGCTCGCTTCGAACCGCTGAGCTGAAGCCCGCGTCGAGGGGGTGAATTATGGAGATGTTGCTGGATGGCGAGTGGGTAGAGCGGCCCACGCGCATGGAAGTACGCAATCCGCAGGATGACAGCCTGGTTGACACCGTGCCGCAGGCGAATCCAGCCGACATGTGCGCGGCGATTGCCGCCGCGGTGACGGGCTTCGAGCGGGCGCGGCGGCTGCCCGTGCATCAGCGGCGCGCCATGCTGGCGCAGGCGGCCGACCTGGTGCACGCGCGGCGTGAGGACTTCGCGCGCACGATTGCCCTGGAAGGCATCAAGACGATTCGCGAGGCGCGCAAGGAGGTGTCACGCTGCGTAGACACCCTGCGCATCAGCGCCGAGGAGACGCGCCATCTGACCGGCGAAACCATCCCGTTCGATCAACGCGTCGGCAGCGAGAACCGTCTCGGCTACTTCAGCCGCGAGCCGCTGGGCGTGATCGGCGCCATCACCCCCTTCAACGATCCCCTGAACCTGGTGGCGCACAAGGTCGGCCCGGCCCTGGCCGCCGGCAACGCCATCATCGTCAAGCCGCATTCGCAGACCCCGCTCAGCGCGCTGCGCCTGGCCGCGGTGATTCAAGAGGCCGGCGCGCCGCCCGGCATGTTACAGGTCATCACCGGTCGCGGCCGCGAGGTGGGCAATATCCTGGTCGCTGACCCGCGCGTGCGCATGATCTCGTTTACCGGCGGCCGCGCCACGGGGCAGGCGATCATGCACCGGATCGGGCTGAAGAAGGTGGGCATGGAGTTGGGCAGCAATGCGCCGGTCATCGTCATGCCCGACGCGGACCTCGACCTGGCGGTCAGCGCCAACGTCAGCGGCGCGTTCTGGGCCGCGGGGCAGAACTGCCTGCACGTGCAGCGCCTGCTGATCCACGCGTCCATCTACGCCGAATTCGCAGCGCGCTTCGTGGCGGCCGCGCGCGCCTACCGGGTGGGCGACAAGCTGGAC
>DAISHS010000254.1:0-2894 GCA_036822415.1 Chloroflexota bacterium
GAAGCGGACGCCGGTTGGTTGATGAGCCGCCGCCACACAGCCCGGCGGCGCGCGCCGGGCAAGCCGCGCGCCCGACAGACCGCGCCGCAAGAGAAGAGAGGATTATACAGGCTCCAGCCGCTTGGCCATGTTGACGTTGGTGATGGTGTAGCCCAGCTTGAGATAAAGCGCCTGCGCGGCCTGGTTGTGCCCAAACACGTGCAGCCCGATGCGATCCATGCCCAGCGCCCGCGCCTCCTGTTCGATGGCAAGCATCGCCTGCGCGCCATAGCCCTGGCGTTGAAAGGCATCGAAGATGCGCAGGTCATAGATGAACGCAGTGGGCTGCCCAAAGTGCGCCAGCACCGCCAGCCAGATCACGCCGACCGTTTGACGGCTGACGCCATCTCGAATCATGAACAAGTGCTGATCCGGGGTGGCGACGCCCTGGGGCAACAGCTCCGCAAACTGACCCGCCGCACGCTCCCTGGCTTCCGCCGGCGACCAATTACCCGCCGTCACTCTGTCCTGCGCATATTCGGCAATCGCCGGCTGCAGATAGGCTTCCAACTCAGTCGGGGTCATTCGCTCCAAGATCACGTGACCTGAAGATGCCGTTGTCATGGTGTTCCTTCTACTTTGTCTGAAATGGCCGTTCTTACTTCTGCCAATTCTTCCTTCTGCCAATTCTTACTTCCTCCAGAGCGCTTCCCTCTCCCATTGTACACCAAATCGAGCCGCGGCGCAGTTTCGGTCTCAGCCCTGGGTGCATTTCAAACTGGGGGCAAATCGGGCGACTGCAAGTCGCTGCAACGATTGCAAAGTCCACCTGCGTGGACTACACCCCGAAACTGAAATGCACCCCTCAGCCCTGGCAGGCAATTTCTTCTCCTTCGGCGTGACGCGTCGGATCGGGTCGCAAAGGCGACAGGGAGCCGAATCTGGTGTATAATTCAGTATATGATGCCCAATGCAGTGACTCACTCTCTTGCGGGTGATCCCTGAAACCCATTGACCCGCCGTGGTTCGAGGATCTCAGCATCGCTATGCCACTCCAAAATCATCCTTATGCCTTTGCCATGATCGCTTCGGCGCTCGTGCTGGGTATCAATGCGATTTATACCTGGCAGCGACGGCGCGCCAAAGGCGCCCTGGCCTTGTTCTGGCTGATGTTGGCAAGCATGGTTTGGGCCTCAGGCTACGGCATTATGTGGATGGCGACCACCTTCCAGGCCCAATGGTTCTGGATAAGAGTGATGTACGTGGGAACCGTCTTTGTCCCCACGCTCAGCTTGATCGTCGTTCTCGAATTCACCAATCATCAGCGCTGGCTGACCCGGCCCACGATCCTTCTCTTGCTGACCTGGCCGCTGCTCTCGCTGATCATCGTCTGGACGAACGACGTTCACCACCTCTTCTTTAGATCCTTTGCGTGGATAACGTCAGGTTTTTATGTCTACCTGGTTTGGGAACGCGGTGTTTGGTTCTGGCTGACTTTTGTCTATTCGTTCCTCACCTTCATGTTCAGCGTGGCCGTGATGATTTCGGGTTTCCACGAATCCTCCCATTTTTTCCGCAAACGCAATCTCATCTTGATCGTAGCTTTCCTGGTGGCGTGGATCACCGACCTGTTCACCCAGATCGGCCTTCCCCGGCAAGCCAACCTTGACCTGACGCCGATCGGCATCGCCCTGGCAGGGGTCATCTATGCGTACACCCTGTTCAAATACAGCCTGTTCGATCTCAACTCGATAGCCCGCCGTGAACTACTCGAACATTTGCAAGACGCGTTCGTCGTTCTCGACCGGCCAGGGCGCATCGTAGACATGAACCTGGCGGCGCAGCGTCTGCTCGGCGTCTTGCCCAAGCAAGCCATCGGCAAAGCGGCCGCAGAGACGCTGACGTTGATTCCCCTGCCCGAGCTGAACGCGGAGCCTCAAGCATCAGAGCGCGAGCTGTGCATCCAGGACGGGATGCAAAAAACCTGGTACGAAGTGCGCCAGCGGCCGCTGCGCGACAATCAGCTGCAGTTTGTTGGCCGCGTTCTGATCATTCGTGACATCACGGAGCGCAAACAGGCCCAAGAAGCGCTGCGCCAATCCACCGAGCAGCTGACGGCCAAAAATATCGAGATGGACGCCTTTGCGCACACCGTGGCGCACGACCTCAAGAACCCGGTGGCGGTGATTATCGGTTACGCCGAGTTCCTGCTCAACGCCCCAGAAACGACGCCGCCGGAGACGACGACCCAGGCCCTGCGCTACATTTTTCAGACCGGGCAGAAGCTCGATGCGATCATCGAGGAATTGATGCTGCTGGCCGGCGTGCGCAAACAGGAGGTCATGTCGGAGGCGGTTGCTATGGGCCGCGTGGTCCAGAACGCCATCGAACGCTTGCGTGTGCTGATTGATGATCGGCAAGCCGACATCGTCCTGCTGGATGAAGCCGCCTGGCCGACGGCGCTTGGCTATGCGCCCTGGATCGAAGAAATATGGACCAACTACCTCAGCAACGCGATCAAGTATGGCGGGCAGCCGCCGCACATCGAAGTGAGCGCCAGCGCACAGCCCAATGGCCAGGCGCGCTTTTGGGTGCGTGATAACGGCCCCGGCTTGAGCGCCGAAGCGCAGAAAAATCTATTCGTTCCGTTCACGCGGCTCGATCAAGCACGGGCGCAAGGCTATGGTCTGGGGTTGTCTATCGTGCGGCGCATCGTCGAAAAACAGGGCGGTCAGGTTGGCGTCGAAAGCGAGTGCGGAAAAGGCGCTCTTTTCTTCTTCACCCTGCCGATGTCAACCGCGCCGGCAGGGAGCAACGGAAATCATGATGACGACCATTTGCCGGCCCGTAGTTGAAACGGGGCAAATAAATGAGGCAAATAAATGAGGCAAATAAGGAGAATTTTGTTGTGACGC
>DAISHS010000254.1:2994-5019 GCA_036822415.1 Chloroflexota bacterium
GGCAAATAAATGAGGCAAATAAATGAGGCAAATAAGGAGAATTTTGTTGTGACGCAGACCTTCGAACGGGATCGTTTTACCTGGTTGGCTTACCTGTTTCTGGCTTTCTATGGCTTTTTCCTCAATGTCCTCGGCCCCATCACCCCCTTCCTGAAAAGCGAGCTTAACTTATCTTATACCATCAGCAGCCTGCATTTTACCGCGTTTGCCGTCGGCATCCTCCTGGTCGGTTTGGGCGGGGGTCGGCTGATCGAGCGCGTGGGCCGTTGGCGCGCGCTGTGGATTGGCGCCAGCGGCATGAGCTTGAGCGTCCTGCTTCTGCTGGCTGGCAAGACCCCCGTCCTCACCATTGGCGCCTCCTTTCTGATGGGATTGGTCGGCTCCCTGATCCTTGCCATTGTGCCTTCTGCCCTGTCGGATCGCCACGGGGAGATGCGCGCGGTCGCGTTCGTCGAGGCAAACCTGGTCACTTCACTCGTGGTCACCTCCGCGCCGCTGATGGTTGGCTGGTTTGCGCATACGATTGGAAACTGGCGGCTGGCCCTGGCCATTGTCGCCGTTGCCCCAATCTTGATGTACCTCGGTTTTAGAAAAATCAGCCTTCCGACGACAATTTCGACGCCTCAAAACCAAACGCAGACCAGGCAGCCCCTGCCGGGGTTGTTTTGGGTTTTCTGGGCGACGATCATCCTGGCTGTTTCGGCCGAATTTTGTATAGTTTTCTGGAGCGCCGACTACCTGGAGAATGTGCTCAGGCTGGCGAAGGCCGACGCCACCCAGGCGGTCAGCTTCTTCTTTGTGGGCATGGTCCTGGGGCGCATGGCCGGAAGCCGTCTGGCTCAGCGTTTTTCCGCGCCCCACGTCGTCACGGCTTCTGTGCTGGTGGCAAGCATCGGCTTTCTGGCTTTCTGGCAGGCAAGGATCGCCGCGCTGGGGCTGGGCGGCCTGCTGGTGATCGGGTTGGGGATTGCCAACCTTTACCCGTTGCTTCTCTCGTTGACGCTGGGCACGGCCAGCAATAACACGGTGCAGGCAAGCGCACGCGCCACGCTGGCTTCGGGCGTCGCCATCCTGACCCTGCCTTTGGTCTTAGGGCGTTTAGCCGACGCCGTGGGGATCGGGCTGGCCTTTGGTGTGGTCATGCTTCTGCTGGCAGGCATTTTCCTGATCATCCAGATCGCCGGCCGCGTCTCGCCGGCGCAAGAAAGAATGGCCTGAAACGATGTCGCAATTCCAAACGATCGCCTTCGACGCCGACGATACGCTCTGGCAAAACGAACGCCTGTATGTCAATGCCCAAGCCACGTTCAGGCAGCTCTTGAGCCATTACCATCAACCGGCATGGATTGATGAGCGCCTCTATCAGACGGAGATGCGCAATCTGCAGCATTTTGGCTATGGCATCAAAGCCTTTGCGCTTTCGATGATCGAAACGGCCCTGGAGCTAACGGAAAACCGCATCTCTGGGCGTGACATCCAGGCAATTATTGACGCCGCCAAAGCGATGCTGGCGGCCGATGTGGAACTACTGGAGCATGCGGCCGCAACCGTCGCCGCGTTGGCCGAAACTTATCCGCTGATGTTGATTACCAAGGGTGATTTGCGCGACCAGGAGGCAAAAATCGCCCGCTCCGGCCTGGCCCGGCACTTTCGCCAGATCGAGATCGTGAGCGATAAGAGCCGCGCCAGCTATGAAGCCCTCTTACAGCGCCACGGCATTGCGCCAAACCGTTTTCTCATGGTGGGCAACTCCCTGCGCTCCGATATTCTGCCAGTCCTGGCGCTCGGCGCCAGCGCCGTGTACGTTCCGCATGACCTGACGTGGGAACACGAACGCGCAGAGCCGCCGCCCACAGACCAGCCGGGCTTTTATGAGCTTGAACATATCGGCCTGCTGCCCGCGTTGCTGCGGCGGCTCGAACGGGGCCACCTATAGTACGTCAGATAAGGATGCGTAGGGGCAGTGCCTTGCGCCTGCCCTGGGCGACCGCAAGGGATCGCGCCTGCCCTGGGCGACCGCAAGGG
>DAISHS010000254.1:5119-6631 GCA_036822415.1 Chloroflexota bacterium
GCGCCTGCCCTGGGCGACCGCAAGGGATCGCGCCTGCCCTGGGCGACCGCAAGGGATCGCGCCTGCCCTGGGCGACCGCAAGGGATCGCCCCTACTATTCGGCGGACGCCTCGCGTAAGAACGTCATGACAAGCGTCAGGGCCTGGTCCAGCTGCGCCACGGCCGCGAGTTGGTCAGGGGTGGTCGCCAGCGGCAGCGCCATCTGCCATGCTTGCAGCCTTTCAAGCAGCATGGCGGCGTGCGGGCGTATGACCGCCGGCGCCAGGTCAGACCGCGGCCGCGGCGTCGGCCCCTCCAGGGCAGGGCCGCCCTGCGCGGTCAATGCGGCGCGCGCGGCATCGCCGGCCACTGCATCGGGAAGCAAGCGCTGCAGCGCGCTGACGGCAGCAGGCGGCAAGTCAGGCAAGCGCCCCAGGGCTTCAGCCGCCGCGCGCCGGACATGACCGTTGGGATCATTCGTCAGTTTGATGAGGTCGGGCAGCGCGTTGGCGCCGGCAAGCGCCGCCAGGCTCGTCACCGCCTGCGGGCGCCGGAAAGGATTAGGCTCAGAAAAGGCCATCTGCCGCACCATTTCCGTGCTTGCCGTATCTCCCCAGTCGGTGACGATGGTCAGGGCCATTTCACGCAGGGCATCGCGCTCATCCTGAAGCAGGGGGCGCACCAGCGGCAGCGCCAGCCGATAGTTTGCCTGGCGCAAGAGGCGCAGCAGGGCGCGGCGCAGACGCCAGCTGGGATCATTGAGCAAGGGAATGAGCAGCGGAGCCGCCGCGGCGGCGTGCCAGCGCACCAGCGCCTCCACGGCCACCGTACGCAGGCCGATCTCATGCTGCGCCAGTTCAACGAACACAGGAATGGCCTCACGCGCTTGCAGGCGCGCCAGGGCCTCGACGTAGGCGCTGAGCAGAGAGAGGCGCGTATGCTGGGATAGATTGAGCTGGCGGTCAGCGGCCAGGCCGTCAAGCAGCCTGGGCGCAGCCGGCGTGTAGTTCAGCAGACCGAGCGCACGCACGGCCGCCAAACGCATCAGCGGCTGCGGGTGGTCAAGAAAAAGAGCGATCCGTTCACCATCGGCCGGCGCGCCCAGGCGGCCCAGGGCGGTCACCGCGCCCCTGACGACGCGCTCGCTCTGGTCGTCCAGGCAGGCGAGCACCTGGTCGTGCGCTTCATGCGCCTTCAAGAGGCCCAGGGCGCCGAGCGCGGCTTCGCACACAAAGTCATTCTGGTCATCAATGGCAGACAAGAGCTGCTCGATCACTTCTTCTCTCAAGTCAGGCTCAGACAGTGAGCTGATTTCGAGCAGCCCCAGGGCGCGGGCCGCGGCCGCGCGCACAAAGCTGTTAGGATCGCGCAGGGCGATCAACAGAGGCGCCGGCGGCCCATGCAGCTCGCCTAAGCGCCGCGCCGCGGTCTCGCGTGTGCGGGGGTCGCGCGCCTGCAAGCCGACGATGTGCTGAGCAATCTCTTGCTGATGTTGGGCTTCGCGTTCGTCTGCTTGACTGTCAAACGTAGTCA
>DAISHS010000255.1:0-6628 GCA_036822415.1 Chloroflexota bacterium
TCATGTCGGGCGACTCGACGAAGGAGTGGTAGAGGTACTGGTTGGCCGGGTCGAGCGGGTGGTCAATCTTGAAGGAGCCGCCGCCCTTGCTCAGGTTGCCGGTGACCTGCACCTGGCCGTCGAAGTAGCCGGCGTAGCCGCCCGGCGAATTGCTCAAGCCGTAGACGCCGTAGTTCGTCCCGCTGCTGGCCGCGGCCACGCCGAACACGCCGCGGCCCGCGGTGCTGTCGCTCCAGCCGTACACGCCGGAGGTGGCGCCGCTGGCCGCCAGGGCCCTACCGGACACGCCGCGGCCGGCGGTGCTGCCGCTCTCGCCGTACACGCCAGTGGCGCCGCCGCTGCTGGCGCTGGCGAGGCCGTACACGCCGCGGCCAGCCGTGCTGGCGCTTTGGCCCCACAGACCGGAAGTCGTACCGCTGGCGTCCGTATTCTCAAGGCGCAGGCCGTGCGGCCCCGTCCCTATCCACGTCTCGTCCCAGTGGTTGTGGTCCGAGGTGTAGAAGCCGCTGGTGTTCCAGCGCCCTGCGGTGAGCTGCACATCGGCGATGTCAATGTCGCCGTCCTGATCCACATCGCACCCGGAGGCGTAACCCGCGCCGGCCGCGCAGGCGCCCACCGTTGGGCCGTCCGGCGCCTCCTGCGCGCGGGCCAGCCCCATGATGACCGTGAGTGCCAACAGCGCCACGACGAACACGCTCACCACCGGTTTTCTGTTCATTGCTGGTATCTCCATTTTTCTGGCGGGCGCATGCGCGGCAAAAGCTGGCAGAAGTTCAACCAGAAGTTGAACTTCTGCACCCCTTGTGCCCCCCGTATCACTGACGCCGCAGCCGATCAGCCCGGACCGGCCGCGGTGAATCGGGCGGTCGGGGCGTTACCCGGGCCGGGTTTCGTCTCCTGCATCTGCTTCGCGGCCGGCGCCGGTCATGGTCTGAGACGTGAGCAGCGCCTCCAGTTGACCGATCAGCCCCGGCCAGCCGCGGAAGTAGCAGGCTTCGCCGTCGGGCAGCGATTGCAGCTTGCCGCGCCACTCGGTCTGACCTTCGGCGAGCGCTTCCTGCCACAGGCGCAGGGTGAACAGGCGCGTCGGTCGGGTCGTCATCGTTGCCTCAGTTTCACGCATCTTGGGCCAGGGAGAAATGTCCCGCGCCACGCCAAATCCACTCACCCCAATGGCGCGGTCAGCTCCACCTGGATGTTGTCCGGGTCGCGGAACGCCAGCACGGCGATGCCGAACGGCGCCAGCGGCTTGATTTCGCCATGCGCGACGCCCTGCGCATCGAACAGGCTGACCGCGGCCTCCAGGTCGGCCATGCCCGCCACGCTCAGGCTCAGGTGATCCAGGCCGATGCGGTTCTCACTGAAACGATCATCGGCGCTGGCCTGGGCCGGGTCGGGCGGCGGGTTGAGGGCCAACAGCACGCTGCCGTTGTGCAGCAGCGCCTTCGGGCCGAAGTCGGTCAGGAAGTTGAAGCCGAGCAGCCCGGTGTAGAACTGCTGCGAGCGGCGGACGTCGCTGACGGTCAGGGCGACGTGGTGGACGGCGGCGGTTTGGATAGATGTGCTCATACGATTCTCCTTCAACTGTTTGCTGGCACACGTCCGCTGGATGAACTCACCCTGCGTCGTGAGCTGGACCCCCGAAGACCGGGGGGGTTGCGGGCGACGGTGCGCACGGCGTGCGGCCGCGGCCCTCGTTCGATGCCAGCACTCTAGCAGGGCGAGCGTTTCACCACCGTTTCACGGGGCGTTTGATGCAAGGGAATGATGCAGGAATGTAGCGTCAGATTCGTCATGGACTACTTCCAGCCATCCACCGCCCGCGACGTCAAGCCAAAAAAGCGCGAGGGGCGGATCATCACAAACCAGCCCTGCGCCCCGGCCACAACCAACTTGGGCTGGGGCTTGCGTTGCGGGGACTGGATGAAGACGGTGCACGGCGCCTGCTCGATTCATTAAGTTTCAATCAGCCGAAGCCAAAGTTTTCAATTAGCCGAGGTCGAAGGTTTCAATTAGCCGGAGCCAAAGTTTTCAATCAGCCGAAATTGGTGTATCATACAGGTATGGCTGAACCAATTCTCTATCCTCGCTTCGCTCGCGCCCGGCTCGAAGAAGCGCTGACCGACACGCCGGTTGTCCTTGTGCATGGCCCTCGCCAGTGCGGCAAGACAACGCTGGCGCGCCTGGTGGGCGACGCCGCCGGTTACGGCTACATCACCTTCGACGACGATGTGCAGCTGGCCGCCGCCCGTTTCGATCCCATTGGTTTTGTTGCCGGGTTGCCGGAGAAAGTCATTCTCGACGAAGTGCAGCGGGCGCCAGACCTATTTCTTGCCCTCAAGGCCGCGGTGGACAGTCGCCGCACGCCGGGGCGCTTCATCTTGACTGGCTCGACCAATGTGCTGCTGGTACCTGCGTTGGCGGATTCGCTGGCCGGCCGCATGGAGATCCTGCGCCTGCATCCCCTGGCGCAGTGCGAGATTGGCGGCGTTCAACCCAGCTTTCTGGATCGCCTGTTCGAGGCTCGTTTCCCAATCCGTTCCTACGAACGTCTCGGCAACGAGCTGATCGAGCGTGTGATCGCCGGGGGTTATCCGGGGGCGCTGGCGCGCGCCTCAGAACCGCGCCGCAGCGCCTGGTACCGGGACTATGTGGAGACGCTCGTCCAGCGCGATGTGCGCGACCTGACGCGCGTTAGTTCGCTCGACACGCTACCCCGCCTGCTTCAGCTTGCGGCCAGCCAGACTGCGCGCCTGGTCAACATGACCGAAATGTCAGGCCCATTTCAGTTGAGCCGCCCCACAATTCGCGACTACGTCACGCTTCTAGAACGCATTTTCCTGCTGGAACATCTGCCGCCCTGGCACAGCAACCGCTTGAGCCGGCTGGTTAGAACGCCCAAACTGCACAGTGGGGACACGGGCGTGGCGGCAGCGCTGCTTGGACTGGACAGCGCCGCCCTGGCCAAAGATCGCACCTTGTTTGGCCAGCTGTTGGAAACTTTCGTCTTTCTGGAGTTGAGACGTCAGGCCAGCTGGCGGGCGACGCCCATCGCCTTCTACCATTTTCGTGATCGGGATGGGGCAGAGGTGGACATGGTTCTCGAACGCAGCATCAATGAGCTGGCGGGCGTTGAGGTCAAGGCGGCGGCCACCGTGGGCGAGGCTGATTTTCGCGGCCTCAGGAAGCTACAGACAGACGCCGGCGAGCGTTTTGCGGCCGGCATCGTGCTGTACGACGGTTTTCACAGCGTCGGTTTTGGGCCACGCCTCTTCGCCATCCCGATCCGCACACTGTGGGAAACGAACGGTTGACCCGCCGCAGCCTCTTGGTTCTGCAGACGGACGCTGCCATAACTGAGGCGTCGCCCAGGTCAGGATGAGCGATAGAACAATGCCTCGATTGATCGTCATGCGGCGTTGTTGTCGCCCACCACCATTGTCAGCCGCTGCTTTCTGTCGCTTGCAGTGCTGCGACCAGTTGCATCACACTTTGCCAGGCCTCAGCGAACGTCACTGGCTGCAACGGCGGCAGCAGGTGTGCCAGCCGGCGTTCCCAATCACCTGCAAAGATGGTCCGGCGCTGCATCAAACTTGCGACGGAGACGAGGTCGGGCGGCAGCCCTTTCGCCGCCAGCTTCGCAGGCAACGCCTGCCGGACTTCCGTCAGGGAAATCGCTTGCCCGATCAGTCGGTGAATGTCGTAGATGTCGCGCGAAATCGCAAAGCGCCGCTGACCTGAGATGGCGCGCAGCTTTTCGGTGAGCATCTCGGTCAGGTCATAGCAGGGGATGATGGTGGGCAATAGCTGACCAGCATCGGAATAGGGGTGTTGCAGCGCGCGTGCTGAGACAGGAAATAGAAGCACTTCGCCGCGGCTCACGTCAAGCTGGATTGCACGCGGCGGGCCGCCCCAGCGCAACGGTCCGCGATAGTAAACCCGGGCCTGGTATGATTCCATGCCATATTCGTCATTGACTACTTCCAGACGCAAGGGGGCTACCCCGAAATCCGGCCCATCGGCGTCGAGGCTCCAGGCGCGCACCCGTTCGATTGCCTGAGCAAATGCTGAAATCGGCCAGGCCGCACGCAAGGTAAAATCCAAATCCTCCGAAAAACGATAGTCGGGAAAGTAACACTTGCGTAAACACGTGCCGCCTTTGAAGACCAGATACTCCGTCGCCGCCGTCTTCGTGAAAAGCCCGGCCAGAAACCAGCCCAGACCATAGTCCAGGTCCTGCACCATAAGATCCACGCTGGCAGCGACGGCATGGCGACGCAGTTCTGCTTCACTAATCATGTGCACCCTCCCCGGCCGCCTCAAGACCAATGTTGTCGCGAATGCGCCAATGCCGGCGCGCGGCGCCGCTGGCCTGCTCGCCAGGGTCGAGCAGGGCGATGCCGGCCGTCAGCCGGCTTTGCCAGGCGGTCAGGCGCGCTGCCCGTTCAGGGATCGGCAATTCTAGCGCCTCCACCAGGTAACCCAGGCGCTTGTACACCGCGCCGGAGGCAAAGCGCGCCAGATACTCGTCAAGCCTGGCCCACTCCACCTCGGCCCAGTGACCGCGTAATGTTTCCGCCAGCTGCCCGATACCGCCGCACAAGTCCGGCCGATCCGCCGCATCCACGATGGTCTTCTCGCGGTCAGTCACCTGGACAGGCTGCCCATCCACCGCCCGCGACGTCAAGCCAAAAAAGCGCGAGGCGCGGATCATCACAAACCAGTACTGCACCCCGGCCACGACCAACCTGGGCTGAGGCTTGCGTTGCGGGGACTGGATGAAGACGGTGCGCGGCGCCTGCTCGGTGAAGTTCCAGAAGCGCAGTGCGGACCAATAGGCGATGGCGCTCGGCTCGACTAACCGCGTGCCGATCACCAGCGCGTTTTCAGTCCACACTCGATCAGGACCGGCGCTGAGCGGCACCAGCATGTAGAGGCCGCGTTCGATACGTTTCAGCCAGCCGCCACGCTGCAGCCGGCTGAACGCGTGGTGAGCGGTGGCAGGACTCGGCCAATACGCGCTGACTTCCTCGAAGCGAAAGACGGACCGATTTTCAGCGGCCAAGCGAGCAAGAAACTCCGCTTCTCTTTGTGATAATCCGGTGATAGTTTGTGCCATTTTACTTCGACCAAGACGTAGTATCATGCAGTATACTATCACGATACTGCGATTTCATCAAGGACTGGCCCGGTGTGCGCGTTGGCCCGGAGTCCACCGTGCGCGCCGGGCTTGCCAGAGCAGCGTAACGATGCTGGTATGACGCCAGCTTCGGTCATGTCCACGAAAGACTCGAAGGTGAAGGCCGCTTAGCCCATCGCCACGCCAAGCTGCTGCAGCAACGCCGGCATCTCGAAGTACACGCGGCCGCGCGTGATCTGGTCATTCTCCAGATCGTAAACCACGCACAGCGGGACGCGCACGTCCTTGCCCGTGGCCGGGATGCCGGCGAATTCGCCGATGTGCTTGCCGACAAAGTCGCCCTCGACCATCGCGTTGTGATCGCCGAAAAGGACGGTGCGTGTGGCAGCGGCGGCGTCGAAGGCAACGTGGTAGAAGTAGGTCAACATCCCCATGACACCGTCACGCCCGCGGTGTTCCTGTCCTGTCGCCATGATGGTGAAGACCACGTCCTCCGCCATCATGCTGACATCGCCATGTTCCGAGTTGAAATAGCGCATCATCGTAGCTTGGGTACTTTCGACTGACATCGTGACCTCCTGCGAATGGAATCATAGTGTGAGTGTTTCCGGTTTCAACAGCGCCTCCAGGCGCTCGATCAGCCCCGGCCAGCCGCGGAAGTAATAGGCTTCGCCGTCGGGCAGCGATTGCAGCTTGCCCCGCCACTCGGTCTGACCTTCGGCGAGCGCTGCCTGCCACAGGCGCAGGGTGAACAGGCGGTTTGTCCTGGGTGCTGCTGTCATCGTTCGACTCTCTCGGTTCGATGGCAACATGGTATCAGGATCAGCGTTTCATAGGCGTTTCATAGAGCGTTTGATGGAAGGGAATTTTCAGGAGAAGTTCATTTGCACGGTCAGATCGAGGGCCTGGCGGAGGAGGTCGTCGGCCGCCTCGATCTGACCGGCGGCCCAGGCCGTCACGGCCGCGACGAGCGGCGCCTCGATGTCCGGCGGCAGCGCCTGCTGGGCCGGATTGAGCAGCGACCGGGCGTGGGCGATCGCGTCGGCCAGCCGATCCTGCGCCAGGCTGACGCCGATCAGCGGCCAGAGCGCGTGCCAGCGGAACGGATAGGGCCGCGCGTATTGCTGCCAGGCGTCCAGCGCGGCCTGGCCCAACTGCTCGGCCTGGGCGGGATCGCCGCGGCGCCAGGCGAGCCAGGCCAGGTTGCCCCGACACGCACCGAGGTACTCAAGCATCCCGGCCGCCTCAGCCACGGCCAGCCCGCGGGCGGCGTACGCTTCGACTTCGGCGTCGCGCCCCTGGCGGCGGCGGACAGCGGCCAGGTAGGTCAGGCAGCGCACCTGCAGGGTGATGTCGCCGATCTGCTCGGCCAGGGTGAGCGCACCCTGAAGGTTGTCTTCAGCTTCGACGTGATCGCCGTGCCACAGCAGATAGAAGCCCAGTCCAAACTGGTAGGGCGCGCGCGCCTCAGGGCTGGCAGCGGGCGGG
>DAISHS010000256.1:0-6622 GCA_036822415.1 Chloroflexota bacterium
CGGCCGCCGGCCGGGTCGTTTGACCGGGCCGTGCGGACGAGGCGGCCGGCGTGCTCTCTTTTGGCGCCGACGCGCGCGTTGGCGACCAAACCGTGCTGCTGGCCGGCGCGGACTGCGCACGACCGCCGCGCGCCGCGTTGGACGCGGCCTCTTCGTCGCTGCGACGCCCCCAGGTGGTGGCCGCGCGGGCGGCCGCGCGCGTGGCGTCGCTGCGCGCGCGCAGGCTGCGCCCTTCCATCAGCTTGGGGGGAATGTCCTGCAAGAAGCGCGAAGGCGGGCTGACATCGTCGCTGCCCCAGCGTGTGCGGCGGAAGGCGTGCGTGAGATAGAGCCGTTCCTTGGCGCGCGTGATGCCCACGTAAGCCAGGCGCCGTTCTTCTTCCATCTCCTCAGGGTCTTCCAGACTGCGCGCATGCGGCAGCAGGCCATCTTCCATGCCGACCATGAAGACGACCGGGAACTCCAGGCCCTTGGCCGTGTGCAGCGTCAACAGGGTTGGCGCGTTGCTCTGTTCCGGCAGGTCATCGGCGTCGGCCACCAATGCCACCTCTTCCAAGAAAAGGGTCAGGTTGTCCGGCGGGGTGACGTTGGCGTAACGGCTGGCGACATTGCGCAGTTCGAGCACATTGTTCCAACGGTCATCGCCCTCCGCCGTGCCATCACGAATGGATTTCTCCAGGCCCGTGTCTTTGAAAACCGTTTCCAGCAGTTCGGCCACCGTGGCCGTGGCGCGCAGGCGCAGCCAGCCGGCATGAAGTTCATAGAAGTCACGCAGGGCATTGAGCGCGCGGCGGTCGAAGGGATGCGTGGGCGGCGTCTCGTGGCTTGCCGGGGTTTCGGCGCCCGCCACCGCCAGCGTCAGCGCCTCGAACGGCGTCTGGCCCAGCTGGCGCGCCCACTGCTCCAGGGCGCTCAGCGTCTTGCCGCCAATGCTGCGCGGCGGCACGTTGATGATGCGGCTGAGACTGACCCAGTCCAGCGGATTGTGGATCGCGCGCAGGAAGGCCAGCGCGTCTTTGACCTCTTTGCGTTCGTAGAACCGCGTCGCGCCCACCAGCTTGTAAGGCAGGCTGCGGCGAATGAACGCCTCTTCCAGCGCGCGCGATTGGGCATTGGTGCGGTACATGACAGCCACATCGCCGGGCCGACGGCCCTGCAAGACCAGACCGGCAATCGTGTCTACCACGAACGCAGCTTCTTCGTTCTCATCATACGCCTCGAAGATCTGCACCTTGGCGCCGTGGCCCTGGTCGGTGACCATATCTACCGGCTTGCGATGAGGGTTGGAGGCAATCACGGCGTTGGCGGCGTCGAGAATGGTCTGCGTCGAGCGGTAGTTGCGATTGAGATTGACGACGGTCGCGTCGGGATAGTCCTGCCGGAAGCGCAGCAGGTTGCGGTAATCCGCGCCGCGAAAACGGTAGATGGATTGGTCTGGATCGCCGACGACAAAGATGTTGCGTCGCGGCCCGATCAGCAGGCGCGTCAGCTCGTACTGCGCGCCGTTGGTGTCCTGAAACTCATCCACCAGCACATACTGGTAGCGGGCCTGGTATTTGCGCCGCACTTCGTCATTGGCGCGCAGCAGCAGCACCGGCGCCATCAGCAGGTCGTCGAAATCCATCGCATTCTGCATCAGCAGCAGCTGCTGGTAGCGCGCATAGATGCGGCTGATCACCTCTTCGCGGTAGGTCGCAGGCGTGTAGGCTTCGGGGCCGATCAGCTCATTCTTGGCGCGTGAGATGGTGTTGAGCACGCCCCAGGGTGAGTAGAGCTTCTCATCGAGGTTCATTTCCTTCAGCACCTGGCGCACCAGCGATAATTGATCGGCGCTGTCGTAGATGACAAAATTCGAGGAGTAGGTCAGGTGTTCCGCCTCGCGCCGCAGCAAGGATGCGCACAAGGAGTGAAAGGTGCCGATGGGCAGGCCGCGCAGGTCGGTGCCCAGCAAACGCTCGGTGCGCTCACGCATTTCGCGCGCGGCCTTGTTCGTAAAAGTCACCGCCATGATCTGCCAGGCAGCCGCCAGCCGCTCCTGCACCAGGTGGGCAATGCGGTGCGTCAAAACCCGCGTCTTGCCCGATCCTGGGCCAGCCAGAACGAGCACAGGGCCGGCCGTGGCGGTCACCGCGGCGCGTTGTTCAGGGTTGAGTCCGGTCAAAATATCCATTGTGTATCCATGTCAGCAAACGGGCAGGCGCTCAAAGAGCGGGCTTTGGCGCCTGGCAGCAAAATCCCTGCCAGCCCTGGCAGGCCAGCGACGCCGCGCCTGGCGTCTCTACCCCCAGCGCGGTCAACAGCTGCACCACATGCCCCAGCGGAAAGCCCATGACCCCACTGTAGCAGCCAGCGAGCCGCGCCACCGGGGCAAAAATGGGGTGTTGAATGGCGTAAGCGCCGGCTTTGTCCAACGGATCGCCGCTGGCGATATAGGCCGCTATCTCGTCATCATCGTACGACCGCATCCACACGGTGCTGGCGCTGACCAGCGTGAGCAGGTCGCCCCGCGCCGGGGCCAGGCCGGTCACGGCGGTGATGACCTGGTGATCGGCGCCACGCAAGGCGCGAAGCATGCGCCCGGCATCCTGCGCATCCAGCGGCTTGCCCAGCAGCTCACCGTTGCGCGCGACGACCGTATCGGACGCCAGAATCAAGGCATCGGGACGCCGCGCGGCCACGGCCCAGGCTTTGGCCTGGCTGAGGCGACGCGCCAACGCTTCAGGCTCTTCGCCTGGGTAGGGGTCTTCGTTGACATCGCCGGCTAATGCTTCGAAAGTTACCCCGAGTCGGGCCAAAAGCTGGCGACGGCGTGGCGACGAAGAGGCCAGAATGAGGGGTGGGTGGGCGGCTTGACTGGTCATAGGCCATGATTGTAGCAGTCAGGACGTTAACCGTCAAACAGCTCAGCGCCCCCCTCCTCGCGGTCAGTTTGCATTGTCAAGGCATCTGTGGTAGAATCTAGGCCGCAAGGGTACACTACATATTGTGTATAACTTGTATGGTTATACTATATCTAGTACCCGCATAATATAAATGAATCATGCGGTTCGTGCCTGCACCCCGGCCTCGATGGTATACCTCGATTCAGGCGCATTGGTTTTTAGCAACCACTCGTTGCATCACAGCTGTTGTTGAAACTCAGGTGAGCATGTTCTGTCCTCATTGTAAGAGCGCCGATCATCGCGTGGTTGATACGCGAGGCGCGGGCGATGGAATCCGGCGACGGCGTGAATGTCACCAGTGTGGCGGGCGTTTTACCACCTACGAGCAGGTGGCGGCCAGCTTGATGGTGGTCAAGAGCGACGGACGCCGCGAACCGTACGATCGGCAAAAACTGCTGAGCGGTATTCGCATTGCCTGCGCCAAGCGGCCGATTGCCATGGCCGATATGGAGAGCCTGGTCGAGCGGGTGGAGGAGCAGCTCTACAACGTGGGGCGCTCGGAAATCCTGAGCGACGCCATCGGCGAAGCGGTGCTCAAGGAATTGAAAGAGCTGGACCTGGTGGCCTACATTCGCTTCGCCACGGTCTACCTGCAATTACAGGACCTGTACGCAGTGCGCAACGAGATTGACAAGCTGTTGCCGTCCGGAGGTCTGCCACGCTAAGCGAGGACCGCGCGGCCAGGCCAGTGAGACGATGAATGAAATTCGATTTGCGCTCAGCAGCGGCGACCGTTTCAACAGCATGGCCTTCGACCGCTTGCTCAACGGCATCAGACAGCGAGCGCCTGAACCGCAGCGCGAGATCGTGATTGATCTCAGCAGCGCCCGTTTCATGGACCCTTACGGGATGGTCTGCCTGATTATGCTGGCGCGCTCGCTGCAGCGCGATGACCACCCGTTGGCGTTTGTGCTTTCGAGCGACAGCGACGCCTTGCAGTTTGGTCAAAGCATGGGCTTTCATGACCACCTGGCGCTCTACAGCAGCCTGCGCAACACGGGCCGCACACGCAGCGCGGCCCCCATGGGCGCACACGGCTTAGGGCTGACGCCCATTCAGGCCAGCACCGATGTGGCGCTGGTGGTGGGTCACTTTCTCGAACTCGCGCGTGCGGAACTTGGCTTCAGCGTGGGCGACCTGGTGGACAGCGCCAAGATGGTGTCGGAGCTGAGCAGCAACGTCAAGGATCACAGCCAGGATCAAGGGCTGGCGGCGGCGCACCTCTACCGCGATCGTCAGGGGCGACGCTACGTGAGCATCGGGGTGGCTGATTTGGGCGTCGGTATTCGCCAGAGTTTGAGCCAGCGCCATGCCGAAGCCCAGCAGTGGACTCACGCCCAGGCTGTCACGCAGGCGCTTGAAGGGCTGTCCAGTCGGGCCGGCGGCGGAGGTTTAGGACTTTCGAGCGTGCGCGCGCTGGTGCGCCGTTATCAGGGGCGCCTTTCTGTGCGCTCAGGCGACGCCAAGCTGCAGTTGAGCGCCGACAAGCAGCCGCAGGCGCTGCACGTGGCATTTTTTGCTGGCGCCCAGGTTGGCATTTCATTCAGTCAGGTGACTAAAGGGTAAACATGGCGCTTTACGAAAAAGTGATCGCCCTGGACAGCGCAATTCTTGGTGGGCGTGATCGCAGCATGGCCGAGCGCCTCCTCGACGAAATCTACAAACTGCCGCGGCGCAGCCTGCTGGTTCTGCAATGCGCCAAGACGATGTTCATGGATTTCTCGTGGGCGGATGAGGTCGTGGCTTCGCTGGTGGAAGCGGCCCAGGACAGCAGCGACACCGAGCGCTTTGTGGTCATTCGCGACGCCTCCTCTTCCGTCGCCGAAAGCGTTGATGTGGCGCTCAATCGCCGTGGCCTGGCCTGCGTTCATGCCAGCAAGAGCGGCGAGCTGCAGATTCTGGGCGCGCTCAGCCCGGTGCTGCGTGAAACCTTCGTGCAGGCGCTGGAACTAAGACAGATCAGCGCGCAGGATTTACCCGGCGACCTGTCGCCGAGCACCAAGAGCAATCGCCTGCGTGATCTTGAGGGGAAAGGTCTGCTCTACCGCGTGGGCATCGAGAACGTAGACGGGGGCGGCCGCCGCTTTTTGTACGAGGTCGTGCGCTAAGAACCATGCAGGCCGGATGAAGGGTCATCTGGCTTTTGTTTTCTACGGCGAATTTGGCAGAGTCCGCAAAAAACGAATATCGGGTCTTGAAGGAGAACGAGTCATGACGACCAAGACGACGCAAACAACAAAAGAACAAACAGAACAAGAGACAAAGGCTGTCTCTTCGATGATCGAAGCAATGACGAGTCCAGGCGCGGCGGATGGGCAGAATGGCAACGGAAAAGCGCACAGCGCCAATGCCGGTCAGGGTCACGTGGCTACCGTGGCGGCCTTGTTGCGCGCCAACGGCAGCCGCCCCAGCATCATGATTCCCAACACCATCATCAAGCGCGATGGCCGCATCGTGGCGTTTGATATCAGCCGCATCGAGAGCGCCCTCACGCGCTGTTTCAACAGCCTGGGGCGCACGCCCAGCGTACCGGTGGTGGAACTTGCCCAGCAGGTCGTCAATATCATTGCGGCTAAACATCCCGCGCCAACGGTGGAGGATGTGCAGGATATTGTAGAAATGGTTCTACAGGCGGCCGGTGAGTACGACGCAGCCAAGCATTACATCCTTTACCGCGCCGAACATGCCAAGCTGCGCGTCGTGCGCCCCATCCCGGACGATGTGCGCGAGGCGTTCCATGCCTCCGATCACTATTTCCCTACGCAGCTGCAAAAGTTTCAATTTTACGATAAGTACTCGCGCTTCAGCTACGAGGCCGGCCGGCGCGAAACGTGGATCGAGACGGTAGACCGCGCCGTCGGCTTTCTGGCGGAACTGTCGCAGCAGCGTCTGCCGGCTGAAACATACGAACGCCTACGCCGCAGCATCCTGGCCATGGAGACGATGCCATCCATGCGCCTGCTAGCCATGGCTGGCCCGGCCGCGCGGCGCAATAACATCACGATTTACAACTGTTCGTACCAACCGGTCGAAAGCATTGACTCCTTCGTCGAGGCGCTCATCATCTCCATGAGCGGCTGCGGCGTCGGCTATTCCGTCGAGCATCGCTACGTCGAAAACTTCCCGCGCATTCGCCGGCAAACGGGCGCCACGGCGTTGCCCTATGTGGTCGAAGATTCGGCCGAAGGCTGGGCCGACGCTCTGCGCACCGGCCTGGCAACCTGGTTCGAGGGCGGCGACCTGCGCTTCGATCTTTCGCAGCTGCGAGCGGCCGGCGCGCCGCTGCGCACCAAAGGCGGACGCGCCTCTGGCCCGGAGCCGCTGCGCCGTATGCTGGAGTTTGCACGCGGGCGCATCCTGTCACGGCAGGGCAACTTCTTGCGCCCACTCGACGCGCACGACATCATGTGCGCGGTGGGCGGCGCGGCGGTCAGCGGCGGCATGCGTCGCACGGCCATGATCTCCCTCTTCGATTGGGATGATGAAGAGATGCTGCAGTGCAAGAATGGCGATTTCGAGCGCAGCAACAGTCAACGCTGGAACGCCAACAACTCGGCCGTGTGGCCGGACCGTGAATTGACGCAGCTCGAAATCGCGCGCTTCATGCTGGGCATGATCGAGTCGGGCCGCGGCGAGCCAGGCATCTTCAGCCGCCGCGCCGCGAATGCCCTGCGGCCAGA
>DAISHS010000257.1:0-6585 GCA_036822415.1 Chloroflexota bacterium
GTCTGTTCAGGTATCGTACTTTCGTAGAGCCTCTGACCTTGCATGTGTCACCTTCCTGCCGCTGTAGCCCGATCATAGCACGCGCCCGTTCACCCGTCAATTGACATGCGCGAAACTCAGCTGGGCATCGAACACAAAGGGAGCCGCATTGTACTTGAGGTCGCTCACAACGACAAATGATGGTAGAACAGGAACGCATCACTTATTGACCGACGAGCGAAAACGTCCGTGCGGGCATCGTGATGCGGAAACGGCAGATGGTCTGGCGGCATGGACGCCTGGGGAGTGCGAACACGCCTAAACTGATCGCAAAGTGAAAATGTTGGCTGGCGATGTGTCAGGCTGGCTACAGCACCACAAACTGATGCAATTCTATCTTGCGATCAGTCTAGTCTGTTCTCGACTCATCGCGGGTCGGCGCACGACCCATCCCTCACCCCGCGCGGCGATGCGCGTGCGCGCCCGCTTGGCGCGCCA
This sequence comes from Chloroflexota bacterium, assembly GCA_036822415.1. Lineage (GTDB taxonomy): Bacteria > Chloroflexota > Anaerolineae > SSC4 > Amarolineaceae > Amarolinea. The sequence continues at coordinate 478 of DAISHS010000257.1, forward strand.
GCGCCGCATCCATAACCGTCGGCGTCAAGGTCATCTCGTAGAGCTTCAGCTTCTGCCGGATCAGGTCAGCATCCAGCGCGGCGCCGGCCACTGCGCAAAGCAACGGCGGGCATAGGGAACCCAGATGGCTGTGCAGCCCATTGGGTTCGCATGCCCGCCGCTGTTACTACGCTTTCAGACCTCAGAGCCGCAGCGCTTCCTTGACCAAGGCGCCGGCCTGCGCCAGCTTGGCCTTGCGCGCGTCGATCTTGGCCTTGCGCTCGGCGATACGCTGCTGGTTCGCCGCCTTCTGCGCTTCTTTCTCGGCCTGCAGCTCGGCAGCGCGCTTCTCGATCTCCGCGTTCCGGGCTGCGTCTTCGGCCGCAAGCTCGGTCAGCCAGGCTTCGTCCTCGGCTTCAAGCTCGGCGAGATACTTCTCGATCTCCGCTTGCTCCGCTTCATACTCAGCCTCGGCCGCGGCGATGTTCTGCTCCATCTGCGCCTTCTGAGCTTCGAACCCGGCCTTGACCTCGGCGATGCGCTTCTCGATCTCCGCCTTGCGGCTGTCGCTGGCCTGCTTCTGTTGCTCTTTCAGCGCTCCGATCTTGGCATCGGCCTCGTTGTGCAGGCGCTCCATCTCCGCCTTGGCCTTGGCCTGGGCGGCCTGCGCCGTGGCCTTCAGTTCGTCCATGTCGGCCTTACGCGCCGCCTGGGCTTCCTGGTTCGCCTGCGCCCATTCTTCCTTCAGGTGCTTCAGGTCAACGTCGAACGCCGCCTGATCCATGATCATCTGCTCCTCGATTTTCTCGAACATCGTAGCCATCTTAGTTTCTCCTTGATTCGATCTGTTTCGTATCCAACTTGGCGCTCTTTCTCGCGCCTTCTCGCTCCCGGTCTTGATTTTGCCGGGTTTCACCGCCGGGGCGCCGAGGCCTGGCGCCGCCCTTGTTCTATGGTCGGCGCCAGACCTGGGCAAACATCATGCCGTCAGGGTTGCAAGGCTGCCACGCAGGCTGTGCAGGCGGATGCCGAACACGAGCATGCTGACCCCAAACACCAGGGCATAGACTCCGATCAGCCACGCGATCGCCAACGCGCCGCCTACCGGGTAGACAAATACCAGCACGCCAAAGGCGATCGAGGCAATGCCGGCAATCACCAACAGCCAGTCCCGCCTGATGGGGAGCTCGAAGCCGGCGATGACTTCGAAGATTCCCGTCAGGATTGCCCACATGCCGATGAGCAGGACCAGGCCCTGGGCCGTAACGCCGGGGAAGAAGAACGTCGCCAGGCCGACGGCAATCCCAAGAATCCCGTCGAGCACATGCCACACGGCGTCCCGTCCACGGCTGCCAAACGCTGCGACGATGGCGAACACGCCATCGAGAAGGGCGTATGCGCCGATCACAAGCGCAAGCGATACCAGCGTCGCGCCCGGAGACGCCAACGCCACGATGCCAAACACGATGGCGATAATGCCACGCAGCGCCACCGCCCACCACTTCTGAGTCAATATATCCAACATGCTATCCCTCTCCATTTCACTCCAGGTTTTCATGGTTGCTTCTCCTTCTGATTGATTGATAGTCATCGAATGTAAAAATTGCTTCATGCGAAACTCACTGCGTATACATCACTGCCATTCAGTACCTCCTGCACTTTTTGCGTTTGCTCCGGGGTGAGTGTGGTTGACAGCACGACACCGCCATAGTCGCTAAACCGCGCGGCGACCATCGCTGGATCGGCCGCGCGCAGCAGCGCAAAGATCGCCGAGTCGCCAGGCTGGACCTGCTTGCCCACATCCTGGACAAAATCCTCCGGGATGCCAAAGTCATCCTTCCACCACTGCGCATCCAGCGCGCCGCCCGCCGCGCCGAGGGCACCGCCCGCTGCGCCGGCCGCAACGACCCCCGCAGCCGTCGCAACGCTGACGCCGACGGTCACCGGCGCCGCCATGGCGCCGAGCGTGAGTCCGATCAACGAGCCAAACAGGCCGCCGAAGGCTGCGCCTTCGCCCGTTGTCATCCGGTAGCTGGTATCAATCCGTAGTTTGCCGTTGTAGTCGCGATAGGCCGCGACGGCATCGTTCAGATCAATGGTCCAGTCATAGTTCATCTCAACAAGCTCGTTCAAGACTTCCGAAGCCCGGAACATGTCCTTCTTGAAACCTGCGACGATCAGTGTTGACATTGCCATTCTCCTTTTCCTGAGCACCTATGGATTTCGCAGTTTCCTGCGTTGGTGCTCTATGCCATCTTGTCCCAGCGTGTCCGGTGTGCTATCATAAAATACCAGCCGTTCGTCGGCGATGATTCTTTCGCTGAGCTATCTGAACGACTGTGAACTCGCCTGGGCACATTCTTCAAGGATCAGTATAGTGAGGACGAGCCTGAAAATCACTCTGCAAGACCTGACAAGTCGCTTGTCAACGCTTGTCATCTTGCTGCGCAGAGATATCGGAACGGTATCTTCTCAACTTGTAGGGGCGCACCCTTGCGGTCGCCCACGCGGGCAGGCGCAAGACCGTGCCCCGACCCTGGATTATTGAGAAGATAGTTGGAAAGACGGAGGCTACGATGCGCTACTCCGAGTATGCCGATCGCGACTACGATTTTGGTCAGCAAATCCTGGCGCTCCGCACGGAAGCTAATTTGACCCAGTCCGGGCTGGCCGAACTCCTCGGTATCTCACGCCAGGCCATCGTCGGTTGGGAAGCCGGCGCCAGTTACCCCTCTCCGCAGCATCTCAAGCACTTGATCGAGCTTTGTTTACAGCACAACGCCTTCCACCGTGGGCAAGAAGTCGAGGAAATGCGCGCGTTGTGGCAGAACTCGCGCGTGCGCGTGCCCGTGGATGAAATTTGGCTTGCCCGCCTCCTGGAGAAGCCGCGGGCGCCATCGGCTGCGCCAGCTGCCTTATCGTCTTCACCGCCCCTTGAGGCGGAAGCGCCTGAGCAGCGGCTTCTCACCGACTGGGCAGACGCGCCAGATGTCGCCGCCTTTTACGGTCGCGCCGACGAGCTTGCGCGCTTGACCGATTGGCTGCTGGAACAACAGTGTCGCGTGGTGAGCGTCCTGGGCATGGGCGGCATCGGCAAGTCGGCCCTCGCGGTCACGCTCATGCACCGCGTGGCGGATCAGTTCGATGCCGTGATTTGGCGCTCGCTGCGCGACGCCCCGCTCTGTGAACCGCTGCTCGACGAATGGCTGCGCGTCCTGGCGGGCGAACCACTGACCATCGGGCTGGACAGCCTCGAACGCCGGCTCACGCTCCTGTTCGAGTATCTGCGGACACGGCGCGTCCTGCTGATACTCGACAACCTTGAAAGCATCATGGAGGCGGCTGAAGGCAGCGGCCGGATACTCCCCGCCTACGAGGGCTATGGGCGCTTGCTGCGCCGCGCCGCGGAAACCAAACACAAGAGCTGCGTGCTGCTCACGAGCCGCGAAAAGCCTTTTGAACTTGCGCCGCTCGAAGGCAGTCGCACGCCGGTGCGCTCGCTGCAGCTCGGCCAGCTCGACGCCGACGCGTGTGCGTTGTTGTTGGAAGAACGAGAGGTGCTGGGCAGCACGGCGGAGCGCGCACGCCTGATCGAGCGCTATGGCGGCAACCCACTCGCGTTGAAAATCGTGGCGCCGACGATTGTGGATTTGTTCGGGGGTGAGATCGCGGCCTTTTTAGAACAAGGGGAGACGATTTTCGGCAGCGTGCGTTACCTGCTGCAAGAGCAATTTGCGCGGCTCTCGGCCGTGGAAGAAAGCCTCATGCTGTGGCTGGCGATTCTGCGCGAGCCGGTGACGGCGCCGCAGCTCGCCAACGTGCTGGTGCATCCGCTGCCCGGCGCGCAACTGCTGGAAGCGCTGGATACGCTGCGCGGCCGCTCGTTGATCGAGCACGGCCAGCTGAAAGGGAGTTTCACCCTTCAATCGGTCGTGCTGGAGTATACGATCGCGCGGCTCATCGGGGCGGCCGTCAGCGAGATCGAACACGGACGCCTGAACTTCTTGCTCGATCACGGACTGGAACTGGCAAACAGCAAAGAATATATTCGAGAGGCGCAGGTCCGCTTGATCGTGACGCCGCTGCTCGCACGCTTGCGCGCGGCGTGGCCGGAGTCTGCGGCCATGCAAGCGCGCCTGCTGGCGCTGCTGGAGCCGTTGCGCGGGCAGAGTGACGAGTATCAGGGGTATGCGCCGGCCAACCTGCTGGCGCTGCTGCGCGCCCTGCGCGGCGATCTGTCCGGGCTGGACTTGCACCAGCTCGCCATTCGGAACGCCGATTGGCGCGGCGTGAACTTGCACGACACGAGCCTGGCCGAGGCCACCCTGCGCGATGCGGCGTTCACGACGGTGTCCGACACGATTTCGGTCATGGCGTTCAGCCAGCATGGCGCGTATTGGGCGGGCGGCAGCCGGCAAGGCCAGGCCCAGATCTGGTTGTACACGCATCGCCGGTTGCAGTTCACCTGGCGCGCGCATCACAGCGTGGTGACCGCCATGGCGTTCAGCCCGGATGAGCAACGCCTGGCCACGGGCAGTTGGGACAGCGTGATCAAGCTGTGGGATTCGGCAAGCAGCGCGCTGCTCTGGACAAGCCCCGCAGTGGATGCCATCATGGGCCTGGCGTTCTCACCCGACGGGCGCGTCCTCGCCAGCGGCGGGACCGATGGTGGCATCCGCCTGTGGGATGGCGCCAGCGGGGCCTTGCTCCAAACCTTGAGCGAACATACGGGGCCGGTGTTTTGTGTGACGTGGAGTCCCGATGGCGAATTCTTCGTCAGCGCGGGACACGACGCGCGCATCCGCCTGTGGGAGCTGGCGGAAGATGATCCGCCGCGGCTCAAGCCCGCGCCCATCCAGACCCTCGACGGGCACAGCAGCCCCGTGCGGGGACTGGCGTTTTCACCGGATGGTCGCACGCTCGCCAGCGCCAGTTGGGATCGGACGGTCAAGTTGTGGGAGGTTGCGCGCGGGACGCCACGAGAAACCATCCCCGTTTCCGCGCGCCTGTCGGGGCTGGCCTGGAGTCCGAACGGCCGCTATCTGGCGGCGGGCGAGCTGGACCGTGCGTTCTGGGTCTGGGACATCGCACAGCACAAGCAGCGTACGACGTTCTATGGCAGGATGGCGCCCGTGCGTGCGCTGGCCTTTTCGCCCGATAGCAGCACGTTGGATAGCGCTTTTGAAGATGGCGGCATGCAAGTCCTGGATATGACCACCGGTCAGTGCATCCGCAACTGGCAGGGTTTTGCGTGCACTGTGTCCGATGTAGCGTGGAGTCCGCACAGCGCGCAGATTGCCAGCGTAGGCAATGATGGGCTGGTAACCATTTGGGAGGTCGCCCAGCATGTTCCGCGGCATCTGCTGCGGGGGCACAAGGCGATCATTTGGGGCGTGTCGTGGAGCCTCGATGGTCGGCGGCTGGCGACCTGCAGCGAGGACAACACGATCCGCATCTGGGATGCCGCCACAGCCGCCAGCGAGCGGGTCTTGACGGATCCCGCGCTGGTGGACGCGCAGCTTTTCGCGACGGCGTGGAGTCCGGACGGCGCACGCCTGGCTGTGGCAAGTCACCGGCAGGGCGTGTTTGTTTACGACATGCAGGCTCGAACCCTCCAACGCGTGGGGCGCTCCGCGGAGCCGCCCAGAATCCGCCGCGTGGCATGGAGTCCGGACGGCAGGTATCTCGCGGCTGCGGGCGAGGGTGGGACGATTCTTGTCTGGCACAGCGACGACTATGCCCTGTGCGCAACGCTCGGGGGACATCGCGGCATGGTGACGGCCCTCGCCTGGACCGCCGACGGCGCACGGCTTGCTTCGGGCAGTTGGGGCCATGGGCGCGACCAACTGTTCATCTGGGACGCCCAGAGCTGGAAGCGAGTTCGCGCGCTCGCTGACCCGAACGACCTGGTCTTCGGCGTGGCCTGGAGCGCGGACGGGACACGCCTGGTCAGCGCGGGCAGCGACGGTATGCTCCGCTGGTGGAATCCGCAAAACGGCGAATGTCTCCTGTCGCGCCCAGGGCACGAAGGGCCGGTGCAAGCGCTGCGTCCCAGCCCCGACGGTCGCCTGCTTGCCAGCTGCGGCGATGATGGCGCGATCCAGATTTGGCAGCTCGACAGCGGCGAAC
>DAISHS010000258.1:0-6580 GCA_036822415.1 Chloroflexota bacterium
CCAAACTTCGTCTTGATCGTATCAAACGTCGCCGCCAGGGCGTCCAGGATCGGCTGCACCACATCCCGAATCCCCCCAAAATTGGATTGCCACGCCGCCCCAATCCCGGCCGCCAACGCAATCAGAATCGTCACCGGATTCACCAGCGACACCAGCCCGCCGGCCAGCCCCGCCACCGCCGCAATCACCCCCCCTGCCAGCAACGCCGCCCCAATCCCCTGCAGCGCCCCCTCGAACGCCGGCCAGTTGTCCACCACAAACTGAATCGCCTGGTTCACCGCCGGCATCACATTCGCACCCAGCCAGGCCAGCGCCTGCCCCAGCGCATCGCGCACCGTCGTCGCCAGGTTGCCCAACCCGCCGGCAATACGCTGTACCAGCTCACCCACCGCCGGCGTCAGCCCCAAAGCCTCAGCCAGGCCGCTCAGGCCGCCCGTCTGAAACGCCCCCATCAGGTTCTGCACCGTCTGCAGCGCCCCGGCCAGCTTCGTTCCTAGCGCTTCCCCAATCGCCGTAATCCCCGCCTTCACCTCATCACTCGACAGCCAATCCACAAACTGGGCCAGGTAGGGTTGCACCGCCTTGAATGTCCCCTCGAAAAACTCTCGCAGCCCAATCTTCTTCAAGTCACTCATCGAAGACAATAAACCGGACAATGTCTGTGTCTGCGCCTTGGCCGCGCCGCCAAAATCCTTCTCCAACGACTGCGTAATCGCCAGAATCGCCTGATCGGCCGGGATCAGACCCTTCTCCCGCATAGCCACAATCTCTGTCGTGGATTTACCAAAAGCCTTCGCCAGAATCTTATCCACCGAAATGCCGGCCTGGGTCAGCTGCATCACCTCCTGCCCCGCCAGCTTCCCGCGCGCTTGAATCTGCCCCAACGCCAGCGCAACCTGGTTCATCGTCGCCGGTGTTGCCCCCACACCAGCCGCAAAGTCAATCATCGTCTGAGTCAAGCGCTCAGCCGTCACCGTATTCGCTCGCTGCTCCTTCGTCAGGTTGCCCGACTTCACCGCCAAATCGGCCGCCGCGTTCGACACAAACCCATACGCACTCGCCGTCTTGAACGCCGCCGCCACGTCATCGGCCTCGAACGGCGACTGCACCGCCAACTTCTCGATCCACCCCAGCAGGTCCTTCGCCGCTTTCGACGCCATCTCCTTCGCCTGCGCATCGGTGATCGTCTGATTCGTCACCTTCTTGAACTGATCAACCAGCGAGCCGTTCTTCGCCTCCAGCTTGCCAATCGCCGCATTCATCTCCCCGTACTTGTCGCGCAGATTGGCCATCTCCAGCGCATGCCGTTGCGTCGCCAGGCCGGCTTCCCCATAGCGCGCAATCAACCCCTGGTGCTGCAGCTCCTCCTCTTTCATCTTGATCGCCAAAATGTCTCGGCTGCGCACCAGGTCGTCCAGTTTCTCGCGTTCCTTCTCCGAAAGCTGCACCCGCGTCTGCCCAACCTTCACCATCTGCTCCGAGGTGGCTGCCGCCAGCAGATCCCGTTTCGCCATATTCTCCAACGCCATCCCCAGGCGCTCCTGGCTCGCCACCGACTGCAACGCCTGTCCGGCCAGATTCTGCAGACCCCCGATCACCGCCGGCAGCGCCTGCCCGATCAGCACCCCCATGGCCGTCTCGGCAATCCGCTGGAAAGACCCGGTCAACGCCTGTCCAAACGCATGCCCCCGACTTTCGGCCGCGTCCAGGCCGCGGTTATACTCCGTGGCATCAAGCCCCATCGAAGCGAACAATCGCCCAACTTCCATCGCCCCACCAAAATTCAACGCCACGTTTCCTCCTCCAGGCTCAACGCCACCACCCGCCGGCACCGCCAGCACTTGATCGCCACCAACGCATTCCCCACCGCGGCCAGCCACCACTCGCCCCGCGACATGAACAGCAGCGCCCGGCAGTGCGGACAGCACACCCGATTGATCGGCTCGCTTACACACAAACGCCCCGCCAGGCTGCTTCCACCTGGCGGGGCGTCGTCATCAGGAGCCCCGCGCGGGGCGACCCAGTTATCCGTGTTTTTCTTCGCTTGCGCTCTGCTGACGCCGGTATTCTTCTCGCAGCCGCTCAGCCGCCTCTCGTTGTCGTTCTCGCTCACGTTCGATCTCCCCAGGCTCCGACTCAAATTGCGCCATCGGAATAATCCCGGGTGTCAGCGTCGTCGCCGCCGGCGCTGGCGCAACGCCAATCTCCCGTCGCAACTGGCGGGCATACCGCTCAAACTGCTGTCCCTTCTCACCCGGGTTGGCCCCGATCCCCGCAACCATCAACGCCCGCAGGTCATACTCTGCCTCCAGCCGGGCAATCACCCCATACAGGGTGAAAAACCGGCTGGCCGGCATTGCCAGCGCCATCTCCGCCGTATACGCCGGATAAGCCTGGCAAAATTTCCCGACTAGGTACCCAATGTCTAGCTCGCCGCTTCCCCCGTCTGGCTCTCGCCGGCGCCCTCCTCACTCCCCGTCGTCCGCTCCTGGATCGCATTGATCACCAGGAACAGCTCATCCGGCCGCAGCCCACCCACCGGGAACGTCGGAATGGCAGCCTTGATAATAGCCTGCACATCACCCATCACCGCCGCAATGTCCGCCGGCGCTGGATTCCCACGCAATGCCGTATACCGCTCCTGGATATTGATAATCTCCAGGTACCCTTCCAGCGTCAACGGATTGAGTACATGCTCCCGCCCGTCGAAGTCCACAATCACAACCTGGCTGTCTCTTGCCGCCCGGACTTCCTGCAGATTGATTACAACTCGCTTACCCACGTCTTACCTCCTGCATGACAGAAGGCAGGGAATCGCAGCGTCTGTGCACTGTCGGCTCCCAGCCCATCGTGTTCCCGTTCCTACGACTTCGAGAACTGAACCCACATCGGCATCGTCTGCGGCGCTGCCGTCGTGAACAGAGCCTCGAACACAATCTCGATCCCGGTTTCCTGCTTTTCCACCAGCGTCGCCGACAGCGGCCCCGACACATACGCCTTCGCGATGGTCACCTTGAACGCCTTGTTGTCATTGCGCGTGACCCCTGTCACAATCACGTTGTTCAGCTCAGAAATCGGTCCCAGCGTCCCCGAACCGATCGTCTCGCTGCTGGCGTCAGACGACGCCCCCATCGAAAACAGCGTGCTCAACACACTGTAGTTCCATTCCGCCAGGGTCACCGTGATCTTCCCGCTTCCCGCCACCACGCGGCCCGTCCCTGCCACCGCCCCCCGCGCCTGCGCCAGGTCCGGGTAGTACGCCTCAGTCGCCATCTCAACCGCAATGTCGCCGATGGTCGATCCCAAATCGGTCCCATTGACCGTCAGATACCCGTTTGTGCCGTACAGGATATAGTTCCCTGTCGTTGCCGAAATTCCACCCATCATCTGCCTCCGTTCTGAATTCTCTCTCGTTCCTCTCGGAACATCTCACCCACCGCCGGCCGCCCATGCCTGGCGGGTTGTCTCCGCCAGCGGATCGTGCCACCAAAAACGTTGCCTTGTGCCGGCGTCACGCATGGCTGTCGGACACGCATACCCCGGATTCACCACCGGCAGCGCCACAGCCCAATGCAAATGCGCCCCGGTTGACCGCCCCGTGTTGCCCGAACGGCCAATCACCGTACCCGCACTCACGGTCGTACCCACCGCCACCCCCACCTCACTCAGATGAGCGTACAGCGAGTACCCCCACCGATGGCGTAGAATGACCCGTGTCCCATAGGCCCCCGTCGTCACGCCGGCCCGCCACACCACGCCGGCCGCCATCGCCCGCACCGGCGTTCCCGCCGGACACGCCATGTCAACCCCCTCATGCCCGGCCAGGCCATACGCGATATAAAACGACGCATTCTCCCCAAACCGCTGACTGATAGGGCAACCCATGACCGGCCATCGCACCTGCGCCGATTCGGCATAGTCCGTCCCGGTCATCATCACCCCACAACCTCGTCTACCAGCAGCTCACCAGACCGATACGCGCGCATCACCTGCTCCGCCTCCGTCAGTTGTTTTTCTCGCTTCGCATAAGTCTGGCCGCCCCGGTGATACCGATACCAGTATGTCGCGGCCGGCACCGGCTTGAATCTGTAGCCATTGGCATACGCCGTCAACCAGAAACCATAATCGCCGGCTATCTCCCAGCGCACCGGCCAGCCACCAATCGCATCATACATGCTCCGTCGAAACAGACACCCCCACACCACATTGTGATCTGGCAGATTCGTGATTGGCTCCGGCGCGCGGTAACTGCGCTGCTTTGCCTGCCCGCCGAAGATGCTGTCCTCCCACTCCATCAGGCAGCCGCCGTACAGCACCGCAACATCGTCCTCCAGCTCCCGCAGGTATAGCTCCAGCGCGTTGGGCGCCAGGCAGTCATCATCGCTCAGGAAAACAATCAGGGGCGCCCGGGCCAGCTCCACGCCGGCTCGAATCGTCTCGTTCTGCCCGCGGTGGTCGGCGTGGAACACTTCGATGCGCGGATCGGTGTATTTACTCAGCACCCATCTCGTGTCGTCCGTCGAGCCGTCGTCAACAATGACGAGCTCCCAATCAGTCATCGTCTGCGCCAGCACACTCTCCATCGCGCCGGCCAGGTACGCCGCCCGGTTGAAGGTCGGCATCACCACACTAACCGCCGGCATGGCCATGCTCCGGCCGGCCGTAGTGCGCCTGAATCTCCACCAGCGCGCGTCGCCCGGCCGCTTCCCACGTCAGCTTGGCCGCATCAGCCGCCGCCCGGCGCCCTATCGCATAGGCCGCCTCCCGATTCTCGAAAACCCACCGGATATGGTTGACCGCGGCTTCGAAATCCGGCTTGCACCAGGTTGACTCCACCCCAAAGCGCTGCGTGTAATTCTGTGACACCTCCTGCCCCACCGTTGGCACCAACAACGCATTCTCCGGGGTCAAATACGTCATCATCCCCGTGTTATACGCACAGATCAACGGCATCCCCGTGGCCATGGCCTCCAGCGGCATCAGCCCGTATCCCTCGCCGGCGGACAGGTAGATCATGCAATCCCCAGACCCCAGCCAGTTCGCCATCTGCGTATCAGTCCAGTCCCCGGCCACAACATGGATATTCGGGATAGCCTTCCCCTGCGCATCTTTGAAGATCATCCCCTCGGACACAAAATGGTCGTTCACCTTGATCTCCAACACCGCCTCATACGGCGGCAGCGCAGCCGCCAGGAACGCCCGCGCGGCCAGAAGAACATTTTTCCGACTCACCATCCCGCGCCCCCACACCAGAAAGCGCATCGGCCCACCCCCACGCACCGACGCCGAGGGCCGCGCGCTGGGGCGGAAAATTTCCGGGTCAATCCCGTACCCGCTCACGAACATCGGCACGCTCACGCCGGCCTCGCGAAACAGATCATAACAAAACTGTGACGGAACCCACACCGCGCCACAGCGGTTCAGCACCCGCGCCCAATCAGGCGGCAACGGCCGGCATTCATACATCGTGTGATAGATCACATCCGGCCCTGCCAGCCACGCCAGCGGCAGCGCCACCGCCACAACCGCATCCCACCCAAACGCGCGCCCGGGCAGAATGGTTGCGCCAGCCTGGCTCAACGCCAGGCTCAAGCGCTTGTTGATCACTCCATACCCATAGGGATGATCTGGATGCGCAACAGCAGCCCAGGCCAGTTTCACAGGTTCCCCTTTCTCACACACCCCGCTCATAGAACTGCACCTCATAAAACGCCGCCACATAGACCCAGCGCGTCTCTGGCTCCTGCAGATCGTAAGGCCCTGATGTCAGACTGGCATATTGCAGCACATACGTCTTCCCGCTGATCGTCACGCGCGTATGCCCCTTACGATTTAGCGCATCCGCCAGCAGCCGGTACCCCAAGCGCGCACTCTCCGCGTCGGCCCCGTAGCAGCGCAATTGCACACGCTCGTTCGTCAGCGGCAAACGCTCTCGGCCTACCCCACCTTCACCCCAAAACACCACCGCCTTGCCAATTGTCCAATTAACAGGCAACCCTGGGGGACCGTACACACTGAAGCCGTTTGTCTGCAAAGCCGCATCGGCCGCCAGCAGCGTGTACAGCACCTCAGCTGTGTCCAGCAGCACCGCCATCGCCTACCGTCTCCTCATGCGGCGACCCTGAAAATACGACTTCACCTTCCGCCCCGCGCGCACGCGCAGATCGCCCCCAACGCCCAGCACCGCCGGCCCCAGCCAGGGATAGCGGTAGAATGTGCCGTTTTTAGCGTGCCAACCCAGCTCCAGCGCCGCACCGTAGGTCGCCATCGGCTCCTCGGCCACCCCCACCACACCTACCACACCGTTTTCGCCCACCTCGATGTCGTTCTCGATGGCCGCTGCCAGCCGGCCGGTGTCGACGTGCTTGCTCACGTGAGGGTGCGGCCCCGGCCCCATCCCTGGGCTGACGTTCAAGCGGGCCTGCTCCGTGGCGTCGATCACCATGTCCAGCACAACCGACTTGCAAAAGTCGCGCGCCACCTGTTTAGCATAACGGTTATCGAATTCCACCGTCACCGTCGTCTTCAGCTTCATGCCACCCTGCGCAATTCCAGCGCCAGGTGATGCCCCGCGCCCGCC
>DAISHS010000259.1:0-6557 GCA_036822415.1 Chloroflexota bacterium
CCGCAAAGGCGGCCGCGCCGCCTCACAGCTCGCGCCGATAAATGCGGTGTTTCTTGTACCATGACACGCCGATCGCGGCCATATCGCCCTGGCTCTTGGCGTTTTGTTCTTCGACCTGCACCACATCAGCGTGCTCAAAGCCAAATTCACGGATCGTGCGCGCCAGCTCGGTGTATAGAATCGAGTTGGCGCCCACTCCCTGGTATTGCGGCAACAGTCCCAACCCGTTGAAGTTGACCCATTTGGTGCGCGAAAACTCACGCAATAAATAGACCCAACCGAGCGGCCACAGACGCCCTTGCGCCTTCTGGATGGCGGCCGATAGATCGGGGAAGGGGAAAACGAAGCCAACCAGGTCATCACCCTTCATGACCAGCTTGATCAGGCGCGGGTTGGCAATCGAAAGCATGCGCTCGGCAATCGCCTGCATCTCGGCCGGCGTGATCGGGCAGTACTCCCAATTATCCACAAAGCAATCGTTATACAGCTGGCCGATGCGGCCAATCCATTGGCGCAGCTCGCTTTCGTTGTTGAACGATTTGATCTGGAAGCCGCGGCGGGCCTTGACCCGGTCGGCCACATCGAAGAAGCGCTGCGGCAGCTCATGCTGACCGGACAGATAGCCGGAGTAGAAATCGGTCTCTTTGACAAAGCCCAGGCGCTGCATCAGCTCGTTGTAATAAGCGTAGTTGTACGGAATCCCCATGGCCGGGCGATGCTCGAAGCCCTCGACCAGCATCCCCAAGCCATCGCCCTGCAGAAAGCCTTTGGGGCCGATCAGCGTGGTCAAACCCTGCTCACGCGCCCAGGCCTGGCCTGCCTCGAAGAGCGCCTGCGCCGTCTCGAAATCGTTCACCACATCGAAATAGTAGAAGAAGGCTGTGCGCTGGCCGTGATGCCGATTGTAGTTGCGGTTATTCATCACCGCCAGGCGCCCGCGCACCTCCCCCTGATGCTCGGCGATCAGAAACTCGGCCGTCGAATACTCATAGAAGGGGTGTTGTTCGCGGTTGAGCGCCAGCCGCATCTCCTGCCAGAGGGTCGGCACCCACTGGGGGCAGGCGCGATAGAGGTCAAAGGGGAACTGGATGAATCGGTTGACCTCGGCGCGCTGCGCGGTGTCAACCGGGCGAATCAACATAGCGGTCTCCTCTCGAATGATAGGCCGTCTTCGACGGCCGGGTCACTGCCTGGCGCAAACGTCATTCTGCCTACGCCTGGACGAAAAAGCTGACCCCCAGGACGCCCGGGCCGCCGTGTGTCACGATGGCGGGCGGCACGTCGAACAGCGGCGGCGGCGGTACATGGAGTTCCGCCGCCAGTTCATTGGCCAGCGCCAGCGCTTGATCTGGCACATCCGCGTGCATGACGCACAGCTGCCCATCGCCTGCGCGTGGAAACTGCTCATGCACCAGCTCTTTGAGGCGGGCGTGCGCGCGTTTCCGCGTGCGTTCGCGTTCCAGCACCTCGACGCGGCCGTCACGCATGGTCAGGATAGGTTTGATCTGCAAGACGCTGCCCAGCAGCGCCTGCGCCCCGCCGATGCGGCCGCCTTTGGCCAAGTATTCCAGGGTTGCCACCAAAAAGTAGAGGCGACCGCGTGGAATCATGGCGCGCAGTTCCGTTTCGATGGCGTCCGCGCTGGCCCCAGCCGCGGCCCGCTGCACCGCTATCTGCACCAGGGTTGCCAGCGGGGCTGCCACCAGCCGCGTATCAAGCACGCGAATATCCGCGCCAGGAAACTCCAGCGCCGCGGTCAGCGCGGAGCGCACGGTGCCGCTGACCGCGGACGACGGATGGATGCACAAGATCGGCTCTCCGCTTGGCGTCAGGCGGGCGAACTCGCGCACGAACAACTCCGGCGGGGGCGCGGCTGTCTTCGGCAGCTCGCGCTCTGTACGCAGGCGGCGCATGAAGGTCGCCTGGTCCAGAGTTACCCCTTCCAGAAAGGACTCCGTGCCAAAGTTGATGACCTGCGGAATGATCGGAATGTCGAGCTGTTGCGCCAGCGCCTCCGGCAACGATGCGGTTGTGTCGGTGATAATATGCACCAAGATTCACCTCGTATGATGGGCAGGAAAAAGCAACGTGCGGGGAAAATGAATCGCTCACGTCATCATTATGCCACTACCCTGGCTGAAAGTGCAACTCTGACTCAAATTCGTCGCAGATTCATGCTCGCGGTTACATTTTGGGACGTGTTTCGGACGCTGCGCCCTGCCATAGCCCCGACGCGCCAGCTTACATACTCCCGTGACCCCAAAAACGAGTATCCGAGGGCTGCCTTGGAAACCAAAAAAGGGCGGCTCACTTTGGCGAGCCGCCCTTGATTACATGAATGAGTAAGGGTTCACTTTAGTCCAAGGTCAATCAAAACCTTCTTGCTAAACAATGCTCCGAAGTCGTTGACTTGCGCTTTGAGGTTCCTGGCATTCGCCGGTACTTCAAAGATGGACGTGCAAGTCTTCGGTATATTTGGGTTCAAGTTCTGCAGCATGCACATTTCGTTACTCGGAATGAACAGCAGCACGTCGCTGGAACTTTTGTATGTTCGGTTTTGATCATCAACGAGATCGAAATCGGTGAAGTACAAGTTGTCATTGCTCAGGTTTTCGATCTCGAAACGAATCTTGATGAATCGTCCCGCCGTAGTCTTATCTTCAATCAATTCGTTGCCGCTCTTGAGCTTGTTGCCCAAATCCTGCGCGGATGTGATTTTCCATCGCACCTTGTCAAATTTGACATCCTGCCCAATCGCTGGCAATGGCGTCGGAATGGCCGTGGGCTCCGGTAACGTCGGGGCGACCGTGGGCTCCGGTAACGTCGGGGCGACCGTGGGCGCCGGTAACGTCGGAGCGACCGTTGGCTCCGGCCGTCTTGTTGCGCTTGGCAAGGCTGTTTGGCCTAGATCTGAGGCGGTTGTAGCAACGGCTGTTGAATCAACTGAGCGAGCGCCTCCTCCGCCGATCGCACTCACAATGCCGATAAGCACCGCAAGCCCAATGATGCCAAAACATCCGAATTTTAGGAATTTCTTCATGCTTTTCGCCTTTCCCCCAATGAATTTTGCTTGACTCTCAAGTGCTATCAACTTGGACGGTGTCACCACGGAGTCAGAGTGTCATGCCAGTATTTCAAGAGGTACCGGCATCGCGGTCAGTATAACATCAAAAAAAAAAAAACGCCAATAAATTAGGCAAGAATCGGAGGTGCTCTGACTGAATTTGGTCAGACAGCTTACCGATGTTATGATAGTCCTGACAGCAGCCGCCCCATGTGCTGCCAGAAGGGACAATTGAGCCGACGATGAGTGATGAAGACCGCCATCCCATCAGCCGCCGCCGTTTTCTGTTGACAAGCGCGGCGCTCGCTGGATTGGCGCTGCTCGAATCGTGTCGCCCGCGCGGCGTACCGCCCCCCACGGCCACCCCAACCAAGACCCCACGTCCAGGAACATCATCTCCCGCAACAGCCACCGGTACGCCGCCGGCATCACCGACGGCGCTGGCGTCATCCACCCCCACTGATACGCCCGCGCCCACGACTCCCCCTTCCCCAGAACCGCCGACTGCCACACCGACGCCGCCGCCCACCCCGTTTCCACCCGGCCCGCCATCCAAGTTGGGCCTCTTTGTCACGCGCAATGAGCCGGAAGTCTTCCGACTGTTGGAAACAGGCAATGTGGCGCTCATCAAGACCCTGGAGCATGATGTCAATTTCGTTAGCGATCTCAAAAAGCTGTCGCCCAACACCCTGATCGTGGGCCGGCCAACGTTCCTGGGGCAGGCTGACCTGGACAACCTGGATCCGCTGCCGGCTGCGCGTGATTTCGTGGAGCGTTTGCTACCCCTGGCCGGGGACGATCGGCGCCGCGCGGCCTACGCCGGCTGGGAAGCCTTCAACGAGCCGACGCCTACCAATCCCGAGCAGATGAAGCGCCTGGCCGATTTCGAGGCAGAGCGGACGCGCCTGCTGGCCGCGCAGGACATTCGCTCGGTGGTGGGTAATTTTGGCACGGGACAACCCCCGCTGGAACTGTGGCCTGACTTTCGCCCGGCGCTGGAGGCCGTCAAGGCTCACGGCGGCTATCTGGGCTTGCATGAATACTCCGCGCCCGATATCTGGTTTGGCACGGGTAAAAATCCGAGCCAGGCGACGGCCGCGCGCACGGATGAAGGCTGGCTCACGCTGCGCTACCGCAAGGTCTATCACAATTATCTGGAACCGGCGGGCCTCGCCGTGCCGCTGCTCATCACCGAATGTGGCGTGGATGGTCTGGTGCAGAATCGCCCTGGCCCGGTCGGCCACGGCTGGCGTGACTTTGTGACCTATTGGGGCGCCAACCTGGGCATGGGCTACGATGGCGCGGGCAATTACATCGAGCAGTTGGCCTGGTATGATGCGGAGCTGCGCCTGGATGACTACGTCAAAGGCGCGGCGATCTATGCCCTGGCAACGTCTGGCGGCTGGGAAACGTATGAACTCCTGGGCGAACCCGCGCAGATCCTGCACCAGTATTTGTCGGTGCATCCGCCGCGCAACTAAGGGGTCGTAAAAGAATAAGTTCCCGCGTTTCACCGCTAAATCGTGGGCGGATGCGGGAAGTAATACTTTTACGGACCCTAAACTGATCGCAACGTGAAAATGTTGACTGGCGCTGTGTCAGACCTGGCTACAGCGCCATAACCTGATGCAATTCCATTTTGCGATCAGTTGAGGGCGCCCCTGCGCTGACGATCGGTAGGTCATCAGGAGCCGCCCGCGGGCAGCGCTTGAACGAAGCGCACTTCCAGGAACGGCCAGCCCTGTTCCATCTTCAGCAGGCCAAAGACTTGCACCTCAGCGCCCTCTTGCAGGTCTTGCGTCAAATCGGCGCTTGCATTGCGCACCCAGACGGAGGCGCCGCTGCTGTCGCGCAACACCCACTGTCCCAGGCGCGGGGCATCGGAGGGCAAATCGCCAGGCGCCGCGCTGAGGAAGAAGCCGGTCATGACGACTTCACGCCCGGCGAAGGCCGCCGGCGCCGCACGCACATCCGCCAGGCTCGGCGCATCGTAATACGGAATGTCCAGCAGTACGCCCACCACGCGCCAGGCGTTGTCCGCGCGGCGATGCAGGTAAAGGTGCAGACTGCTGGGCGTCCCCGCGCTCGATTGACGCCGCACCAGGACCGTCGTTTCACCGGGCGCCTGGAAGTCCGGCGGGTTGACGGGCAGACGCTGCGCTTCAACCCGCGCCTGCGTTCCGCTCAGCGCCCGCAGCAGCGTCGCCAGGGCTTCGGCGCTGGTATGCGGCCCCGGATCACAGGCGCGTCCATAGGTGCAGGAAACCCACTCTTTGTCTGTCAGCCAGTGAGCCAGGCCAGGCCCATCGCCTTGCGCGATGGCGCGGCTGAGGCTGGCCAGCACCGCCTCGAAGTTGGTTTCGTCGGCGACAAGCGCCCCTGGCGGGGGCGCAGTCCGCCAGCCGGCCACGTGCAGCGACGGCGCGGCCGCGCCGCCGGCCGCGCTTGGCAAGCTGAGCGTGGCGCTGACCTGGTCAGATGGCCGCAGGAAGATCACCGGCTGCGCCGCGCTCGCCCCGGATTCGTCCCCTGTTTGCCATAGCACCCAGGCGTCGAGGGCGTTGGGGATGGCCGGCGACCAGCTGCGCGGCTGGGCATGGGCGTCTGGCAGCGGCGTCAGCATGGAAGGCTTGCCTGTGGCAAACGCCAGCAAACGTACATCGGTGCTGCTGGTCGCACGATTGCTGGCGGCCAGGGTGTACATGACATAATCTTCGTCAGGCGCCAGTACGTAGCTCTGAATCGGCAGGGTGGCCGACAAAGCCACCGATTGACGCCCGCTGCTCAAATCCTGGCGCACCAGGATCGAGGCGCCCTGTGGGCTGTCGGCCAGGTAATAGGCTGAGCGGCCGCGGGGGCCAAGCTGCGGCGCATGGAGCCGCCAGCCAGGCCCACCTTCGTAAAGATAGGGCTGCGAAGCGATTGGTTGCCCCGGCGTGAGCATCTGAATCTGGCCGCTGCTGTCCTCCTGCGCGCTGGCGCTGAGGAGAACAACCACCGCGTCGGCCGTTGCGTTCCATCCGAGCAAGTGAGGGTAGCCCTGGTCATAGCCGAAACTCTCTGTGGGCAGGCCGGCCTGCAAGCGCAGGGTCGTTACCTGGTAAGTTTGATTGGGGCGTTGGACGACAAACGCCAGGGCCAGGCTGTCGGGCGCCCAGGCCAGCGCGATGACCTGACCATTGAGGCGATCGGCGGGCAGCAAATTGAGGGCTGCATCGCCGTTGAGCGGCAGCAGCCATAAGCCATCCTGCGCAAAGGCCAGCCAGTGTCCATCGGGACTGAGCGCCGGGGCGCTGGTCAATGTCGTGGGCCACTGTTTGAGCAGGCGGGTGTCCTGGCCATCGACGCGTGCGCTGTAGAGCGCGCTGCCCTGGCTGCTGTCGAGGCTGTAGACCACCCAGGGCCAGGTGGGGGTCGGCGTGCCTGACAGGGCGGCCGGGGTTTGGGCCGGAATAACCGAAGCCTGCGCGTCTGGTGTACCGGCGACGACGAC
>DAISHS010000260.1:0-4205 GCA_036822415.1 Chloroflexota bacterium
CCCCAAGGAACTGCGCGCCCAGATCGAGAAGGCCATTATGGACTTCTCCAAGACCGACGACTGGGCCAAGTCCATTGGCGACTCCAAGTTCTACGGCTGGACCAGCGTCACCGCCGCGACGGACAAGGAATACGACCCGATCCGTGGCGCGGTCGAGGCCAGTGGCCTGAAACTGGAAGACCTGGGCAAGAAGTAAGCCTGGCGTCTGTGTTTATGTAAAAAATTGGGCAGAGGGGCCAGCCTCTCTGCCCAATTTTGTAACCAGTATCCTGCAATGATCGCGAACGCGCAGCCCCGCAAGGCGGACGACCCCGCTGGTTCGGGATTGTTGCAAGCGAAACCACCTGCGCACGGGGAGGAGATTCACATGCTCGAAATTCGCCATCTGACCAAGATCTACGATAAGAAAGTGCTCGCCCTGGACGATGTCAGCTTTACAGTGCCTGACGGCCAGTTCCTGGTTGTCATCGGCCTGAGTGGATCGGGCAAGTCCACCCTGCTGCGCTGCATCAACCGCCTGGTGGAGCCAACCAGCGGGCAAATCATCTGGAATGGCATAGACATCACCAGCGCGCCGGCTGAAGACTTACGCCGCATTCGGCGCCGCATTGGCATGGTCTTCCAGCACTTCAACCTGGTCAATCGCTCCAGTGTGCTGACCAATGTGCTGGCCGGGCGTCTGGGTTACGTCAACCCGGCCTTTAGCTTGATCAACCGCTTTCCTAAGCAAGATATTGACGGCGCCATGCAGCGCCTGGAACGAGTGGGCATTCGCGACAAGGCTGCGGTGCGCGCGGACGAGTTGAGCGGCGGCCAGCAGCAGCGCGTGGGCATTGCGCGCGCTTTGATGCAAGACCCTGATATGATCCTGGCCGATGAGCCGGTCGCCAGCCTCGACCCGGTGTTGGCCCACAGCATCATGAGCCACCTGGAGCAGATCAACAAACAGGACGGCACTACGATTATTTGCAGTTTGCACTTTCTTGACCTGGTTCATCGTTACGCCGACCACGTGATTGCCTTGAACCAGGGCAAACTCGTCTTCGAAGGCAAAGCCAAAGATATTGACGATCAGCGGTTCAAAGAAATCTACGGCGCAGAGGCAGAGCGAGTCGGAGACTCGCGGCGTTAGGCGATCATCACCAGGAGAAATGCCATGAAATCAAAGTCACGTCGCTCCCCCCTTCTGCGCTCGTTGTTGACGGCCGGGGTGATCATCGCGGCCATCGTCATTTATGCCTACGGTTTCCAGGTCACGCAGGTCAATCTGCAAGAAACGGCTAAGCCGCAGCGCCAGCAGCAGCTGGTGCGCATCATCCGCGCCATTGCACAACCCGATCTCTTGACGTATCCAACAGAATCCACGAAAACGTTGGCGCCCATTCTGGTGCCTTGTCCGGCCAGTCTGCCAGCGCCAGCAGCCCCCGCCCCCAACGGCCCTGTTTTGACCCTCTCCAAGCCGTGCGCGGCCGGCGATGAGCGCGTCAGCGTGACCGGGGCCAATTTCCCGCATAACGCCGACATCGCCCTGCGCTTCCGCCCCGAAAGCCAGGCCACCCTGCCAGGCATTTCGATCAAGACCGACGAAAAAGGCGCGTTCACGACCACCTTCACCATTCCGCGCAACCGCGAGGCCGCCGTGGCGCAGGCCATCGAGGCCGAATACAAAACCGTCGTCGGACGCCCCCACCTCTCTGATACCACCAAGGAAACCTGGAACAAGATCATTGAAACCATCTTCATGGCGCTGTTGGCAACCACCATCGGCACCGTGCTGGCTTTTCCGATCGGTTTCCTGGCGGCCAGCAACCTGATGCGCCCCGTCACCTCGCCCTTCACCGCGATCATGCTTTCCTTGCTGACCTTGCCGCTCGGTTATTACGCCGGTTCACTGGCCGGCGGGGAACTGGGGGGAATGGGCGTCAGCCTGGGCGGCGTCAATGGAGCGCTGGGCGTCGGCGCCCTGGTCGTTGTGGGGGCGGTGATGGCCCTGGCGCTGCGTTTTGGCGTAGGCGAGGCTGAGGATGATCGCCCCGCGGGCGCGCAGCGCGTGAGACGCCTGGCCGGCTGGCTCGTCGCCAGTTTGACCTTGTTCGTCAACCTGGGGTTGATCTCCATGTTGAGCCAGCGCCTGGGCGCCTTTCTTTCCACGCGCATCGGCGGCCTGGGCTTTTTGGGCCTCTTCCTGGCTAACCTGGCGCAGGTGCTGCAGCTGCTGCTGCCGCTCCTGGGAGGCATCGCCGGCATTTTTGTCATCAGCACGCTCACCAATCCCCTGGGCGCTAAAATTTTGCCCAGCCTGGCCCATCTGCCGCGCAAGGTCGTCGCCGTAATCTTGGCCGTGCTGAATGGCGCGCTCTATGCCGCCTTGATCGGCGCCGGCATCGGTTGGCTCTACCAGCTGGAAAACCGCGTCAGCTACCTCCTCATTCCCGCCCTCATCGGCGCGCTGGGGGGACTGGTCATTGGCCTGCGCGCCGATGTCGAGTCGCCCACCCCGATCGGCTCCGTGGTCTATTTGCTCACACGCACCGTGCTCAACGCGCTGCGCGCGATCGAACCGCTCATCATGGTGATCGTTTTTGCCGTTTGGGTCGGCATCGGCCCATTTGCCGGCGTCCTGGCCCTGTGCCTCCACACCATCGCGTCCCTGGGCAAGCTCTACTCCGAACAGGTCGAGAGCATCCAGGAGGGGCCGTTGGAAGCCATTACCGCCACGGGCGCCACACGCCTGCAAACCATCGTCTACGCGGTCATTCCCCAGGTCATCCCCCCCTACATCTCGTTCACCCTCTACCGTTGGGACATCAACGTGCGCATGAGCACGATCATTGGGTTTGCCGGCGGCGGCGGCATCGGCTTCCTGTTGCAGCAAAACATCAATCTCTTGCAATACCGCCAGGCCAGTGTGCAGATGCTGGCGATCGCGGTGGTGGTCGCCTCGCTCGATTATCTGAGCGCGGCCATTCGTGAGCATTACGTTTGAACAGGCCGGCGGCTGGCGCGGCAAACACCCTCTGCATGGGGGCATCTTTGCTTTGACCCGTCATCGGTGTTATAGTAGGGGCAGTGCCTTGCGCCTGCCCTGGGCGACTATACTGGGGATAGGAGCGCTGGCGGGATTGTTGGCGGCCGAGCTGTTTCTACGCTGGCGCTTGAATCCCGCAACCTGGGCCGCAGCGGCCGGCCGACTGCCGGCGTCGTTCCAGGATCTGACCTGGGACGCGGTGCAGACGCGTCAGCGCATCGTTGTGCTGGGCGATTCGATTGCCGTCGGCGTCGGTGTGGCGCCCGCCGCGGCCTGGCCAGCCCAGCTGCAGCAGCAGCTCGATATTCGCCAGCCCGGCGCCTGGGCCGTCATCAACGCCAGTGTACCGGGCGAAACTGCCCTGCAGGGGCTGCTGCGGATCGAACGCGACGTTCTGCGCTGGCGACCGCGCCTGGCGCTCATCGCCTTTGGCCTGAACGATGGTCACCTGGTGGGGCCGAGCGCAGCGGACCTGTGGCGGCGCGAGCTGTTGTGTCGCGGCTACTTGCAGCCAGGGCCGCTCTATCTGCTCAGCTGGCTGCGTGGGCAGCTGCGCCAAACCGCTTGTCGGGCTGCCGCAGCCAACGGCTTCGACCTGCGCCGACTCCCGCCCACAGACTACGGTCAGGCCCTGCGTTTGACTGTGCAGAAGCTGCGGCAAGCCGATCCATCCACCCGGATCATGCTGCTGACGCTGACCCCCAGCGGCCCCACGCAGCAGGTCGCGGGCCGCGACGACTGGCAGAGGCAGCAAGCGATCACCTATCAGGCTTACAATGCGCTCTTGCGCGACCTTTCCCTGGAGCTTGGCGCCGACCTGGTTGATGTTTCTTCGCCGCTGCAGGCCGCGGCGCCGGCGCTCGTCCTGCAAGACGACGGCCTGCATCTGACGATAGCCGGTCAGGCCATCGTGGCTGCGGTGGTCAGCGGGCGCATCATCGGGCCGGCCGTAGGGCAAGAGGGCAAAATGGATGAATGAACAAACCAACCGCGCCCAAGAATCAAAGCGACGCGGGGAACGGCGCTATCGGCAGACGTGGCCGCCGCGCTGGCCGGAAATTACCGACGACGCGGTGCGCCAGGTCATGGGCCGCATCCCGCGCGAACGGTTCGTAAGCGAGGCGTACAGCGCCTGGGCCTATGACGACCGGCCCTTGCCCATCGGCTTTGGACAAAC
>DAISHS010000260.1:4305-6534 GCA_036822415.1 Chloroflexota bacterium
CGTACAGCGCCTGGGCCTATGACGACCGGCCCTTGCCCATCGGCTTTGGACAAACCATCTCGCAGCCGTTCATTGTGGCGTTCATGACCCAAGCGTTGCGCCTGCGCCCCGGCGATCGGGTGTTGGAAGTCGGCACTGGCTCTGGCTATCAAACCGCTATTCTGGCCGCGCTCTGCGCGCATGTGGACAGCGTAGAGGTGGTGCCCGAACTGGCGGCCGCGGCGAAAGTCCGTTTACAGGAGATGGGACGCCAAAACGTGGATATTCACGTGGCCGATGGCTACCAGGGCTGGCCGCCTGGCGCCCCTTATGACGCCATCATCGTGACGGCGGCGCCCGCGCAAGTCCCCCCGGCGTTGGAGGAACAGCTGGCTCCCGAAGGACGCCTGGTGATTCCCGTGGGCGCGGCGCTCGATGATCAAACCTTGTGGTTGATCGAAAAACACAATCAACAGCTCAAACGCAGCTCATTGACGTTAGTGCGCTTTGTGCCCCTGGTTGCCGGGGCTGCAAATTAGGCACAGGACTATCATCATGAAACTTACATCGCTGCTCGTGCCCGAAGAACCGACCATTCATCCCCGGCGCGTGCTGATTACCGGCTGCCTGGGGCAACTGGGCCGCACGTTGCAGCAAACCCTCGCCGACCATGTGCGCCTGGGCGTTGACCTGCCGGACTGCGATATTACGGATCCGGCTGTCGTGCCCTTCATCGAAACGCACGCGCCCGACGTCATCATTCACACGGCCGCTTACACCAACGTAGATGGCGCCGAAGCCAACCCAGACCTGGTATTCCGCATCAACATGTGGGGGACGCACAACCTGGCCCTGGCCGCGCAACGCACCGGCGCGCCGCTGCTCTACATCAGCACCAACGAAGTCTTCGACGGAACTCGCGCCAACGGCGCGTACTACGAATGGGAAGCCATCAATCCCCTCAGCGTGTACGCGCGCTCCAAAGCGGCCGGCGAAGCGGTCGTCAGGACGCTCCTGCAACGCTTCTATATCGTGCGCATTGCCTGGCTCTTTGCGCCGGGGAACAACAATTTCCCCCGCAAGATCATCGAGGCGGCGGACAAGCATGGCGCGCTGCGCGTGGTCAGCGATGAGTTCGGCAACCCAACCTACGCCCCTGACCTGGCGGCTGCCATCGCCCAACTGATCGAAACCAACCATTTTGGCATCTATCACCTCGTCAACGGAGGCTCCTGCTCGCGCTACGAATTTGCCTGTGAGATCTTGCGCCAGGCCGGGCGCGCACACATCCCGGTGACCCCCATCACGCATACGGACTGGGTGCGCGCCAGCACGCCGCCGCTGCACTCGCTGTTGGCTAACACCAATGCCGCGGCGCTTGGCATCACGTTACGTCCGTGGCCCGAAGCGTTGGCCACATTCTTCCAAACATCATGAGCGAAACACTGGCTTTTCCGCTGGCTTCGATCATCATCCCCACCTTCAACGGCCTGCGCTTTTTGCCCACCTGCCTGGACGCCCTGCAGCGGCAGACCTACACGCGGCGTGAAATCATCGTGGTGGATGACGCCTCCAGCGATGACACCCTGGCCTATCTGCAAGCCGAGCAGCCCGCCGTGCGCGTGGTCGCGCTGGCAAGCAACTGCGGTCTGGCCACCGCCTGCAACGCGGGCGCGGCGGCCGCGCAGGGCGATATTCTGGTCATGCTCAACAACGACACCGAAGTCGAACGCCCGTGGCTGGCCGAGTTGGTCTTGCCCTTTGCACATCCCGAAGTGGGCAGCGTCGCCAGCAAAATGCTGCTCTTCGATCGGCGCACCATTCTGCACAACACCGGCGATTTGATGGGCGCAGACGGCATCCCGCGCAACCGCGGCGTCTGGGAAGAGGACCGGGGACAGTACGATCAGCAGACGGCGGTATTTGGCGGCTGCGGCGGGGCGGTAGCCTATCGCCGCGCGATGTGGGAAGAGGCGCACGGCTTCGACGAAGACCTGTTCATGTACTTGGAGGATGTTGATCTGGCCTGGCGTGCGCAGATGGCCGGCTGGACAGCCTGCTTTGCCCCGCGCGCGCGGGTCTATCATCACTTGAGCGCCACCGGCGGCGGCGCCCTTGCCAGCTACTACACCGGACGCAACACGATCTGGGTTTTGTACAAGAATATGCCGGGCGCGCTTCTGCGCCGCTACTGGCCGCGCATCGTGGCTGCCCAGCTCAAAATTGCGCTTGAGGCAGCCTGGGCTGGCC
>DAISHS010000261.1:0-6506 GCA_036822415.1 Chloroflexota bacterium
TGCCGCTGGCCGCGCTGTGCGTCCAGCCGCTTTCGCCAGCCTCGAAGCCGTACTGGTAGAGCGTGTTAGCCACGGTGCCCGGGCCGCAGTCGCCGGGGGCGGCCACGGTCGTGAAGCTGAAGACGCTGGAGTACGCGCCCGTGCCGCAGGCGTTGACCGCCTGCACGCGCCAGTAGTAGGTTGTACTGGTGTTCAGAGCCACGTTCGACGTCCAGCTCGCGCCGGTCAGGCCGCTGGCCGAGGCCACCACATTGCTGAAACCGGCATCGGTGGCAACCTGGATGCTGTAGGTGCTGGCGTCAGCCACGGCGCCCCAGGTGAAGGTCGGCGTCGAGGCCACGTTCGTTGCGCCATTGGCCGGCGCGGTCAGGGTCGGCGCGCCGGGCGCGGCGGCCTGCACATTCAGGCCAACCGCCGCCTGGTGGACGTTGGGGCCGGTCGCTGTGCCAACCACGTTGAAGTTGTAGCTGCCCGCCGCCGCACCGCTGATGGTCATCGTGCTGCTGCCGGGCGGGGTCACGGGGTTAGTGCTGAAGCCAGCCGTGCCAGGGTTGCCGGAGGCGCTCAGCGTCACCGGGCTGTTGTAGCTGCTGACGCTGCCGATGTTGACGGTGTACGCGGCGTTGGCGCCCACGCAGATATCCTGGGTGGCGGGCGTGGCCGCGATGGTGAAGTCAGGCGTGCCGCAGGCATCGAACTTGAACGCGCCGATGCGCGTGCTCCACTGGCTGGTGGCGTTCCATTGACCTGTGAACCAGAAGGTGCAGTCATCCACCGGGTCAATGCTCATAGCGGCGTAATCGCCGTAGCGGTTGCTGCCGTTGACGCCCGTGCCGTTGATCAACGTGTACTCGCCCTGCGGCAGCGTGCCCAGAGGGTCGGAGGCCAGGCGGCCAGCGTAGCGCAGCGAGGGGTAAATCGTCTGGCTGGAGACGTTGTAACCCAGGGCGATGTTGCCGGCGCCGTCCATCGCGATGCCGCCCATCCAGCGGTTATCGGTGGTGGTGGGGGCGTAGGTGCCCTCCTGATACAGGCTCCAGGCGCCAGCGCCGACCTTGCGCAGCTCGAACCAGCGCACACCGCCGAAGTTGTTGCCGGTGACGTCGGTGACAAAGTTGCCGACCAGCGTCTCATGATCGCCAAAGTTGCGGTAGGCCAGGCGGTTCATGATGACTTCGCGGATCGGGTCGAGTGCGGAGGTGCTGCCCTGCGCCACGCCGGGCATGCCCATGCAGTAGAAGGACGTAAGCCCGCAGAGGGTCGAGTCGAATTCGGCTGTCGCGATGTCGGGCAGCTTGGTAAAGGTCGAATTGGCCGGCGTGGTCCAGTCAATGTGGAAGGCGTAAATTTCCAGGATGTCGCTGCTGGGCAGGCCAGTCGGGCCATGCACTTCGGTGTCGCGGTGGCGCATGATGTAGTCAGGCGCGCCAGCGGGCGGAGCCGTCATGCCGTCGAGGTCGGCCGGGGTCAGGGCCTGGAAACTAAACCCAGAGAGCGCGGTCGCCGTGAAGCGCTGGAACGTGGCCGGCAAACCGGCCAGCATCTTGGCGCGATCCAGGGCAAAGGCCGACGGGCTGCTCTCATTCGCAGTTCCGTAGTAAGCATCCGGCCACACGCCGTACTTGGGGTAGTCGGGGAAGCTAGGCATGGTGAACGAATACGAATAGTAAGCGCCCAGGGGATCCGCCGTCTGCGAGATGAAGACGCAGAGGGCGTTGCCTGAGCCGAACTCGCTCAAGAACCAGCGGTTGGCCAGCTGATCGTAGAGAACGATCGGGTCGCCATTGCCGGTGGCGCAGCCGCCCAACGAAGTCAGGGCGAAGGACTGGATCAGCGCGCCGGTGGTCTTGTTGTAAACGGCCACGTCGGTAGCGTTGATCATCTGGACGTAATGATTGGCGCCCACGTCGCCGACGGTGTCCGGCGGGTTGACGAAGGTGTAGCCCTGGCCGTTGAAATTGAAGATCGGCGTGCCAAAGGCATCAGGCTGGGCTGGGGGCGCGGCTGCTTGTATCGGCAGCAGCGGGTCGGGGCCGCCCTTGACGTCAACGTTAGGGTTGAAGTTGCTATTGAAATTGAGGCGCGGGTTGATCTCACGGTCAAGAACGGGAACAACCGCGGGCGGCGGCAGATCGCGTGCAGCCTGAGTAAGGACGGGCGTCACAGGCTCACCGACGACGAACTGCCCAATGGGCGGCTCCTGCGGCGCAGCGCTGAGTGGGCTGAACGCACTGCGCTGCCCGGCCAGCGTGCTGGTGCTGACCATGTCGGCAGGCAACCAGAAGACCAGGCTGGCGACCATCAAGATTGCGAGAGCGCCGAAGAGCTTACGCGTGTACTTCATTGTATTTCCTCCTACTCACGAAAAAGGTTACGGGATCCTCATGGGGCGGTTTTATTGAAAAGGGATTGTGTCAACGCCGCGGCGGAGGCGGCGGCCTCTTGGGTGGTCGCCTGTCCATAAAACGCTCGTTCGATCTCTTTGCTGGCCGCGTCTTCGATCGCGGGCCAGTTGGAGATCACCGGAACGGTGCGCAGCGTGGGCACGACATCGAGCCAGACCTGGCTATGGGCTGGCTTTTCGGTGGGGGTGAGAAAATCGGCCGACTCAGCCACCGCACGCAGGGAAGGTACGGTGCGGCCGGAACGAGCCACAATTTTTTGACCTTGCACAGAGTTGGCGTACTCGATGAATTTCCAGGCAGCCTCCTTGTCTTTGCTCTTGTCAGCCAGGCAATAGCCGTCGCTATGCAAGACGCTGGCTGAGACAGCCCCGCGGGGCAGGGGCGCGACATCCCAATCGAAATCCTTGATGGTGCGCATGGTGGGCACCACGCGCCGGCTATTGAAATACATGCCCAGGGCGCCGCTCAAAAAACGGCTCTGGCTGTCTTGGGCAGCCTCTGCAGCCGCGTCTGGAACGACGTGGGTCGTGGTTTGCAGATCAACGAACCACTGGAACGCCTGCTGCGCGGCCGGGCTATCCAGGCTGAGGCGCGTGGGGTTGGCAGGATCGTCCACCAGCTCGCCGCCGGCCTGCCAGATGAAGGGCGCCAGGCGATAGAGAATGGGGTCAATGCCCGCGCCGTACTGGTCGGTGACGCCGTCGCCGTTCTTATCCAGCGTCAGCGCCTGCGCCGCGGCCACGAAGTCAGCCCACGTCCAGGCGTCCGCGGGATAGGCCAGGCCGGCCGCGTCGAACAGCGCCTTGTTATAGTAGATCACCAGGCTGGAAACGTTCTGCGGAATGCACCACAGCTCGCCCTTGTAACGGAAAGCCGCCAACGCAGGCTGGTAGAAATCCGCCTCCTTGACAACCGTGCTCTTGGCCAGGTACGGCCCGACGGTCGCCAGCGCGCCTTCATCGGCAAAAGGCGCGATGCGCCGGTAATTGAGCAGCATCACGTCGGCCGGCGCGCCGGCCGCGAAATCTGCGGCCAGTCGGCGCAGATAGTCGGCGTCGTCCGGTATGTAACGCAAATCCACCTTGTAGTTCGGGTTGGCGGTTTGGAAGGCGTCCACGAGACCCTGGTAGGCATCGTACTCCTCCTTGCTGCCGGAAACCATGAACGAGGTGGTGTGCTGGCGCGGCGAAACTGTACAGCCCGCAATGGACAGCGCGCTCAGCAAGACAATGAACAGAAGCCATGACGATCGTTTGCGCATCAACCTTTCTCCAACAACGAAGCAATTGAATGGTCGCTCAGAAAGAGCGGCTGCAAGATCAAGAACACAACGATGATCGGGATGGTCATAAACGTGGCTCCAGCCATCAACAGCGGCCAATTCGTGGCGTCGAGCTGCTTCAGGATTTGCACACCAACCGGCAGCGTGTAGGTCTGCGGCCGGTACAAATAGAGCACCGGGTTGGTAAAGTCGTTCCAAAACAAAACGAAAGCCAGCACAACCACTGCGGCAATGGTCGGCCTGGCCATCGGCAGCGCGATCTGGCGGTAGGCCAGCCAGGCATCGGCCCCTTCGAGCCGGGCCGCTTCATACATTTCAACCGGCGTACGGCGAAACGTCCAGAAAAAGATCAAAACCAGCAGCGGTTCGCCGCCGGCAAAAGCGGGCAGGATCAACGACCACAGCGTCGTCAGCAGGCCGGTCCAGCTGAGCATTTGGTAGCGAAACAGCCAGACAGCCGAGGGGGGCACCATGAGCAGGAACACCGTGGCGATGACCAGGCGATTGCGCCACGGCTCACGCAGCTGCGCCAGGCCAAATCCGCCCAACGATGCGGTCAGCAGCGTCAGCGGGACGGAGACGGCCACCACCAACAGGGAGTTGAGCAGGTAGCTGCCCATCGGCACCTGACGAAAAATCTCAACGTAGTTGCCCCACTGCGGATCGGCCGGCCACCACTCGATCGTACGCGGCGGCGGCAGCCCCACCGCGCGCAGCGATATAATCACCATCCAGAACAACGGCAGAATGAACAGCAGCGCCGTCGCTGCGCCCATGACGGCCGCAGCAATAAAGTGCGCTGGCGGCCGTCCAACCTGTCCCGTGGGGGGAGCCGGTCGGGGCGAATGATCGCCTGCCTGCGGCGGCGCGCGGCCGGTTGAAGGCTCAGGCGACGTCGTCATGTCGGTTCAATCCAACCAGGTTTACAATACCCACCACCAACAGGCCGGTCAAAATATAGAGAACCACCATCATGGCCGCGGCCGCGCCAAAATCGAACAGATCGAAGGCCAGCTCGAAGATCAGCAGCGGCGTAAAGGTCGTAGCGTAATAAGGTCCGCCGTAGGTCATAACAAAGGAGGGGGTAAATGTGTTTTGCAAGCTGACCACGATATCGCGAAAAATCAGGATCAGCAGCCAGGGCGTGAGCAGCGGCAGGGTAAGGCGCCAAAAGGACTGCCAGGCGTTCGCGCCGTCGACGCGTGCTGCTTCATAGTATACCCTAGGAATCGTCTTGAGGCCAACCAGCAGCACCACCATCCCTTCACCGATGGTAAACAGGGACATCAACACAAAACTGAGGCGAGCCGCCAGCGGGTTGATCAGCCACTCAGGGGTTGGCAACCGCAGGGCATACAGGACGGCGTTCAGAGGGCCATAAAGCGGGTTGAGAATCCACAGCCAGATCAGCGCGTAGGCGCCTTCGGGGAGGATGGTCGGCAGAAAGACCGCCGCGCGCAGCCAACCGAACAGCCGGCCACGCGTCTGCAGCAGGAGCGCCAGCAGCAAAGCGCCGAATAAACGCAGCGGCACAGCCAGGAAGATGAACTGGAGCGAGATGCGGAGGGACATCTGGGCCAGCGGTGAGGCCAGAAGCGTGCGAAAGTTGTTCAGCCCTATCCAGGTGGGGGGCTGGATCGCGTTGTACTTGGTGAAAGCCACGCCCACGGTAATCAAAGCGGGCAGGACGATCAAAACCAGGGAGCCGAGGAAAAAGGGCAGCAAAAACAGGCGGACCTGGGTTTCGTAGGCGAACAGCGACCAGCGCTTGGGCCGTTGAGCAAGACCCGGCCGCGGCATGTGGTCGGGCTGCGGATTTGTCAGAGACACGCTGGAGACCTCGGAAACAGGCTGACCGACAGGGTCAGGGGGCCATTGGGTTGAGGGGATACCGATAAACGTCGAGACAATGCGGGCGCCCTGGTCCGCATGTCACCAGGCCAGGGCGCCAACCATGACGTTGAACCGTGAAGGGCCGAGCGCTCGACCGCCGGCGAGCACGCAGGCAGTCGCAGCGACCAGACCCTTCACGGTCTGCAGTGAGCTTTAACGCGCAGTGCGCCGGCGCAGGGCCAGCCCCACCACGCTCAGCAGGATCAGAGCCAGGGCCAGCGGCAGCCACAGATTGCTCGCGCCCGCACTGGTGTTCAAGCTGCTCAGTTCCACACCGGTCGGCGGGGTCGTCGGCGTGGCGGTCGGCGTCGCCGTGGGCGGTACCGGTGTGTTGGTCGGGGTGGCCGTCGGCGGCGCCGGCGTCGCCGTGGGCGTCGCAGTTGGCGGCACGGTCGTTGCGGTCGGCGTGGCCGTCGGCGGCACTGGGGTGTTGGTCGGTGTGGCCGTCGGCGGCGCCGTCGTCGCGGTCGGGGTCGCGGTTGGCGCTGCCGGCTGGCACGACTGCACCGTCACATCGTCCACGTCCCAACCCGTCGCGCTGACCGAGCTGTCCGAGCCGAGGCGGAAGCGGAACTGGGCCGTCTGCCCCGCCAGGCCGCTGACATCCGCGACCGTGTTGATGTAGCTGGTCGTGCCACACCACGCCTGCAGGCCTCCCAGCGGATTGCCGAAGCTGCTGGAAACCGTGCCCCGGTATGGGCCTACCAGCAGGTTGGCGTTGGGCACCTGCGTCCAGGTGCTGCCGCCGTTGGTCGACGTCTCCAGGATGCCGCCGTCATAGCAGGCCGCCGTGCCGCTCGGCTCCAGGTTCGGCACATGCCAGAACTTGATCACCACCGGATTCTGGCCGCTCGGGATCACCACGGCCGGCGAGACCAGCCGCTGATCGGAGACCGACGCCGGATCCAGGCCGCGGTAGTGCGACG
>DAISHS010000262.1:0-6505 GCA_036822415.1 Chloroflexota bacterium
TGGAGACACAGGCCGCGGCCTTCACCGCGTTGACGATCCCGGCCCATCTGCAAATCGAGCTGGAGGAGAAACGCGCCGAGGTGGCCGCGCTTGAGGCGCAGCTGGCTGGGCCGGCGCAGCCCCTGACGCACGCCGGCGCCAGCAGCGCCGCCACAAACGCCCGCAGTCAACTGCGCGCCAACCTGGAAAGCGCCTTCAGCCTGGAGGAACTGGCAACCCTCTGCTTCGACCTGGACGTGGACTTCGAATCGCTGCCTGGCAGCGGCAAGAGCGCCAGGGCCAGGGAACTGGTGGCCTATCTGGAACGTCGCGGCCGCATCCCCGACCTGTTGGCGCTGTGCCGGGCGCAGCGCCCCACCCTGACCTGGGAGTAGGCGATGGATAACCGTGAAGCGTTGCAGCGCACCCTGACCCGCGCCCGGCGCGCCCTGCAAATTTTGGAAGAAGAGGCGGCCGGCTACACCGCGCTGACCCGGCCGGCCCATTTGCAGATCGAGCTTGAGGAGCAAGGCAAAGAAGTCGCCAGCCTGGAAGCGCGGCTGGCGCAGCTTGAAAATCGCCGCGCCGCGGCCGTGCCCAACAACCTTTCCGGCCGACCGCCCATTTTCGTTGGCCGCAGGGATGAAATGGCTCGCTGCCTGGCCAGTCTCAGCCCGGATGAGCGCGGCTGGGGCGTGACCATTGACGGCATCGGCGGCATGGGCAAAACTACCCTGGCGCTCGAAGTGGCCCATGCGGCCCAGGCGCGGGCCTGGTTCGACGCTTACTTCTTCGTCTCGGCCAAGACCTCGTGGCTGACGCCAGAAGGCGAGCGCCAGGAGACCCTGACGCTGACCTCGCTTGACGCCTTCGTGCGTGAGTTCGCGCGCCTGTTGGGCAATGTCGAGGCCACGCGCATGACCGACGCCACCGAGCGCCGCAGCGCGCTGCTCGATGCGCTGCGCGGCCGCCGCGCCCTGCTGATCTGGGACAACCTGGAGACGCTGACGGCCGCGGAGCGCGATCTGATCGCCGAATTTTTGCGCCGCCTGCCAGGCGCCAACAAGGCCATCGTCACCAGCCGGCGCCGCACCGGCGAGAGCGCGCTCACCATCCGCCTGGATCGGCTGACCGAAAATGAGGCGCTCGATCTGATGGCCGGGTTGGGCGCGCACTACCCCACGCTGGGAACCAGGCTGAGCGACGCTGGCCTCCCCATGCTGCGCGCCCTCTACGAGGCCAGCGGCGGCAACCCCCTGGCAATTCACTGGACGCTGGGGCTGGTGGCGCAGAAGGGCCTGACCGTGGCGCAGGCGTTGGCGCGCCTGCAGGATGCCGGTCGCTCCAGCGACCTCTACGGCTTTCTCTTCGCCGACGCCGCGCGCGATCTCGCGCCCAGCGACAAGACGGTCCTCGCCGCCCTCTCCGCCTTCCAGGCCCCGGCCGCGCTTGCAGCGCTGGCCGAGGCAACCGAGCTGACGCCCCCGCAGATCAGCATCGCCCTGGAACGGCTGGTGACCCTCTCGCTGGTCAGCGAGGTGGGCGATGACCACTACGGTCTGCATCCGCTGACGCGGGCCTATGTCACGGCCAGCCTGAATGTTCCCGTTTTGACCAGCGCCGCGGCCCCCGGCGCCGCGACCGCCAGCAGCCCCAGGGTTGCGCTTGATCCGGCCGCGCGGGACAAGGTGCTGCGTTATTGGGTAGATTTTGCGCGCAAGTACGGCGGCCACAGTGAAAACTACAAAACCTTCGAGCGCCTGGACGCCGAATGGGCCAATCTGGAGGGCGCGGCCGCCAGCCTCTACAACCTGACCGGCCTGCCGGGCGCGCTGGTTGATCAGGAAGCCGCCGGCATGTTGAACCGCCTGACGCGGGCTTTGGGCAATTTTCTCTGGTACCGCGGCTACTGGGAGGAGTGGGTGCGCATCGCGACCTGGGCCTATGAGGCGATGGCGGCCCTGGGCAACTGGTCGAAGGCCGGCTGGCGCGCCTACGACGTGGCCTTCATCCACTATAGCCGCGGCGAAACCGAGGCCGCCTCGGTCTGGGCGGAGCGAACCTCCGTTGCCATGCGGCGCAGCGACGGCTGGCGCGACCAGGCCATGGCCGCACGCTTGCAGGGCCTGGTGGCGCGCCAGCGCGGCGACCTGACCACGGCCGTGCGCCTGTTCAACGAAGCGCTGAACGCCTATCGGGAGCTCAAACGGCCGGACGATGAAGCGATCGCGCTGAACGACCTGGGCGCGACTGCCCTGCAGCGCAAAGAACACGACCGCGCCGAGGATTACTACCGCCAGGCATTAGCCCTCAACGAGCAGGAGAACCGCAAGGAAGATCAGGCCTACGTTTCGGGCAACCTGGG
This sequence comes from Chloroflexota bacterium, assembly GCA_036822415.1. Lineage (GTDB taxonomy): Bacteria > Chloroflexota > Anaerolineae > SSC4 > Amarolineaceae > Amarolinea. Next base: position 2,345 of record DAISHS010000262.1, read on the forward strand.
GCTGCTGGCGCTCGATCGCAATCGCCCGGCGGAGGCGCGCGCGTGGTATACGCGCGAGCTGGCGCTGGCACGCGAGGTGGACAGGCAAGACTTGATTGCCAGCGCGCAGTACGGCCTGGCCCGCGCCCTGGAAGATGAAGGCCAGCCGCGCGACGCGCTGCCGCTGGCCGAGGACGCCCTGCGCATTTACGAGCGTCTGCGCGACCAAAACCTGGAAGGGGCGCGGCGCCTGGCCGCGCGTTTGCAGGAGAAGGCGGCCGCCGGGCCATTACAAGCCCCCTCAGCCGTCGCCTGATTCCGCCTCCCGATTCTCGATCAGCAGGCGGTAGACATCCTTCTTGCGCCAGCCGGAGAGCCGCGCCACCAGGCGCGGCGCGGCCTGCGTGTCAACACCCTCTTGCGCCAGGATAGCCAGCGCCTCACGCACCTGCGCCAGCGGCCACGCGCCGCTCTCCGCCGCCGGCGCCGGCGGCGCGCCCTCGATGACGATGACGTATTCGCCCCGCGCGGCCTCGGTTTGGGCCAGGGCCAGCGCCGCCGCCAGCCGCCCGTGCCAGATTTCTTCGTGCGCTTTGGTCAATTCACGCGCCAGGGTCACGCGGCGGTCCCCCAGCACGCTGACCAGGTCTTCCAGGCTTGCCAGCAGACGATGGGGCGCTTCGAAGCAGACCAGCGCGCCTGGCTCATCCGCGGCCTGTCGCAGCACGCGCTGGCGCTCGCTGCGCTGACGCGGCAAGAACCCCAGGAACAAAAATCGCTCCGCGGGCAAGCCTGACACCGCCAGCGCGGTCACCACCGCGGAGGGGCCAGGCACCGGCGTCACCCGATGCCCGGCGGCGATGGCTGCCTGCACCAGCTCGCCGCCCGGATCGGCAATGCCCGGCATCCCCGCGTCAGAAACCAGCGCGACATCGCCCGTTTGCAGGGCGGTCAAGACGTCGGCCTGACGTTGGGCCTTCTTGGGCGCAAAGTCGTCGGTGTAGGTGAGCAGCCGCGCCCCGTGGATGCCGCAGTGAGCCAACAGCCGCGCGGTGACGCGCGTGTCCTCCGCCGCAATCACCGGCACGGCCGCCAAAACCTGCTGCGCACGCGGCGACCAGTCGTCCGCGTTGCCCAGCGGCGTGCCCACAATGTAGAGCGTGTAGGGCATGATCTTCGTCCTACCGGCTTGCCAGCGTGAAGATCGAATGACCTTCCACCTGACGTAACGTCACCTGCACGCCCAGGCCCGATCCCAGCTCGGCCTGCGCCTCCTTGAGCCGCGCCGCCAGTTCATCCAATGGGTAATCGGGATACAGCCCCAGGCGTCCGCGCAAAATCTCGGCGCGCAGCACTTCCAGCCGCGCCCGGCTCACCGTGTCGCTGTCGGGCAACTTGCTGGCCAGGTCACGGTAGAGCGCAAACAGGTTGGCATTGGCTTCCGTCAGCTGCGCCTTGATGTCGTCCTGCTGCGCTTCCCAGTCTGGCACGAGACTGGCCTGCAAGTCCAGCCGCGCCACCCGCCATTTGAAGGTCAGCCAATTGGTCAGCGCCTGCTGCGCCGCGGCCTGGGCTTCTGGCGTCTGTGCGCTGTCGCTCACCACCTGTTGATAGAAAGCGGTGCGCTGCGCATCTTCGGCGATCAGCTGCGGCTCCAGGGCCACAATCTCGGCGTCGGTCAGTTGACGACCGGCCAGCAGCCCATTGACCATGCTGTCCACCGTCAGCCGGCGCGCCTCCAGGGTGGCTGTCAGGGTTTCGGAAATTGCCAGCGGCGTTTGCCAGCGGTCCAGCGCCAAATCGGGCGGGTGCTGAAGCGGGGTGCTGCGCGGCGGCAGCTTGGTTGCCAGCTGGCGCAGCGCCTGCGCCTTGGCCCGATCTTCCAGTTTGGTGTAGGTTGAGGCCAGCCGCATGAAAAGATCGACGCGCTGCGGATCCAACAGGTAGGTGCTGCTGATGGCCAATGTTTCAGCCAGATCAAGACTGACCCGCGCCAGGCCTGGCTGCTGCAAGGTCAGCCAGCCCTCCGCCGCCTGCACGGCTGTATCGGCCCGCGCGACATCGGGCAGGGCTGGGCTAAGCGCCGCCACCTCATGCGCCAGGCGCAGACAGAGGGAGGCTTTGCCGGGCTGATCGGCCGCGGCATAGCGTTTACCCAAGAGCAGCAGGTGTCCGGCGCGCTGCGCATCGGTCAGCTCAGGCGACTGCACCGTCAACGCGTAGCCGGCGTCAAGCTCATTGGCATTGAGCGCCCGACGCACCGTGGCGTCCACCGAATCGCCGGCCAACGGCAACAGCCCCAGGTCAGGCGGCACGTGCGCGCCATCCACCACGCTCCACGGTTCCTGCCAGGTGAACGCGGGGGTGGCGTCTGTCGCCGTGTTGAGGCTGAAGAAGGCATAGAGTGAAATCGCGCCCAGGCCGAGCAAAAGCGCCAGCCCCACACCCAGGCCGATGAACGTCCAATCAAGTTTACGCTGCATGCACAAAATCCTATAGCGGGTCCACAAATCATGGCGCACGCGGCGGCGCCAGCGAGCGAAGTATACTGCAAGACCGACAAAATCTGGAATTGGACGTCGCCGCCACATTCGTGGGTGACTTTGCCAAATCTACCGCGCTATGCTAGAATGTCTTTCATGTTATGGTACGCCGATGTGAGACGTACAAGGGGGCGGCCAGTTCCAAAATGTTCTGCCGATTCTACTGGACGCCAACAAGATTCAAACGTGGACGGGTTGAACGTCCCTCGTCTGATGAGCGCCTCAACCAGACTGTTGTTCGTCATGCTGGCTGCCGTATCCCAACGAGCGCGCCGGCATGTTTGCACGATCCTGGTATGAGGCATTTTTATGTTTGATTACGAATTTATGAAAGGAGTGGCGTTTCGTCAATGCAGCAAGTCACGAACTCGCCTGACCTCTATCCGAATTTGACCCGGTGGTTCAATAGCCGCAATGGCAGCTGGCTGTTGAATTTTGGCATCGCCGGACTTGTCATTCTCAGTTTGATTCTCCCACCGGTCTCCCTCGTCGAGCGCCTGCAAACCAGCGGTTACACCCGCCTGACTGCCCAGGGCGGTTCGGTGGTTGACCCGGACGGCACCTCGATTACCATGCCCGCTGAGGCCATGGGCCAGGGCGCCACACAGATGCGCCTGACCAGTACGCCGCGCCAGGCTTTCATGGCCGGCGAGGGCGGCGCCGAGCTGCGTAAAGCGGCGGAGCAGCTGCCCAACACGGTCAACCCGCGCAGCCCGCTCTATCAGAGCCAGGTGCACGGCCCCAAGCCGGCGCAGGCCATCGTTCGTGTGCCCATCCCCAACGACTCCGAGCCTTACGAAACGCTCGATCTTTATGGCTACGATACGAAGACCACGGCCTGGTATTACATCCCAAGCCAAATTGTGCCGCAAGATGACGCCATCGAGTCGAAGGTAACCACGGTGCCGGAAGCCTTCATGGTGATGCAGACCACTGCGCAGCCGCCGGTGGCCGCCGCGCTCGTCACGGCTGACAATCCGCTGCCCGACGCGGGCAAGGGCGCGCTGGTCGAGGTCAACCCGGTGGGGCTGCGCCTGGCTGGCGACGGCGGCATCGAAGGCAGCCTGCAAGGTCTGCCTGCCGACGCCGCCAGCTCCTTCGCCGTCGTGCCTACCCTGAGCAATCTGGCTGATGACGGCACGGTGCGCACCGATTTGATCGCCAACCTGCTGGTAAGCGCAGAACAGCAGGATAAACACATCAACGCCATTGAGCAGTTGGTGGTGGGCAACCTGTATAAAGGGATCAACCTGGACTATCGGGGCATCAACGCAGAGCTGGCGGGCGATTACGTGAAGTTTGTCGCCAAGCTGGCCGCCAAGCTGCACGCCCAGGACAAAAAGGTCTCGGTGCGCGTCGAAGAGCCGCGGCAGGTGGCCGCCGATCGCTGGGAGACCGGCCCTTACCTCTGGCGCGAGTTGGGCGCGGTGGTGGATACCTTCCGCATCCCGGCCATCAGCAACCCGCAGGCCTACGCGCCTGACGGCGAAATGCACACCCTGCTCACATGGGCCGTGGGTGAAGTCAACCGCAACAAAATTCAGATCGAGCTGGCGGGCCGCAGCATCGAGCGTTCGGGCAATTACTACCTGCTCAAGCCGTACGATGAAGCGCTGCAGCCGCTGGTAGGCCAGGTGCA
>DAISHS010000263.1:0-6500 GCA_036822415.1 Chloroflexota bacterium
ATCGTTGCAGCGACTTGCAGTCGCCCGATCTGCCCCCAGTTTGAAATGCACCCTCGTTGGGGCTACCGATTGACAAACAGGCGCGCCAAAGGCTTTGACGCCCTACGGGTGTACCAGTATAATAAACCGCGCAACCCAGCTGTTTACGCGCAGAGGCCAGGCCAGAACCAGCAAAGCGAGGCTTGCCGGTTCTCGCCGCGGCCTTTCAGACAGCATGACATAAAACTGCATTTGGGATTGAGAATTTTTAAGGAAGCGGTGGATCATGGCAAGACAGATACTTAGTTTACACCTCGGCCCGTTGGGTGAGTCCACTCAGGAAATCAACTTTCTGGGCCAGGCGCTCTCTGTGCGGCGCATCGGCGCCGACGGCGATCAGGACCGTGTAGCCGAATTGATTCGTGCGTATGATGGCAAGGTGGACGCAATTGCCCTGGAGGGAATGTCCGCCAAGTTGAACTTAGGCTCAGCCTCTGTGACTCATGCGGCCGGCGCTGAACTGCGCAAGGCGGCCAAGCAAACGCCGGTGCTGGACGGCGGTGGTATTCGCGGCGCGCTGGAGCGCTGGGCGGTGCGCCTGGCGAGCGAGGCGCAGCCCGGCATTTTCAGCCAGAAAAATGTCCTCATGGTTCCCGGCCTCAATCACCGCGGCCTGGCAGCCGCCCTGGAAGAGACGGCGGCCGAGGTCAGCTATGCCGATTCCATCATCTACTTCCGTTTACCGGCCCCCCTGGGCAATAACCTCGCGCTCGATCGCGGAGCCGGGCCGGCGCTGGCGCAATTGAAGGACGAGCCATTCCGACGCATCTTCCCGCTGGCCGGAACTCCCGGCGTTCCACGCGTCGAAGGGCCTTTCCAGCACGCCGATGTGCTGGCTGGCGACATGGGCGCCATTCGCCGCTATGCCCCGGCCGAGCTGAAGCACAAAATCATCGTGGTGGAAAGCGCCAGCGATGAAGACCTGGCCGACCTGCGCGCGCGTGGCGCCGATCTGGTCATCACCACCATGCCGTGGGAGAACAATGAGCTGGCGCGCCTCCCATCGGCTACGATCGAAGCCATCTTCGTGGCCTTGCGCCCCGACCCCGCCGCGCCGTTGACTGAGGACACTTACCTGAACCTGATGGCCGACCTGGTGTGGACGCCGAAGATTTTGCACTTGAAAGAAACTGACGGCCAGATCAACCGCTTTGCCTTCGTGATCCATCCCCTCAGCCCACGCTACATTTACAAGGACAAGCGCTTGAAGTGGCTGCGCTTCTTGCCCGAAAAATTGGTTGAGCACTACGTGGCCGAAATTCCGCCCATGTACCTCTCACGCATCACCGGCGCCGTGTCGCCGGCCACGGGCCAGCGCGTCGAAGGCATCCTGCTGACGCTAGGCGCTACTCCGCGCGAGCTGATGCGCCGCGACCCCAGTTTCACCTACCGCCGCCTGATCAAAGCCGCGCGCATGTCCGAACGCCTGGGCGCCCGCTTGATGGGGCTGGGCGCGTTTACCTCGGTCGTGGGCGATGCCGGCATCACGGTCGCGCAAAAGGTGGACATCGCCATCACCTCTGGCAACTCGCTGACCGTGGCTGCAACCCTGGAAACTGGCAAACAGGCCGTCATCAAAATGGGCGCCACCGATTTGAGCCAGGGCAAAGCCATGGTCATCGGCGCCACCGGCTCCATCGGCGCCGTCTGTGCGCGCTTGCTGGCGCAGGCCATTTATAATGTCGTCCTCGTCGCCCCACGCCCGGAGCGCCTGATCGCCCTCAAGCGTCAGATCGAAGCTGAAACCCCCCAGGCTGTGGTGACGATTGCCACCCGCGCGGATGAATACCTGGGCGATGTGGACTTGATCGTGACCACGACGACCGCGCTGAAAACGCGCATCATTGACATCACCCGCTGCAAACCGGGCGCGGTCATTTGTGACGTTGCGCGGCCGCCGGATATTTCCGCCGAAGAGGCTGCCTTGCGCCCCGACGTTCTGGTCATCGAATCGGGCGAAATTTTGATCCCTGGCGATGTGGACTTTGGCTTCGACATTGGTCTGCCGCCCAAGACTTCCTACGCCTGCCTGGCTGAAACGACCTTGCTGGCCATGGAGGGCATCTTCGATGATTACACCCTGGGCCGCAACATCGAAATGGATCGGGTCAAGGAAATTTATCGCCTGTTCAAGAAGCACGGCTTCCAGCTGGCCGGCCTGCGCTCGTTCGATGAATATGTGACCGATGAGGACATCGCCCGCAAGCGCGCCATTGCCGATGAGCTGCGGCGCGATCCCGCGCGGTTGCAGCGCTTGATCGAAGATGCCCGCCATTCGCGCGAGGCGCTCAGTGTGGCTGATGCGGTCAAGTCGCCGCGCTTCCCGGCTAATTTGCCTTCTCAGACGCTGGGCGCGGCGGCCGGCGCCGTGGCCGCTCTGGTGGGCGGCGTTATCTTCAGCCGCCGTAAATCGGCGCGCTGAGCGCGGCTGTGGGGTTCCTGTAAGCTAACGAACGCCCGCCTCCCTACAGGCGGGCGTTCGTGACCTTCGTTGTTCATGGTGACAGGTGTGTGGTGAAGGAGGCCGTCATGGCGTTTTATCAGGATGACAAGCAATTTTACGCGGTCATGAATCAGCTTTTTGGCCGCTTGATGAAGAATCCCGTGGCGACGGACCAGTTTGCGCGCTCCAACCTGGTCATTCGCCTGAACACGCGCCAACCCAACGCGCAGATTTTGCTCGATGGTCGCGGCCGCCCGGTGGAGGCGCTGTTTGGCCCGCAGGTGGGCAAGGCCGACCTGGAACTTAACCTGGAAGCCGATACGCTGCACAGGATCTGGCTGGGAGAGGTGCGCTTGCGTGACGCCTTCTTCGGCGGGCAGATTGCAACCAAGGGCTACGTCTTCAAGGCGATGCAGTTGGGTGATCTCTTTGTCGAGGCCGAACGCCAGTATCCGCAGGTGCTGATGGAGATGGGGCTGCGTTAACTCGTAGGGGCAGCCTGCCCTGGGCGACCGCAAGGATCGCCCCTACCACGAAACATTATCTGAACATCTATTGAGGGGCCGAAGCATCGTCCGCGCCTGTCAGTGCGCCGTGCGCATTAACGTGCTATACGCGCGGAAAATGGCGGTGGGGGCCAGGCTGGGCCAGGCAAAGAGATTGCCGGTCGGGTAGGTGTCATCCGCAGTGCTGAACCAGCACCAACGCTGGACGAGGCGATTGTCATCGTCGGGCTTGCCAAGCCGGGCATCGCGCGCGGTGGCAAAGTAGGCAAAGCTGTCGGCCAGGTAGCGGGCCACCACTTCGGGCGCAAAGCCATAGTCGGCCGGCATGAGGATGCCGTATTCGGTCACGATCAGCGACTTCTGGCGTTGACCGTGCGCGGCCATCCACTGGCGGAAGGTGATCACCTGCTGTTCCACCAGGTCCAGGCGGTTGTGGTCTTCGATGTTCCACAAAGCGCCGTCGGTGGCATCTTCGAAGCCGGGCGGCAGGCCAACACCCCACGAATCGCGCTCTTCGCGCAGCACAAACGTGTGGATATTCCAGATGTCCACGGGCATGTCGGCGCCATACTGCGCACGGTAGAGATCCCAGATCTGTTGAAGATAACGCATACGCAGCGGCGTCACCTGGCTGATGCCGCCAATGGCGACGCGCGCGGTCGGATCCGCCGCTTTGAGCAACTGGTACAGATCATGGTAGGCGGTGACATATTGCTGCGGGGTGGAATTGTCCTGCCAGGCCACGTCCGGCTCGTTGCCGATGAGCCAGATCGAGCCTGGGTTGGCCTGAGCGACGCGCTGAAGGTCAGCGGCGCTGTTGCGCGGTTCGCCTTGCTGCACGCGCGCCATCTGGGCAAACTCGACGCCTCTCATGGGCGTCGGCGCCAGGTGAATTTTCCAATCCAGGTACCAGCCTGGCAGCGCTTCGCCCCAGTTGACCTGGGTCAGGACGCCATTGGTGACGCCCAGGCCGATGCGTTGGCGCCAATCGGCAGGCCATCCGCTGGCGGGCGCAGGGGCGGTGGCTGTCATCGTCGCGTCTGGGCTGCTGGTCAGCGTCAACGACGCGGCGGGGGTGGCGGAAGGCTGCGGCGTCGGCGTCATGGTTGACGGGACGGGGGTTGCTGGCAGCTGCGGTGTGAGGGTTGGCGTCGGCGCAAAAAACGCCGCGGGCGGCGGCGGTGTGGGAATCAGCGGCTCCGGCGTGGGCGGCGGCGTCAACAACGGGCCTGGGCGGCAGCCGCTAAGCAAAACGGCCAGCAGCAGCGTCAGCGCCAAGCGCCGGCCCTGCGCGCCGCGGCTGGCGCGGGGCTGCGGCCAAAATAGACGGCGGGCTACTCGGCCCGCCGTCTGTAATGTCAGAGGTTGACGCGCTATGCTGGGCGCACCGGTTGCGGCAGAACGGATCAATGATCGGCTCCTGGGGGAGGCTGGTTGTTGTGATGCAGCGTCTTGAGCGTGTCATCCAACGAACTAAGCGCCTGCTCCAGCTCGCTGATGATGGGATTGGCGCTGCTCGTCACCGAGAGCGAACCAAGCACCTGCTCCAGCTGGCTGACGATGGGGTTGGCGCTGCTGGGCGCCGCCGCGACAGGCTCGGCCGCTTGTTCGACCTCTTCCGTGTGCGTTAATTCCTCAAGATGTTGGATCACGCGGCGGCGCGAGATGTGCAGATCGTGGCGCGACAGGATATCTTTGAACTCATGGTAACGGTCGGCCAGATCCAGCGTGACCGATTGGTAGCCATGTTCGGCCACGAGCAGGCGGGCCGAATAGCGCATGATGTTATAGAAGAACATCTGGTAGTCGTCGGCCCGTGGTTCGATCAGAATGATGTCCACATCGGGATGGCGGCGGCGCAGGGTTTTGATGTGATAGTTCAGGCCAGAGCGCATCATGATGCGAATGACCTGCGAGCCGATGGCCTGCATGCCCTTGTCGCTGATGAAAGTGCCGTCGGGGCCAAGCATCGGCACCCCGCGCTTGCGCTGATTGTTGAGGGGCACGAGCGGGTTGATGCAAACGATCAGCTTGGCGCCGTGCTCAATGGCCAGGTCAATGCTGGCATTGCCGCGCATACCGCCGTCAATGTAATCACGCTGGCCGATGCGCACCGGTTTGTAGAGGAGCGGCACCGCCGATGAAGCGGCCACCGCCAATGAAATCGGTACGTGGCTGTTTTGGTCATTCCCAAAGACAGACCGTTGCCCGGTATCAAGATCGGTGGCGATAATGTACAGCTCGCGCGCCAGCGCACGGAAGTCATTGCTGAGGCCGGGGCGATTCAGCGCCGCGGCCATGTAACCTTCCAGCGCCGTGCCATCGTAGAGGCCGGAGGGCAGGACTTCGATCAGGGTCCAAATGAAGTCCCACAAGTTCATGTCGTTGACATTACGGCTGTAGTGGCGCAGCGCGGCCTGCACCGTCGCCGGAAACCGGCGTACGCGTCCCAAAATCTCGCCATAATTGGGCCGGAACAAATCGCCAGCCCACAGGGCGCGCACCTCCACATGCCGCCCGGCCAGCGCGTCCATGGCCGCAATAGGCGACATGCCATTGGCCAGCAAGCTGCCAACGATGGCGCCCGCGCTGGTGCCAACGAAAATATCGAAATCGTTGACGGTGCGATCTTGCAGAAGGTCATTGATTGCGCGTAAAGCGCCGATTTCGTACACCGCGCCGGTTAGACCGCCGCCGGCGAGAACCAGGGCAATTTTGCTGACACGCTCGCTCGTCACGTGCTGATGTCCTTTGCTGGGGGGGATGCCGACGGGGCGTCTTCTGGTTTCGTGGCCGCTTGCCTGTCGGGTAATCCCTGCCGCGCCCCCATCAACGCCTCCAGTTCAACGGTTAGCGCTTCCAGCTGCGTTTGCAGGGCCAGGATGTCGGCGCGCGTTGGGATGTTCAGGCGGCCAAGAATGTTCTCTTCCAGCGCGCTGTCCGGCCCTTTGTGTTCCAACGGCTGCGGCGCGAAGCGCGCCAGCTCCGCGCGCAAGCGATTGGCTTCAGGCACGCCCAGGTCGCCGCGCTCGACCAGGGCGTCGAGGCGACGATTGATTTCTTGTTCCAACAGGCGCACTGCGCTGGTTGAGGCCTGGAAAGATCGCCACAGATAATCCAGGGTGTCACTGCCGGTGCGGATGAGGTTGGAGAGGATGGATTTGGGTAAGAAGCCGGCGCGCTTCTTTTCTTGCTCGAAGATGATTTGCGACAGCGTGACCGTGGTGAGGTCTTCGCCTGTCTCGTGATCAACCACGTGCAATTCTTCTCCGCGCTGAATCAGTTCGGCAATTCCTTCGAGCGTGATGTAGCGTTTGGCTTCGGTGTCGTACAACTTGCGGTTTGGGTAACGTTTGATAACGAGCATGGCCCTACTCTCTTATCACAACCTTCACAAACATTATAATGGCCTTGCCGCGATGTGTCAAACAAATAGGCAAAAAGCGTTGGTCTGCAAACAGGGTGCATTTCAGTTTCGGGGTGTAGTCCACGCAGGTGGACTTTGCAATCGT
>DAISHS010000264.1:0-6449 GCA_036822415.1 Chloroflexota bacterium
CGGCGGTGGGGGCGGCGGCGGCATCGGCAGGACATCCTCATCGTCGAGTCCCAGTTCGGCGCGCAGGGCAGGCGTCATCAGGGCCACGCTCCAGGCCGGCTCCCAGACGACGTTGACGTTGACGCTGGCGGCGCCTTCGCGCTGCACGGTCTCAGTGACGTCTTTGATGATCTGCGGCCCCATGGGGCAATGGGGCGTGGTCATGGTCATGGTCACAATCACCTGGTCATCAGGCTTTACCTCGATCCCATAGACCAGGCCCAAGTCTACGATGTTCAGAAATAATTCGGGGTCAATCACCCGCGTCAGCGCTTGGCGCAAGGAATCAGGCGACAACATAAGCAGGCTCCTTCAGCATGAGTTGCCATTGTCCGCGCCATGCAGGGGTGCGCTGACAAAGACCGGGCCGGCGCGACCATCAGGTCTGGCCGGCCAGCGGTGACACCGATTGTAGCGCAGACGCGCCAAGCTGGCAACTAAAATGCCGAATCGCGGCCGTTTGACAGCCGGCTTTCGAGCTGTCGTCAGCGTCAATGGCCGGCCAGGGCAAACACCAGCAGCGAGGCGACTGCGCCGATGCCCAGCCCGATGATGACATCGAGCAAAAAGTGAATGCCCAGGGCCACGCGACTCCAGGCTGTCCACAAGGCCAGGCCGATGGCGGCCCAGGCCAGCCCCGGGAAAAGGATCGCGCCCCAGACCGCAATCGTGCCCATGCGCGTGGCGTGGCCTGACGGGAAGCTGTGCTGGTCGTACTTGACAGAATAGAAACCGCTTTGTTCCTGGGGGCGCTGGCGGCGTAAAATGAACTTGGTGGAGGTGGTGATGATGGCGCCCACCGCCATGCTGATGACCCACAGGAGCAATCCGCGGCGCAGAGGCCCGCCCCCAAGCCAAAGTCCCAGCGCGGCCAGTGTAAACCAGAGGTAACCATCCCCCAGGTGCGCGCCCAGCCAGGCCAGGCCATAGCCCAGAGCGCGGTCAGGGAGCAGGCGCAGGCGCGCGCTGCGCTGCTGATCCCAGGCGGCGGCCCGGCTGCGCAGAGAAACGCGCGCAGGCTGTGACGGCGGGCGCTGATCGTTCACGAATGGGCGGCGGGGGAGGCTGGCTGCGGTCTTGCGCCTGCTCCTTCGATGGCCTGGCGCACGATGTCGTACTGAAACGGCTTGTCCACATCCATGCCGATGGCGGCGTAGGGCGCAATGACGACGCGGCCGCGGGCCTGGAACATGCGGCTGGCCACGCGTTCGGCGTCTGGCATGGTCAGGCGGCCCAGGGCAAACTTGATCAGCGTGCCGACGCCCATCAGCAGCGCCTGGCGCCAGGCGCTCTTGCGGCGATCCATGGCCGCGCGCACCAGGCTTTCGCTGCGGTGAGCCGCCTCCAGGCGCACCATGAAGAGGTCGCCGCCGCAGTGAGGGCCTTCACGGAAGCGGATGTAGCTGCGTTTGGAGGCGGGAAAGGCCGTTTCCATGACTGCCTTCGGCACGACCGCGTAATAGACATCGTCCTGGGTGCGCAGGCAGGTCGCCACAAACCATTCGACCACGTCCGGGGTGAGCAGGGGAATATCAGCCGAGGCGATGAGCGCCAGTTTGCTGCTGGGATGTTGGCGCAGAACCACATCGAAGCCGGCATAGACATTGTCGAGCAATCCGGACTGATTGCGCACGAACGTCACCGGCGTGCCCAGGTCAACGCCTTCGTCGGGGGCGATGCCCACCACGATGATGTCGCGCACGGATGGGGCAGCCCGCAGCGCGTGCACGACGTGCCACGCCATCGGTTTGCCTGCCAGCGGCGCCAGCGCCTTACGCGGCGACCCGGTGTATTCGGCCAGCAAATCCGGCTTACCTTGCTGGAAGCCGGCCAACACGATCACATCTATTGGCTCCATAAATCCTCCTCCTGCCAAATTTTAATGGAATTTCTCAGTTCTCGCAACTTTTCTTGAACATAATAGTTCAAATTTGAACACTCTCGCGGCTGGCGCTGCCCTTGGGGAACGCGCCATCCCTGCGGCCTTACCCCTCCGGCGCGGCGTCAGGCGGTGGGCTGTACTGCCGGGTGCGGCGGTAGAGCAGCAGGGCCGGCGTCAGGATGGCAGCGGACATAGCCAGCGCCAGGCGAATGGAAAAGTTGCCCACAAGCCCCACCACCGGCCCGCCGGCAATTTGCCCCATCGAATCGGCCTGGCTGACCATCGAGAGCACGGTGGCGCGCACGTTGCTATCGGTCGCGCCGATGTGCTGATTCGTCCAGGTCGACAGGATCGGCGCCAGGGTGCGGCGCAGCATCATCAGGATGACCAGCGCAGGAATGGCCCAGGCCAAACTCGGCGCTAACGCCAGACAAAGGATGCCGGCCACGATGCCGGCGGTCATCCACCACAAGGCGCGGGCAATGGTGCGATCGCGGCGCAGATTGAGGCGCCGTTTGACCACCTCCGCCGCGGCGATGGTCAAGAGCAGCCCCGTCGCCCGAATCAGGCCAATCCAGACGATTGGGCCCCAGCCGGCCACCGCCGGCAGCGTGAAGTTTTGGATCAGGTGAATGGTCCACAGGCGGTCGAGGCCTTCGCTGAAGGCGCCGTTGACGACGCCAACCGCCAGCAGCGTGAAGAGCACCGGACGTGAGCGCACGATGCGCCAGCCGTTGCGCGTGGTGTGAATCATCGTTTGCCAGGTGGTGCGATCGCCGCGCGGGGTGGGGACGAAATGGTGTTCCGGCATGATGAAAGCCAGCGCTAACGCCAGCGCCAGCAGCCCCGCGCCGCCCAGGAGGATGGGCAATTGCAGTCCGCCTTGCTGCCCCAGCAGCGTGCCCGCGCCGATGCCCAGCAGAATCGCCACGGCGCTGATCTGCGCCTCGCGCAAGAACAGCGGCCCGGCCTGCTCCTGCCCGATCTCATCCACCAGCCAGGCCTCCGTGGCGCCGCTGGTGAACGTGTAGCCCAATCCCCACAGCACCTGCGCCAGTAAGATCGCCGTGAACTGCGGCACCGATCCCTCCAACAGGAACCCGCAGCCAATCACCGCGTAGCCAATCAGAATCGAGAGGCGGCGGCTGAAGACATCGGCTACCACGCCGGTCGGCACCTCGCCCAGGAAGGCTGTGACTTCCAGCACCGAACCAACCAGCACCAGCTGCAGGGGATTGAGGCCCACGACCATGACCTGGTAAACGGCGCTGGCTGTGAAGATCATGGAGTGGAGGAAGCCGCTGGCCGCGGCCAGCGCCAGGTACAGAATGGCGGCGTTTGCTCTGTGCATTGATGAATCCTCTGTGCGGCCGACGGGTGCGCGGCGCGATCGGCGACGGGCCGCCATGATACAAGACTTCGCCGCCGCCGTCAATATCGAAGGCAGACGGGGGCGCGCCGCTTGGCATTTTCAGACCAAAGCAGTATCATAAAGCTATCCCCCAAACCGGACAAGCCGGAAAGGATCTTGCCACAAAGATCACAGAGAACACAGAGAAAGTCGCCTGAAACCTCTGTGATCTTTGCGCCCTCTGTGGCAAGGAATTCTTGCCCAAAAAGCAAGAATTGAACCGGTAAGGTACTAAACCGCCCTGGCTGGCCTTCTGACCAAACCAGGGTCGCATCCCAGGGTAGAGAAAATGGATTATACCTATGCCTGACATCAGCCTCGTCATCATGGCCGCCGGCATTGGCAGCCGCTATGGCGGCCTCAAGCAGGTTGACCCGGTGGGGCCGTATGGCGAATTGATCATTCACTATTCGATTTACGATGCTTTGCGCGCCGGCTTCGATCGCATCGTCTTCGTCATCCGCCGCAGCATCGAAGAAGCCTTTCGTGAACGCATCGGCCGCCTGGTCGAGGCGCAGGCCGCGGTGACTTACGTCTTCCAGGAGCTGGACGATTTGCCCGGCGGCGCGCCGCCGCCGGCCGGCCGCGTCAAACCGTGGGGCACCGGCCATGCCATCTGGTGCTGCCGTCAGGCCGTCGACGCGCCGTTTGCCGCCATCAACGCCGATGATTTCTATGGCGCCGCCTCTTTCCAGGCCATTGCCGGACATCTGCGCCAGGCCAGCGATCAGCCCGGTTTGCCTGACTTCAGCATGGTCGGCTACCCTTTGCAAAACACCCTTTCGGAACATGGGCACGTGGCGCGCGGCGTCTGCACGGTCGCAGCCGATGGCGCCCTGGTCAGCGTGGAGGAGCACACCCGCATCCAGGCTTTTGCCGACGGCATCAAGACCTGGCATGAAGAAACCGGCTGGACGCCCCTGGCCGCTGACGTCAAAATTTCGATGAACTTTTGGGGTTTTACGCCCGCGCTCTTTCCTGAACTGGAACAGCGCCTTGCGCACTTTTTGCAGCAGGATGAGGCCGCGCTGCGGCAAAGCGAGCTTTATCTGCCGACGGTGGTGGGTGAGCTGGTGCAGGCTGGCCGCGCCCGCGTCCACGTCCTGCCCACGCAGGAACAATGGTTCGGCGTGACTTACCAGGCTGATCGCGCACGCGTGCAAGCCGCCATTCGGACCCTCATCGCCCAGGGGGTTTATCCGAGCCGCTTGTGGGGCTGAAGGCAGGCTGTGTGGCAGAATCTTGGGGCGCTGGTCTTGCATCGCTCAGCGACTGGGTGTAGAATGACAGTAGCCTGAAGACAGGGCCTGTGCAAGGGAGCGACGGTGATTCTGCGTACGCTGGCGTTGATGCGCAAAGAGTTCCGGCACATGTTTCGTGATCGGCGCACGTTGATCACCCTCTTTGCTATCCCCATCGTGCAGCTGATCCTGCTTGGCTATGCCGCCAACACCAACGTCGAACACCTCAAGACCGCCGCCCTCGATTTCGACCGCTCGGCCGAAAGCCGCCATCTGCTGGCGACCTACCAGGCGTCCAATTACTTCGACATCGTCGTTTACCCGGCCGACCGTGAGGCGCTGGGCCGTCTCGTGGATCTCGGCGAGGTGCGCGCCGGCATCGTCATCCCCCCCGGTTTTGGGACGGCCCTGGCGCGCCGTGAGCGGCCGGCCATCGAGTTCATCATTGACGGCTCCGACCCGGCGATTTCCAACGTCGCCTTCGCCTCCTCGCAGAGTGTCGGCCAGGCCTTTTCCATTCAAGTGCTGACGGAGCTGATCCACACCGATCCTCAACATCAGCCCGGCGTTGATGTGCGCCCGCGTGTCTGGTACAACCCGGAAATGCGCAGCGCCAACTACATGGTGCCTGGCCTGGTCGGCATCATCCTGCAGATGCTTTCGATGATGACCACCGCGCTCGCCATTGTGCGCGAACGTGAGCAGGGCACGATGGAGCAGCTGATCGTGACGCCGATGCGGCCGCTGGAGATGATCCTGGGCAAAGTGACGCCCTACGCGTTGATCGTCTTCATCAACACCTGCGCCGTGCTGGTCATCGCCGTCTTCTGGTTTCAGGTCCCCATTCACGGCAGCGTGGCGTTGTTGCTGCTGCTCAATGCCTTCGCCATGATTTCATCGCTGGCGCTCGGCCTGATGATCTCGACCATCGCCCAGACCCAGCAAGAGGCGATGATGTCCACCTACTTCTTTTTCTTGCCCTCCATTTTCCTGGCCGGCTACATCTTCCCCCTGGAGGCGATGCCCGCGCCCTTGCAGTTCGTTAGCCAATTCGTGCCGCTGCGTTATTTGTTGACTATCATCCGCGCCGTGGTCTTGAAGGGCGCCGGGCTGGAGATTCTCTGGCGCGAGGTCCTCATCCTGGGCTTGTTCAGCGTCCTCATTCTGGCCGTCGCCACGACCCGTTTCCGCAAACGCCTGGAGTAGGCGGCCATCCTGCGCCCCCCGGACTGTCTTTCGAGATCGAGGAACCATGCCAGCTGCCGCCGTGACCGCACCCCTGATCGTGACCGAACACCTCAGCCGCCGCTTTGGCGCCGTGCACGCGCTGAATGACCTCGATTTGACCATTGCACGCGGCGCGGTGTTTGGCCTGGTTGGGCCGGATGGCGCCGGTAAGACGACCACCCTGCGCCTGTTGGCGACGATCCTGGCGCCGACGGCCGGCCGGGCGACGGTGGACGGGCATGATACGGTGACGGCCGCCGGCGCGATCAAACCGCGCGTGGGGTACATGGCGCAGGAGTTTCACCTCTACAGCGACCTGAGCGTGCAGGAAAACCTCGATTTCTTTGCCGATATGTACGCGGTGCGCGGCGCCGTGCGTCAGGAGCGCATGACGCGCCTGCTGCACTTTGCACGGCTTACCGAATTCACGCGCCGCCGCGCCGGCCAACTCTCCGGCGGCATGAAGAAGAAACTGGCCCTGGCCTGCTCCCTTATCCACCAGCCTGACATTCTCCTGCTCGATGAACCGACGACCGGGGTAGACCCCGTGGCGCGGCGCGAGTTCTGGGACATTCTGTCCGACCTGCACCTGCAAGGGGTGACGATGGTGGTCAGCACGCCGTACATGGACGAGGCTGAACGCTGCTCG
>DAISHS010000265.1:0-6420 GCA_036822415.1 Chloroflexota bacterium
ATTCGTGTAGATCGCAAGCGCCTGCGACTTGCTCTCAAGGTTCGAATAGGCCACCCCCACATCGGGTCGGCCATCATCGTTCAGATGGCCTGCGACCAACGCGGCCACGCGCCCGCGCGCGGCGCCGATCACGCCGGCCGGCGCAAAGCCTGCGCCGCCTTCATTGAGGAACGTTTGCACCGGCCGCCCATCGAAGCCTAGCAGCAAGTCGAGCCGCCCATCTACATTGACATCGGCCAGCGCGATGGCGGTGGCACTCATGGATGCGGTGGTGGTCAACCAGTCGGCCGGGCGGAAGGACGCATGGCCATCGTTCAGGTAGACGCGCGTGGCGCTCATCTCGCCGCCGATGACCAGGTCGAAGTCGGCGTCCCCGTCCAGGTCGCCGATGGCCAAAACGGGAGTCAGGGGCGCCGTGACGGTCAGCAACAAGGTCGGCGTGACGAAGCCCTGGCCAGGGTTGAGATAGAGCTGCGCCGGTTGGCCCGACGACAGCGCCAGGATGTCGAGCGAAGGATCGCCGTCCAGCGAAGCAACGGCGCTGGCGCGCGTGTCCTGGCCAGGATTGGGCAGCGTGATGACGTTCGTGATCGGAAAGCGCCCGCGGCCATCGTTGCGATAGATGCGGTTGGGTTCGCCCGCGTTGCCCACGATGAGATCGAGGTTGCCGTCGTTGTCCATATCGCCCACGGTCAGGCTGTGCGTGCGTTCGCTGCCCGTCCCCCAGGGTTCGATGGGCGCCGGGCCGGAGGCGACCGCAACAGGGGGTCGCAGGATCAAAAATAGGGCGCTCAGCAGGGCGAGAGCCAGCGCGCCCGCGACAAGCAGCGCGCCTCCAATGCGCAGCCACCTGCGGTCGTGAATGATAATCATGCGCTCCTCCTGGTGTCCCGCGTTTCTTGCAGGTCACGTCGTGCGCCCAGACGCGTAAACGTCGCCTCGGCCGCGTCGAAGAGCGGCTGCGCGCCGGCGTCATCGCCGCTGGCCTGGTGCAACCGCGCCCAGGCGAGCTGCGTGCGCGCCACTTCGTAAGGGTCAACGCCGGCCAACAATTCCAAACTGCGAGCAAACGCCGCGGCCGCCGCCTGCGCTTGCCCGGCGGCAGCCAGGGCGCGCCCCTGCACCCGCAGGCTCATGCCCAATTCGAGGGGGCTTTCGGCGGCGATCGTGAGCGATTGGGCGATGGCGGTGGCCGCGCCGGCGCCATCGTTTGCCGCCAGCCTGATCTGCGCCTCGCGGCGGTAGATTTCTGGCAACCAGGCGCTCAGGCCGGTCTCCAGCGACCGCTGCCGGGCCGCTTCGATCAGGCTCAGGGCAGTCTCCAGTTCAGCGCGCCGCTGTCGCCATTCGGCCAGGTTGATCGTGGCTACGATTTCATGGCTGACGAGATGGTATTGGCGCGCCAGTTCCAGCGCAGCCTGCAGCTTCACCCCGGCCTCGGTGTCTTCGCCGCGGCGCAACAGGATTTGACCCAGGTTGATAGCCAGCTCCGTGCGCTGCGTCCCGCTGCCAACCCGGCCGGCCAGGTCGCTGGCAATGGTCAGGTGGCTTACGGCGCCGTCCCAATCGCCCTGGGTGAAGGCGTACAGTCCCAGGTTCATCTCGGCGGGCACGCGCCAAATATCGTCATGCGCCTGTGCGGCGTGGGCCGCCGCCTGGCGGGTGAAGGCAAAGGCGTCATCGAAATCGCCCCGCTCGCTGGCGATGATGCCCAAATTGAGCTGCGCACGAATGAAGAGCCGGTCTGGTAGATCAACGGCAGCCCGCAGGCCTGCCTGTACGGCTTCGGCGGCAGCCGCATAGTCGCCGCGCCGGATCTGCACCGTGCTGAGTGCAACCAGCAGTTCGGCCCGCGCCGGGGCCAGGTCGTTGTCGGCGTCCACCTCGACCAGGCCGCGCTGCAGCCAGGCGAGGGCATGGTCAGGCGCTTGATCGCTCAGCAGTTCGCCCAGGCGCTGGCAAACCGTCACGATGAGCTTCTGCCGCGCCGCGGTGGGGGGAAGACGTTCGGCCAGGGCCAGCGCGGCGTCAAAACTGGCCTGAGCGGCGTCGTTGGCGCATTCGAACTGTTGAATTTCGGCGCGCGTCAACGCCAGGCGCGCTTGCTGCAACACGGGCAGTGGTCGGTCGGCCAGTTGGGACAACAGGCGCAGCAGGGCATGCGCCTGTCCATGATTGATGAAAGCGATAACATCAGATGTGGCGGCGGCAACCGCCTCCTCGCCCTCGCCGGCGTGCAGCCAATGCTCAACGACGCGCAGTGGATCGGGCTGTTCTTTTTCATAGAAGGCAGCCGCGCGGCGGTGCAGCGTCCTGCGCTCATCAGGCCCCAGGTCGGCGTAGTAGAAGCTGCGCAGCATGGCGTGCAGGCTAAAGACCCGCCCCTCTGCGGTCTCCTGGTCGGTCAGTAAGTGGCGATCGGCCAGCGACTGGATGCTGCGCTGTAAGCCGCCGCGATCGAGGATCGCACTGAGTGCGGCCCGGGTGGCGGGGTAGCCCAGCAAGGCGGACATGGCGCCCAAAATGGCCCGCTCGCCGTCAGACAGGGATTCATCCACCTCGCGGATCACAAAACGTTCCACATCTTGCTGCTGGCTCAGTCTGGCGATCATGGCCGCGGGGTCTGCGCTGCGGCGCAGCAGCTCGGCAGCCAGGCTCAGCAATTCGGCGTTGCCCTGGGTCTGCCCATGCACGGCGGCCAGGAGATTGGGCGCCAGGTTGATGCCATGCCGTTGCAACAGCGCGGTCGCATCGGTCAGCGTGAGGCCCTCGACCGCCCTGAACTGAACCGTTTGCACAAAGGGCGGCATTCGCTGCGCCGCCAGGATGAGCGACAGATCGCCAGCGTGAACGATCTGGGCCAGGCGCTCGACAAACGGTTCGATCAGGGAGCTTTGCTCATCCACCAGGTGAAATTCATCCAGGCACAGCAGGCAGTTCAGCCCGTGTAACTCCTGAAAAACATAATCAAAGATGATATCGGGATGGGGAGGGCGCGCGTTGCGCTGACGGGCGCTTTCCAACATTTCCCACAAGCCGGGGCGCTGCTGGTAATAAAGAAAGCCGGCCAGGCGCAGGAGCATGGCGTCCAGATCAAGCGCCTGGCGAAATTCATACCAAAAAATGCGCTCTAGCGGGGTCGTCATGCGCGCCAGGCGGGCCGCCAGCAGGGTTTTACCCACACCGGCCATCCCTGTGATCACCGCAAAATACCTGGTGCGCAGAATGTCGCCAAAGTAGGCCAGGTCGTCAGCCCTCCCCACAAAATCGTCTACGGCGGGCGGCGGTTGGGGGCGCGGCGGCGGCGCAAGGCTGTCGAACGTGGGCTGGTGGACGCTGAGCAGATCGTAGAGGCTGGCGGCCAGGGTCTCATCGGTCAACGCCTGACGCCGCGCCTGCGTGCGCAGGATGAGCTGGAGGTCGGCAGCATCCGGCGCCTGCAGCAGGTCGGCCAGCGGCAGGGACAGCCGCGGCTGATCGGCCGTCAGCGCCTGCAGCGCCAGCAAGAAAGGATCATCGGCGGCCGCGGGCGCTGTGACCTGGGCAAGCAGCGCGTCCACCAGAGCCTCGACGAATTCGCCATAACGGGCCGCGTTGAGGCCGCGCACCTCCCGCAGCAGGACGGCGGTCAGGCGTTGACGAGTGACGTGTTCGACCAGCAGGCGCTGCCGCGCCCCGCGCGTCATGCCATCGGTAAACTGGTCGTAAACAGGACGGAAGGTGTCAAAACAGAGGGTCTCGAGATCCTCTTTGTCAAGAGCCTCGCTCAGCAGGCGACTGAGTGTGATGAGTTGGGCGACCATGGGTGTTCTCCGGGTGCACAACGATGGCTGGTCAGATGATCGCCAGGCAAGAATAAATCAGGCAAGGATCATGGTTGAACCGGGGGGTCCTATGCGGGAGATGACGCATCTGCCGCCAGAGGGGCCAGGCGACAATGCAGTCCAGACGTAAACCGTAGATTGCTAAGAAACATTATAGCGCAATGCCGTGACGCGCCCAAATCAAACAAGCCGTCCAATCGCTTGCACCCGGCTTCTGTGCTATAATGTGATCCCATGAACGATCACGATCCACAGGCTAACACCTTCCAGGTCCATGTGCGCGCCGTGCGTCCAGATGACCAGGCGCGCATCCTGACACTGCTCGATCAGACGCGGCGCCAGATGCTCAGCTTCGGCGCTGAGGATTTGCCGACCCTGCTGACCTCGGACCAGACCCACGGCGCGGTGGCTGAAACCGGCCCGCTGCTCTGGGGTTTTCTGCTGACGACCCTGCTGGCGCAGCCGGCGCTGCCAGCTGAGGCCACGGAGACGTGGGCCGCCTGGCGCGGCTGCGCGCTGCTCAGCGGTTGGCGCGCGGACGAAGGCTTGCCGGCGCTCTGGGAACCGGTGCGCGCCGCGCTCAGCGCGCGGCAAGTCCGCTCCGTTGTGCATATTGCCGCCGCGGCGTGGCTGCACGAGCCGCTGCAGCGCCTCGGTTTTCAGATCAGCGACACCCTGGAGGTCTTGCAGCGCGGGGTGGGCATTGATCATGCCACGGACGGCGCCGGGCCGGCCACGCTGCGCCCCGCGCGGCCCGATGAGATCACGGAGCTGCAAGCCGTGGACAGCGCCGCCTTTGCGCCGCCCTGGCGCGCGACGGCTGCCGATCTGACCAGTCTGCTGGTGATGAGCAGCCACGCCGTGGTTGGCGAGATGGACGGGCGCGTGCTGGGCTACGCGGTCAGCGACGTGCGCGGCGAGTTTGGCGCGTTGGCGCGCCTGGCTGTGCACCCGGCCGCCCAGGGCCAGGGCCTCGGCCGCCAGCTGCTGACCGACGCCCTGCGCTTCTGTCGGCGCAGCGGCGCGCGCAGCGTCAGCCTGAACACCAACGAAAGCAATCAGGCCGCCCAGCGGCTGTACGCGCAGCTTGGTTTTCGCTTGATCGGCCGGCGCACCCCGGTGATGACGTTGCGCCTGCCGCGGCTTACCCGCTGAGAAGCCAGGAGAGGTGAGGTTGCATGACACGTCGCCGCTTGTTGCTCGCCGCCTGGATCTTGCTCTTCAGCGCACTCTTTGTCGGCTTTCACCTGCTGGCTCACGGCTACCGCTTTGGCATCGTCGAAGATGCGCACGCCATTCAGCTGCCTTTTCTGAAGCATACGCTTGACCCTGCGCTCTACGCGGGCGACCCGATGCTGGCGACGCAGGCCAGCTACCCTTCTTTCTATTTTCACGCTTTGGCCCTGGCCGCCGGCCTGACTTCTATTTCCACCCTGTTCCTGGTCATTCACCTGTTCACGCTGCTGGCCTATCTGGCAGCCGTGGCCGCTTTGAGCTGGCGCCTGGCGCCTGACGCGCAGCCCCTGCGGCCGCTGCTGCTCGGATTGCTGCTCACCCTTTCCCTGCTGCCCGTTTTGGGCGGCGACGATCTCATCTTGCGTTCCGCGCTGCCGCGCCACCTGGGCATGGCGCTGGCGTTATGGGCTTTGCTGGCCGGTTTGATGGAGCGACGCCTGGCCGCTTTTCTGCTGGCGGGCCTGACCATCAACCTGCACGCCCTCAGCGGCGGTTTTGCCCTGATACTCCTCCTCAGCGCCGATCTGCTCCGTTTGCCCTGGCGACGCTGGGCCGCGCCGCTGCTGGCGGCGGCGTTGGGCTTGCTCCTGGCCCTGCCCACGCTGATTTGGTCATGGCAGACCCGCGAACCGATCACCCCGGCCTGGCTCGACCTCCTGCGCCTGCGCTCAGCTCAGCACAGCTTTCCGCTGACCTGGCCCCTGACCGACTTCATCACCTTTGGCCTGTGGCTTGGGCTGGCCGGGCTGGGCTGGTGGCCGCAGCGACGCAGCGCACAGGGGCGCTGGCTGGCCGGCGCGGCCCTGGCAACCGCGCTGCTGGCCCTGATCGGCTTCGCCGGCGCGGAGATCTGGCCGGTGGGGTTGATCCTGCGCGGGCAACTTTTCCGCAGCACCAAGTTTTTAACCCTGCTGGCCTTGCCGCTGGCGGCGCGTTGGCTGCTGTCCACCTGGGATCGCGGCGGCCTGGCGCGCGCCGGCAGCCTCGTGGTCTTGCTGGCGCTGTTCAGTCCGCTGCCCACGCTGTGGATCGGCGGCGTGCTGGCGGGCGTGTTGATCACCGTTGCGGCCTTCTGGGCGCCGCTGACTGCCCTGGCGCGCAGGCTGGCGGAACGGCTGAATGCGGCGTACGGTCGGCGCCTGGGCGCGCTGTGGGCCTGGCCGGCCGCCGTACGCTGGACGCTGGCCCCGCTGCTCCTGGCCCTGTTCGTCTCGATCGGCGCGGCTTTGACCCAACCCCAGGTTCCTCCCGATCTGCTGGCGGCCTGGCGGGACGTGCAGGGGTGGGCGCGGCAAAACACGCCCGCGACCGCGACCTTCATCACGCCGCCCTACTACTACGGCTTTCGCGTGGAAAGCGA
>DAISHS010000266.1:0-6389 GCA_036822415.1 Chloroflexota bacterium
CAGGCCGTAGGCTGCGTGCTGCTGGGCGGGGAAACGGCCGAGATGCCTGGCGTCTATGCGGCCGGCGAGTTCGACGTGGCCGGCGCCATCGTTGGGGTCGTTGAACGCAGCCGCCTTGTGGATGGCCGCGAGGTCCAGGCCGGTGATGCGCTGATCGGCCTGCCCAGCAGCGGCTTGCACACCAACGGTTTTTCGCTCGCGCGCCGCGTGCTCTCCGCGCTCGATTGGACGACGCCCCATCCCGCGTTGGGGGGTGAGCAGAGCATCGGCGAGGCCTTGCTGGCGGTGCATCGCTGCTACCTGGCGCAGGTAGAGCAGCTGTGGGCCGCGGGCGTGACGATCAAGGCCATGGCGCACATCACCGGCGGCGGCCTGCTCGATAACCTGCCGCGCAGTCTGCCTGACGGCCTGGGCGCGCAAATCGCTTTTGGGACCTGGTCGGCGCCGCCCATCTTCGAACTGATCCGCCGCCTGGGCGAGGTGCCGAACGCGGACATGTTCCGCGCCTTCAACATGGGCATCGGCCTGGTCATCATCGTTGCGCCAGATGCCGTTGCCCGCGCCGGCCAGGTTCTGGGCAGCGACGCCTGCGTCATCGGTCGTGTCGTTCCCTGGCGGGAGACAGCGCCGCGCGTCAGCATCCGCCTCCCCAGCGGCGCAGAAGTGTGAGGTAAGCCATGCCAGCTCTGGCCCGTCTGGTCGTGCTCATCTCAGGCAGCGGAAGCAATCTGCAGGCCCTGCTGACTGCCTGTCAGGAAGGCCGCCTGGCCGCGCAGGTGGTCGCGGTGGTTTCCAATCGCCGCAGCGCCTATGGCCTGGTGCGCGCGCAGCAGGCGGGGGTTCCGACCCTCTATCAGCCGCTGAAACCGTACAGCGACAGCGGACGCACGCGCGAGGCTTACGACGAGGATTTGGCAAACCAGGTCGCCGCCTTTCAGCCCGACCTGATCGTCTGCGCCGGCTGGATGCAAATTTTGACGCCGGTCTTCATCAACCGTTTTGCCGATCGCCTCATCAATCTGCACCCGGCCCTGCCTGGCTTTTTTCCAGGAACCCACGCCATTGAGCGCGCCTTCCGCGCGTTTCAGCAAGGCGAAATCAAATTTAGCGGGGCCATGGTGCACGATGTGGTTGCCGCGGTGGACGCCGGCCCTGTGCTCGACCAGGCCGTGGTGCCGATCCTGCCCCAGGATGAACTCGCAGATTTCGAAGAACGAATGCATCGCTGCGAACACGACCTGCTCGTGCGCGCCGTGCAGAAATGGCTGACCGCACGCGCCGCGGCGCCGGCTGCATGACACAACTTACCGTCCGCGGCTCAGCGCGAGCGTGTGACGACCGTTTTCGCGAGACGCTCATGACGCCGGCGACGAACCGGCGAGAGCGCAGAGATGACCTGCATTTTCATCCGCGTCTGTGCCCGCAGGAGGATGAAGGTCTGAATTAGAAAGGGGCGATATTCATCATGACGATTCAACGCGCGCTGCTGAGCGTGCATGACAAATCGGGCTTGCTTGACCTGGCGCGGGCGCTGGTCGCGCAAGGGGTTGAACTGGTAGCCAGCGGAGGAACGGCGCGCGCCTTGACGCAGGCCAACCTGCCCTGCACCGCAGTCGAAGAAGTCACGCATTTTCCTGAAATGTTGGGCGGCCGCGTCAAAACCCTGCACCCGGCCATTCACGGCGGCATCCTGGCCCGGCGCACGCCGCAGCATCTGGCCGATCTGCGCAAGCATGGGATGCAGCCGTTCGATCTGGTCGTGTGCAACCTGTACCCATTCACCCGCACCGTCGCGCGGCCAGACGTGAGCGAGGCCGAAGCGATCGAAGAGATTGACATTGGCGGCGTCACCCTCCTGCGCGCCGCGGCCAAGAACTTCGAAGCGGTCACGGTGCTGTGCGATCCGCACGACTACCTGACCGTGGCGCTGCACGTGGAAAAGGGCGAGGGGGTGCCCGCGGAGACGCGCCAGCACCTGGCGCTGAAGGCGTTCCGCCACACGGCCGCCTACGATGCCGCCATTGCCGCCTGGCTCGGTCGCCAAACGGAAGGCGCCGAGGCGTTTCCGGCCGTGCTGACGCTGAGCGCCAACCTGACGCAGGTTTTGCGTTATGGCGAAAACCCTCACCAGCGCGCCGGCTTCTACCGCTGGCCTGACACGCCGCTGACCCTCGCTCAACTCAGCGGTGAGAAGGAAATGAGTTATAATAACTATGTGGACCTCGATGCGGCCTGGGGCATGGCGCAAGAATTTGCGCGACCGACCGTGGCGATTATCAAACACACCAACCCCTGTGGATTGGCAAGCGCGGACAGCCTGAGCGAGGCGTATCAACTAGCCCTGGCGGCTGATCCGGTCAGCGCGTTTGGCAGCGTCATTGCCGTCAACCGGCCGTTGGATGTAGCCACCGTCGAGGCCATCGGCAGTCTGTTTGTCGAAGTGCTGGCTGCCCCGGCCTATGAAGCCGAGGCGTTGAAGCTGCTCAAACGCAAGAAAAACCTGCGCGTGCTGGAAGTCAAGCCGGAGACGGTCTTCCCCTACGCTATGCGCACCGTGCACGGCGGCCTGTTGGTGCAGACGCCAGACGACACGAGCGAGCCGACCGATACGTGGCAGGTTGTGACGCAGCGCCAGCCGACGGCCGACGAGCTAAGCGCGCTGGACTTTGCCTGGCGCGTGTGCAAGCACGTCAAGTCGAACGCCATTGTCTTCAGCACGACCAACGAAGTGGTGGGCGTGGGGGCCGGGCAGATGAGCCGCGTAGACTCCGTACGCCTGGCCGCGCAGAAAGCCGGCGCCAAAGCCAACGGCGCGGTGGTTGGCTCAGACGCCTTCTTCCCGTTCCCGGACGGCATAGAAGCCGCCGCGGCCGCCGGCTGCACGGCCATCGTACAGCCCGGAGGTTCTATGCGCGATGCGGAAACGATCGCCGCCGCTGACCGCCTGGGCCTGGCGATGTGTTTTACCGGCGTGCGGCATTTTAGACATTAGAGCGATCAGAGATCGAAAACCTGTGCGCAAGATCGGAGAGGGGGAACGATGTTTACAACGACTCACAATGTGGCAGTGTACGAGAAGTTCTTGCTCGTCGCCGTGGACCTGGACGATGTCGAGGATTTTGGCGAGGACGAGTTGTGGGATGCCGTAGAAGAAAACGACTGGGTCATGGCCCAGAACAAGCCGGCGATTTTGATCTATGTTGACGCCAATGACGACATCAACTACTACGGCGATGAAGACATGGTTGACGCAGCGGCCGAAGTTTCGTATGACGATATCGTATGGAACGAACAGATCACGCTGGAGTGGTTGGAAGAAGACGACGACGAAGCGTAGGCGCAGGCGCAGCGCACGCTGGCGGCTGAGGAATGAGCGCTTTCTGGAAATATCGCGAAAGCGCCATTCATCAGGCGGCTTTTAGCGTTCAGCCCTGTGCAGAAAGGTTGTGCACCATGACGGTCATAGACGCCGCCCCCGCTCAGCCCGCTGACTGGCGACGGCTGTTCGATGTCGAACAACAAGTGCCATTGCTGGACGGCCGCATGCGCACTTATGTCAATTTTGACAATGCGGCCTCCACGCCGCCGCTGCAGGCCGTCACCGCCGCGGTCAACCATTTTTTGCCGTGGTACGCTTCCGTCCATCGTGGTTCCGGCTTCAAGAGCCAGCTGGCGACCTTTGCCTACGAGGAGGCGCGCCGGGTAACCCAACGCTTCGTCGGCGCTGATCCTGAAGAGCATGTCTGCATCTTCGGCAAAAATACCACGGAGGCGCTCAACAAACTGGCGCGGCGCTTGCCGTTGGCGCCAGGGCGCGACACGATCCTTGTCTCCATGATGGAGCATCACTCCAACGATCTCCCCTACCGCGCCGTGGCCAACGTCGTGCACGTCGCCGTCAAGCCGGACGGCCGCCTGGACGAAGCCGATTTCGAGCGCAAGCTGGCGCAGTATGCCGGGCGGGTGGCGTTGGTGGCGCTCACCGGCGGCAGCAATGTCACCGGCATCATCAATCCGGCGCAGCGCCTGGCCCGGCAGGCCCACGCGGTCGGCGCGCAGTTCCTGCTCGACATCGCCCAGCTCGCGCCGCATCGCGCGGTGACGATGGGCAGCCTCGCTGATCCTGACCATTTCGACTACGTCGCCCTCTCGGCGCACAAGCTCTACGCGCCTTTCGGCGCCGGCGCGCTCATCGGTCGGCGTGACACCTTTGCCCAGGGCGACCCTGACCAGCGCGGCGGCGGTACGGTGGAGATCGTAACCGAGGACGGCGTCTGGTGGAGCGGGCCGCCTGATCGGGACGAGGCCGGCAGCCCCAATGTCGTCGGCGCGGTCGCGCTGGCTGCGGCCATCAACCAGCTCCAGGCCGTGGGCATGGAAAATGTCGCTGCGCACGAGGCTGAGCTGACGGCCTACGCGCTGCGCGGCCTGCGCGCCGTGGAGGGCATCGAGATCATTGGCGATGCCGATCCCGCGCGCGCGGCCAGCCGCCTGGGCGTCATCCCCTTCAATTTGCGCCATGTCCAGCATTTCCTGGTCGCTTCCATCCTGGGGCATGAATTTGGCATTGGCGTTCGTAACGGCTGTTTTTGCGCTCATCCCTACATCCTGCATCTCCTGGGCCTCGACGAAGGACAAACGCACGCAGTGCGCGATGAGATGCTGGCCCACAATCGCGCCCACATGCCCGGGCTGGTGCGGGTCAGCTTTGGGCTTTACAACACCCTGGCCGAAGTAGATTACCTGATCGAGGCGCTGCACAAAATTGCGCGCGGCGACTACCAGGGGCATTACGTGCAAGACCGGGCTTCTGGCGATTATGTGCCCAGCGGCTGGCAGCCCGATTTCAAGGCGTTTCTTGGCTAACGAAGCGTAACGGCGCACAAGGGCGTGCGCACTGGCATGGCTAACGCGTTCAGCGTTGGGCGAGGAAAACGACATGGGTCACATGGTCAATCCCGACCGATCGTACCGTCTGCTGCAGCAGCGGCTCGATCGCAACGTCACCGGCGCGCCGATGTCGCCGGTTTTCATGCAGATTCTCAAGCTCCTCTTCTCTCCCGCAGATGCCGAGATCGCGCGCCAGCTTCCGACCAACTTCACGAAGCTGAGCGATCTCGCCGGCAAGCTGCAGATGCCCGCGGCCGAGCTGCTGGACATCCTCAGCGGCATGGCCGAGCGCGGCGTTGTCATTGACATCGAACGCCGCGGCGAGCGCTATTTTTCGCTGGCGCCGGTTGTCATCGGCTTCTTCGAATTCACCTTCATGCGCCTGCGGCCCGACGCGCCGGTGGCTGAGCTGGCGCAGCTGTTCGAGGCCTATTTCCGCGAGGACGACCGCTTTGCGCGCGCGGTATTTGCGCATGAAACCCAGATTGGGCGTTCCCTGGTGCGCGAAGAGGCGCTGCCGGCCGGCGTGGATGGTCAGCACGTCGAAATCCTGGACTGGGAGCGGGCAAGCACGATTGTCAAAACAGCAACCGATGCCGCCGTTTCCCTGTGCGCGTGCCGCCACCATGCCAGTCATCTGAACGAAGCCTGCGCACGTCCGCAGCGCACCTGCCTGTCGTTCAACTACGGCGCCACGACCCTCGTGCGCAATGGCGTGGCCGAGCGCATCAGCAACCGCGAGGCGATGGACATTCTGGAGTTAGCCAAAGTCAATGGGCTGGCGCAAACGGCCGACAACGTTCAGCGCAACGTGAGCTACATCTGCAACTGCTGCGGCGACTGCTGCGGCATGATGAGCGCCATTCGCCGCTTCGACCTGCGCAATGCGATCGTCACCTCGAACTGGATCAGCAGCATTGACCTGGATCATTGCAACGGCTGCGGGCGCTGCGTCAAGGTCTGCCCGGTCAACGCCATCACCATTGCCGAGCAGCAGCTGCCCAACCGGCGCAAGCGCTGGGCCGTGCGTGATGCGGACCTCTGCCTGGGCTGCGGCGTTTGCTACAGCGCCTGTCGTCACGGCGCACTCTCCATGAGTCCACGGCCGCGCCGCGTCTTCACGCCAGAGTCCACCTTCGACCGCATGGTGGCCATGGCGATCGAGCGCGGCAAGCTGGCCGATCTCATCCTGGACAACACCGAAGGTCTGGGCTACCAGGCCGTCGGTCGCATCGTGCAAGTGCTGGAGAAATCGCCGCCGTACAAGGCCGCGCTGGCCGTCAAACCGTTACGCTCGATCTTCCTCGACGCCGTCGTGCGCGGCATCAAACTGGCGGCCGGGCCGGCCCGCGCGCTGATCGAGCAGTAGGAGAAAAAGACTTGAATCGGCTTGAAGTTCTGGCGGCTTTGCAGGCGCAATTCCCAACGCCAGAGGCGGTCAAAGAGCAGCAGATTTTCTGCATCGAAGATGGCGCGCGGCTCGCCTCCGCGCCCGCCTG
>DAISHS010000267.1:0-6388 GCA_036822415.1 Chloroflexota bacterium
CAGAGGTCAGAGGTCAGAGGTCAGAGGTCAGGGCGGGCGCGCCAGGGGTGAGTTGGGCATGGTGGGCAAGGATCCAGGAGATGGCCTGGCTGAGATCGTCCACAACGGGGCAGAGGGCGTGGGTTTGGGTGTCGAGCAAGGTGGCGTGCGCGGCGCCGCGGCCTGTGCGCACGAGGAGGGGCTGCACGCCGACGGCCAGGGCTGCTTCCAGGTCAGTAATGGCGTCGCCGACCAGGTAGGAGCGCGCGAGATCAAGGTTGAGGGCCGCGGCGGCCTGGATCAACAGGCCGGGCAATGGCTTGCGGCAGCTGCAAGCCTCGTTGGGCCGATGCGGACAAAAATAGATGGCGTCGAGTTGACCGCCAGCCTCGGCAATGGTCATTTGCAGGCGCTCGTGAATGTCGTGCAAGACGGCGAGGGACAGCAGACCTCGATTCACCGCCGACTGATTGGTGACCACGACCACGGCAAATGGCGTCTGGCGTAAAGCGCGTAACGCGTCCAGCACGCCGGGCAGAATGTGTATCTCATCCCATGACCTGACGTAGTGGGGAAGGTTCTCATTGATGACGCCATCACGGTCGAGAAAGATGGCCGGCCGGCAATGGTTCAAGCCAGACAGATCAGCCATTTTTTACTCGGCCGCAATCGCGCGGCGCAACGTCACCGTCAGCGTGTGGCACAGGATCATGTGCGCATCCTCCACCTGCTCCATGCACTGACTGGGCACGTGCAGGCTCAGGTCAACCAGCGCTTTGAGCTGGCCGCCGCTGAAGCCGGTCATGCCAACGGTGACGGCTCCGTGCGCGTGCGCCGCCTCGACGGCCCGCAGCACATTAGGCGAGTTGCCGCTGCCGCTGATGGCAACCAGCACATCGCCCGGCTCCACGAAGTTGATCACCTGCTCGGCCAGCGCTTGCTCATAGGTCGTGTCGTTGCTCCAGGCCATCAGCAGCGGCGTGTTGTCCACCAGTCCCACGGCGCGGAAACGGCGCTTGCCAGCCACGTTTGTCCCCTTGTTCAGGTCATTGACAAAATGAGAGGCAGTTGCCGCGCTGCCGCCGTTGCCGCAGACAAAAACATGCCGTCCCTGTCGGCGTGCATCGAGCAAGGCTTGAACGACTGGCGGAACAGCAGCCAGCGGCAGTTCGTGCATCAGGGCTTGTACATCCGTCACGTATTGTGCAGCCTGGCTTTGAACATCTTGGAAAGCGGTCATGTTGGGTAATCCTCCTCGGACAGGGGAAGTTGGGCTTTGGCGCGCTCGCCGCGCATAATGCGGACGACAGTTTGCAGCATGATCTGCAAATCTACCCAGATCGTCCAGTTGCGAATATAGTAATTGGTCAGACGCATCTCTTCATCGAAGCCGCGTTCTCCGCCCACCGCCCACGGCCCGGTGATCCCTGGCTTGATCGTCAAGAGGTTCGCCAGGGTTGGCTCAACCAGGATGTCGCGGCTGCGGGCAATCGTCCGTGGGCCGATCAGGCTCATGTGGCCGCTCATGATATTAATCAACTGCGGCAACTTGTCAAGCCCCAGGCGCAGCATGAAACGGGCCAACGGATGAGGGGAGGGGCCAAAATCGGGGCGCGCGGCCGTCGCCGCGGGGCGGCCGAAGCGGGTATTGAATTTATAGGTGATGAAGGAACTGCCGCGCACGCCCCAGACCTCATGGCTTTCCAGGATCGGTTCATGGGTCGTCAGGTGAATGGCGAGCGCCAGGAAGAGCGCGACCGGGGCCAGAATGATCGAGGCCAACAGCCCCAGGCCAAAATCCATGGCTGCTTTGAACAAGGCTTCGAAGCCGGTCAGCCGCATCTTGTTGACGCGCAGCAGGGGTACGAAGTCACGGTAGCTGACCTCGACGCTGGTCGTCAGAATATCATACGTGCCGGGCGAAAGCAGCATCTCGAAGCTGTTGGGGGCGGTGGCCTGCTGCATCAGGTTTTGGAAGGTCTCCCAGGCCACGGCCGTGGCAATGACGATTACCTCTTTGACATCGTAACGCCGGGCTATCTCATGCAGCATGGCCGGCGTGCCAATCACTTCCAGGGGCGCGCCATGCACGTCTTCGCTCACGCGCGCGCCCAGGGGCAAAAAATCATCCAGAAAACCGACGACCTCAAGCCGTGCACTGGGCGCCGTACGGAACTGGCTGGCCAGCGCCTGCCCATGCGCGTTGGCGCCGATGATCAACACCCGCGTGACAAAACGCCCGCGGCCACGCACGAAAACGATGACCCGGCGCACGGTGAAACGCGCCAGACCCACGAAAGCAATCGAGAAAATCCAGGCCAGCAGCAGCCAGCCGCGCGCGGGCAGGGCCGAGCCGGGGCTGGTAAAAACAGCCGTCAAGACCAGGGCAAAGAGGCCGTAGGTGCAGGCGGTAACAACCTTGAAATACTCTTGCAGGCCCTCCAGCAGCAAGCGTGAATCATAGAGCCGGTTGAGCGCCAGAATCAAGAGCCAGAGAGGAATGGAGAGGAGGCTGGAACGCAAATACTCATTCAGCGGGCTGAAGTTGCGCGCGGGTAGCCAGCCGCTCTCGATGCGCACGTAGTAAGCTGCCATCAAGGCCGCGCCGATCATGGCGGCATCCAGTGTGAGCAGGATGAAAATCAGGAAAGTGCGTTCACGGCGTGACATAACTGCTACCCTTGATGCAGACGGGCGCGGTGGCGTACATGCGCCAGAGGCGAATGAAGCTGCAAGCCGCTGTTCATGAGCACCTGGGAGCCATTTTGATCGAAGCGGAAATCCATCCGCTGCAGACTCAGTTCACCCAAAACTTCGGTCACGCGCGGCTGGTGGCGTTCTTCACAGTAAAGCATCAGAAAACCACCGCCGCCCGCGCCCGTGATCTTTCCGCCCAGCGCGCCGGCCGCGCGTGCTTTGGCGTAGCTTTCATCAATTTTGGCGTTGGATACGCCGGGCGCAAAGCGTTTCTTGGCTTGCCAGTTTTGATCTAGCAAATCGCCAAATGCCTCCAGGTGGCCTTGCTCCAGGCATGTTTTAACCTCCGCCGTCATGGCTTTGACGCTGTGCAGCGCGCTGATGACCTGGGCATCCTCCTGCCGGCTGGAGCGGCTCTGTTTGCTCAAGATTTCGGTGGAATTGCGCGAGCTGCCGGTGAAGAAAAGCATCAGATTGCGCTGCAGGCGCTGCCAGGTGTCCAGGGTCAGCGACAGCGGCGTCACCTCGACGCCATCGGCCCGAAACTCGATATAGTTGATGCCGCCGAACGCAGATGCGTACTGATCCTGCTTGCCAATCGGCATGCCAAGTTTCTGCAATTCAATGTGACACGCCTCTTCGGCAATTTCCTGTTTGCTCATCGTCCAGCCGCAGGCCGCGCTAACCGCTTTGACCAGGGCCACCGTGACGCTGCTGGAGGAGCCAAGCCCGGTGCCGGGGGGCACCTCGGAGGCGAGGAACATGGAGAGGCCGTGCGTGATGCCAAAGTGATGCAAGACAGCCCGCGGCAGGCTCAACGAACCTTCGCTCATCAATTCTGCGTCGGGGTTGTGGCGATAGAAGGTTTGGTAATCGGACGACGTGATTTGCAGCGTGTCGCTGTCATTGACGTTGAGGATGACGTAGAAATAGCGGTTGATGGCGGTGTTGATGACGGCGCCGCCGTAGCGCAGGTAGTAAGCCGGCAGATCGGTCCCGCCGCCTGCCAGGCTAATTCGCACCGGTGAACGAGCAATCAGCATAGTGTCGCCTCAGGCGCGTCCCCAGCGTTGATGCAGGGCCGTCCATAACCGCCGACCGCCCGCACGTCCCATGCGCCCCACGATGATGCCGAGGCGACTGGCGTAGAACCAGACGGCATAGAAAAGGCCCGGATGATCCTGGCGTTGGTGGCCGGGAAAAATGTTGATGGGGGGAGCGAAACGGTGCTGCAGGTCGTGCGACATAGCCTGCACTCGATCGAGCAGCAGCACCTGACCCAAACCCAGCCAGCTCCATTCGGCGCTGTCTTCGTGAATGATACGCGTCAGATTTTGTGCGTCCACAAAAGGCCTGAGCAAAAAGCGGCGCAGGCGGCTCGGCCGCAGCGTATCCAGGACCTGTTGTGGCACAGGCGCATCCATTACGTCATGCGCCAGCTGCAGGGTCATGTACAACAGGGTGCGGGCGCCGGTCCGCTGCGCCAAAGCGAGCAGGTAGGGCCAGCTCAGGCCGGCGCCAAAGCTGCGCAGCATCTCGCTGACGTCCACCAACCAGCGCAGGCCGACGTAACGATGCTTGCGGATGTGAATTGCCAGATGAAAGAGGATGTCTTCGAGGGAGAGCGAGGGTAAAGAATGTCCGTTGTATTCAAAGGCTTGCGCGCGCTGCCACAGGCTGGCAATGTCGAGATCGAAAAGCTCTGGCTCAGCCAGGCTCCAGTGCAACTCAAGCAGCATGCCCTGGCCGCTGCTCGTTTGGCGCACGTACGGAAGGTCGTAGCTGTGGGCCAACTGGAAGTCGAGCTGGCGACCGGGCTGTAACCCATAGCCTAAATCTTCCAGGGCTTGCCGTGCGCTTGCCACCTGGGTTGCAGGCACCAGGATGTCCAGGTCAGCCGAAGGGCGCAGGGCGGGATCAGGGTAGAGCAGCGCGCCCAGTACAATGCCTTTGAGGAGCAGGAAATCAACCTGCCGGCGGTGCAGTTGTTCGGTGGCCTGAAACAGCTCAGACTCCAGAAGTAAATTGTCGCCTAATGTGCTGTAATAGCTGGCTTCAAATTGACGCCACACCCCAGGCGGCACATTGACGGCTGCGTTGAGCGTGCGCAGGTTGTGAAAAATCAAAGGCGCCAGGCCATGCGCGTGCGCCAACTCGAAGAAGAGCGGCCAGGCCACCCCGCGTTCAATGGACGCCAGCGCTTGCTTGCTTTCATCGCTGGTGAACGTGCGCCGGCTCATCAGCAGAAGGAGCTCCTGCGCACAGTGGGGTTGTTGCACATCTGCGTTCGATGACGTCATGGGCAGAGAGCCGTGGCGGCTAACCGATGTAATCACGCGACAGACCGCACCGTGCCGAGTTTTTTCATAATACGGGTGGCTTCCTCGTAGTAGTTGGCAAACGAGGGTTGTGATTGCGCCCAGGCAACGTAGTCTTGAATGGTCTGGTGCAAGGGCACGACGGGTTGCCAGCCCAGCGCCTGCAGCTGGCTAATGTCAGAGACAATGTGACGCGTGTCTCCCAGGCGAAACTCGCCGGGAACACGGGGCGTCAGGTCACTACCGACGATGCCAGCGACAGCGGCCGCGTAGTCGAGCACGCGGATGGCCTCCTTGCCGCCCACGTTGAAGGGGCGATAGTCGGCGCGCTCGTCCAGGAGCACCAGCTCGATGCCGCGCGCCACATCACCAACATTGACATAATCACGCAGCTGCTGGCCGTCTTCATAGGCGACAGGCGTATCCTTGTGCAAAAGGGCCATGGTAAAAAGGCGTAAGATGCCGGAATAGGCGTTGCGGAACGATTGGCGCGGGCCTTGCGTAATGGAGAAACGCAGCGCAACCGAGGGAATCTGGTAACGACGACCGAGGCTGAGTGCGATCATTTCTTGCGTGTATTTGGAAATGGCGTACTGATTGTGCGGATTGACGTGGGTTTCGTCGCTGCGCTGCAGCTCCAGCGGCCCCTCGCAAACCGGGCAGGTCAGCTCCCAACGGCCCGCGCGCAGCTGCGCCTCTGCACGCGGCCCGGGGTATTGCACCTGGTGCTGCGGGCAGAAATACTTGCCTTCACCGTAGACAGCCTGCGATGACGCCACAACGACTTTGCGGATGGGGTGGTGATGTTCGACGATCAGCTCGTAGAGCAGGGCCGTGCCCACCGTGTTGACGTGGAAAAACTTGGCAAAATCGGGCAAATAGTCCTGATAGGCCGCCAGGTGAATCACGGCGTCCATGCCCACCAGGGCGTTGTTCAGGGCGGCGCGGTCTCGCACATCGCCCAGGAGAAATTCTGCTGCGGCCGGGACATAGTCCGGGAGCTGACCGTTGAGGTGTACGGGAGGCGTCAGGTTGTCGAGAATGCGCACCTGGTGACCTCGTGAGAGCAAAAGGTCAACGGTGTGCGAGCCAATAAAGCCGGCTCCGCCTGTGACTAAAACGTTCATTCATCACCCGTCGGGTTATTTAATGGTGCCTTCTCAAATTCCAGCACCTGAAGAAAACTCCAGGGACGCAGGGCAGGAATCCAGCGCTCAAGCTGCTGGTCAACCGCCATGAAAAACCGCATGGCCCACGCCGCGCGCAGCCAATGTCGGGCCAGTAACACGGTCAAGCAAAGTTGGGGAAAGTGAACCTGCACCGAGCCGCCCATGTGCTGGCAAAATTCGCCAATTTCCGCATCGCCCAGAGGCGCTTCGGCGGCGGAACCGTAG
>DAISHS010000268.1:0-6348 GCA_036822415.1 Chloroflexota bacterium
TTGCAGCAGCCGGTCGAGCCACAGGTTGTGCGGATCGTCCAGCAAGGCGGCCGCCGGGCCGGCCGCGGCCAGCTCTGGCGGTTGCGTCGCCGCAATCACCGCGCCAAAGGCGCCCGGGCCATAGCCCAAAAGCCAGTGGCCGGCCAGCAAACGCAAGCTGGTGCGCCAAAAGACCAGGCGGGCCGCAGCCGAGTCCGCGCGCAGCTGGGCGTAGACGGCCGGACGCATCCCGTAGGCCGCTGGCTGCAGCAGCGCCGAGGTGCTCATGGCGTACAACACGCCGCCGCCCACCAGGCACACCGCCAGCCCGCCGGCCAACCACCAACGCCGCCGCAGTCCGGCGATCTGGATTGCGCTCTGCCGCCAGGCCAGGGCCGCGCCCGCTGCCAGGACGCCAAGCAACAGGCCAAGCCAGGCGGCCCGCGCCAGGGTCAAGAGCAGGCAAATCAGCTGCAGCGCCAGCAGCAGGCCCATGCGCGGCGCCGGCCGGCCTTCATGACCGCCCAATCCCAGGGCCAGCGTAAACGGCATGACCATGACCAGGTACGCAGCCAGGTAATTCGAGCGCCCCACCGTGCTCAGCACCGGCGAGACCGAGTCGCTGATCCAAACCAGCGGGTCGAGGCCAGCCGCCTGGATAAGACCATAGACCGTCACCGGCGCGCTGCCGATGACCAGCGCCCGCGTCAGGCGCGTCGCCTGGCGTTGCTTGCTCAGCGCCTGGCCCAACAGCCAGCAGAAAAGCACGCCGCTCAGCCAGGTCAGCGTGCCATCAGCCGTGGGCCGCGCCGTCCACAGGCTGCGCTGAACATCCACCGCGAAAACCGTCGCCAGTACGATGGCGGCGGCCAACGCCAGGTAAGGCCAACCGCTGACCAGGCGGGGGGCGGGCGACGGTGAGCCGCTGCCAGGATTGTCAGGCCCAGCGGCGCGCCCGAATGGCGCAATCACGACGGCCAGGGCCATCAAGAGCGTGATGACCTGAAACAGCGTGGCCTTGAGCGGCTCAAAGGCGTTGCTCTGCAGCGGGTTGAAGGCGAGCGGCACGAGCAGCACAACGAGCAGGCCGCCGATCTCCACGATCCGCTGGCTGCCACGATTCACGGGCGGCGGCCACGGCGCAGCCAGGCTTCGAACGCGCCGCTGAGGTAAAGCCACCCCACCAGCAGACTGCCGCTCAAGATGCCAATCACCCCGGCGAAGCGCTGCCATCCATCCGGCCCCAGCAGCGGGGCCGCGCTGCGTGACGGCGTCGGCGGAACGCCGCCAATGTGCAGTGTCCGCGGCGACGCTTCCTTGCCGATGCGCTTGTACGGACTCAATTGTACCACGGCCACGGTCCAAAGGTAAGTCCCGACCCCGCCCTGACGCACGCCTGCGGCCTGGTTGAGGTCAATGAGGGCGCTGGTAACGCGCACCGGTTCGGCCGCGCCAAAATGATCGGCTTGCCCCTCTTTCCAGATGCGCACCTCGAACCCCTGGTTTGCAGCCAGGGTCGGCCCATTCCAGGCCCAGCGGAACGTGGCGCGGCCGTTGGCGCTGCTGTTGTTGGCCGGGCTTTGCAACGTAGGAACAACCTGGTCAAGCCGCGGCGTGGGGGACACGGTGGCCGTGATGGTCGCTGTGGGTACGGCCGCCAGGGTTGAGGTGGGCAGCGGCGTCGGCGCCAGGGTGACGGTCGGATTGACGACGCCGCTCACGACTGCGGCCAGGGTCGGCGTGGGCGTCGTCGCGGGCGCTGCGGTCGCCGCCTGTGTTGGCGACGCGCCTGGCGTGCGGCAGCCGCTCAAGAACAGGGCCAGGATGATGAGGCTGCCCAAGCAGGGCAAGGCACGCCGGCCAGACCCTGGCGGGTTGTGACCACGCGGATGAGGTTCATCTTTGTGCATCGGGCACGCAGTGTCAGCGCTCATGATGGTTCATCTCTCCTTTCTGCTTGATGCCAGGTCTGCGCCTCAGCGCGCGGACTGTGGGCGTGAGTTTACTTTACGGTCAAACGACGCGGCGTTGCTTCCGCCCCCAACACCTGGTAGGGCGCCGTGCGCACGAGGACCACCGTCCACCAGTAAGCGCCGGGGCCGCCCGCGCGCACGGCGGCGGTCTGACTGATGTCAATGCGCTGCTGCCAACGACCGGCGCCCGCGCTTTGGGCCTCGGCGCCGGCGGCTGTACGATGTTCGCCGGCGCCCTCTTGCCACACGTGCACCTCGAAGGCCTGATCGGTTGCCAGGTAGCCTGTCCATGCCCAGACGAACGTGGTCGCGCCAGTCACTTCCTGTCCTTCCGGCGGCTCCAGCAAGACCGGCGCCGCGGCTGCAACGACCGTGGTCACCGTTGGCGTCGGCGATGGTGGCCGCGTCGTTGGACGAGGCGTCGGGGTGAAGGTGGGGGCAAGGGTGTTCGTTGGCTGCGGCGACGTTGTGGGCGACGCGGCCGGCGAGACCACGGCAGGCGGCGCGGTCTTGACGCTGTGAGCGACGGGAGTCGGCGTGTCCTCACCGGCGGACGAACCAGCGTCCGCCGTCGCTTGCGTCGGCGCGGGCGTCATCTGCGGCGGACGTGTCAATGTCCAGGCCAGTCCGCCGCTGACCACGATGAGCAGCCCGAGGATCAGCGCCAACCAGGGAAGTGGAAAGCCGGCGCGCCCTGCACGCGGGGTTGGGACAGGGGTAGACTGCCTTAGCGGCAGCGGGGTGGGCGTCGGCTTGAGGCCGGCCGGCCAGCGGCCTTTGCAGGCCAGGGCAAACGCCGCGGCCAGCTCGCTGGCGTGGGCAAAGCGATCGTCCGGCTTCTTGGCCAGGGCCTTGAGAATGACTGCTTCCGCTGGCGCGGGCAAATCGGCGCGAAGTTCACGCGGCGGACGCGGCGCGTCGGCTACATGCGCATAGGCGGTGGCAAGCGGCGTGTCGCGTACGAACGGCCGCTGGCCTGTCACCATTTCATAGGCCACTACGCCCAGGGCATAGATGTCGGCGCGGGCGTCCACGGCGCCGCCCATGATCTGCTCTGGCGCCATATAGCTGGGCGTGCCGCCGCCGCCGCCGCTTGACCCGTCGCCTGGATTGGCCGCGCGCACCAGGCCAAAGTCCATCAGCGTGGCGTGCCCGTTGGCAGCCAGGGTCACATTGGCTGGTTTGACATCGCGGTGCACGATGTGGTGTTGGTGCGCGTAATCGAGCGCCGCAGCCAACTGCTTGAGAAGCTGGCTGGCCTGGGGCAGGGGCAGGGGGGCGTGTTCCGCCAGCCACTTATCGAGCGAGACGCCTTCCAGCAGCTCCATGATGATGAAATAATAGCCGTTTTCTTCGCCGACGTTATGAATAGTGACAATGTTAGGGTGCTGCAAATTGGCCGCAGCCACCGCTTCCTGGCGAAAGCGCGCCACTGCCTCTGGGTCCTGGGATAAATGCGGCGCCAGCACTTTGATGGCGACCGGTCGCTGCAAGCGTGTGTCATAGCCGCGATAAACGATCCCCATGCCCCCGCGCCCGATTTCGGCCTGGATGATATGTTTCTGATCGAGCTGGAAGCCGGCGTCTGTGTTCATAGCTGGAAGCGATCATACTCCCCGAATCGTCATCAGGCGGTCATGCACCCGTTCTATCCCGCGGGTCACTCACGGACAGCGATAGTTAGTTCCAATCGCAATATCATCAAGCCATGACCAGGTGTTGTAATAAGCATCGCGCCGATTGAAGACTTCAAACCGCATTGGCGCTCTCTGATTGGGTGCAAAACCGGCGGCAGAGAGATTGATCTCGGCGCAAACCCAGCCCGAATCCCATGGCGTCGGTTGACCATAACTACCGGTCGTATTTCCTTGCTGCCACAGCAAGGCGCCGCTAAAACTTACATCCAATGTATCCTGTGGTTGGCCTTGGCTTAACTTCGTGTCATGACTGAACATGCGATACCAAAAGCGCAGATAGATCGGCCCCGCTGCCGGCAGTGTCACCGTCTGCGTGATCCAGGCTGACCCAACAGGAATTCCTCCCGTATTTCCTGTACCAAGTTCGGGATTGCCCAGGATCGCTGATTTGCTGCCTGCCGGTTTCACAGTTGGAAGCGGAGGAATCGTGTTTCTCACCGGCTGACTGGACAATAACTGCCCGCCGCTGCGCCACGGGCTTAATTGACCCGTCTCAAAGCTGCCATTGCTAACCGGAGGTGTTGCCGTTGCGGTCGCTGTCGGTTTAGGCGTCGAAGTTCGAGTGGCGGTGGCTGTGGGAGTCCGCGTAGGCGTGGCTGTCGGCAGCGGAGTGGGAGTGCGCGTCGGCGTGCGCGTGGGAGTTCGGGTCGACGTCGGCGTTTTGGTGGGAGTGCTGGTTGGTTGCCAGGCTACGTAGGGGATATGACTTCGCCACGTCGAGGCAGTCGTGGGCGTTGGCGACGTAGTCGGTGTCGCGGTGGGTGTCAGATCTGCGCCCTGGATAATGACTGTCGCCGGGTTGGATGCGGTGTTGACGTTGCCATCGGCCGTCAAATAGGCAACATTGGTAATGACGGTTGTTCCAGGGGGAATTTCAGACGCCACCTTAACTACCAATGAGATATTGTAGTCAAGCAAGAGTGATCCAACCGTCCACGTCAACATGTCTCCAACGTGCAGTGAAGGCGAGGGCGAAGCATATAGGTACTCGGTGTACATCGGCAGGCGATCCGTAATGACAACGCCGGTGACAATACCCATGTGGATCGGGTGGGCCTTAATTTCGTAGTTGATGGGTGAGCCAGCGGGCTGCGGCGCGCTTTGCAGAACCGTTTTCTGCAATGTAATGTCCGATGGCGCAGATCGAACCACGTGCGTTTGCGCAAGCGTTGGCCGCAGCGCAGCCAGCCATAGAATTGACACTGCCGCCCATGCCCCGAAGATGACGCTTGCCATCAGCAGCAGATGACTCAAACCATGAGATTGGTTGCGCATAGTTCACCTCGCGATTAACGTGGCGCCGAGCGGGTTGGCGGCGAGGGCTTGTCGGTCGGCGGCGGAACAGGCGTAACCGTAAACGTGGGAGTCAAGGTCGGCGTGCGCGTGGGCGTGGCCGTTGGCCGCGGCGTGGGGGTGTAGGTGAAGGTCGGCGCCAGGGTCTGGGTCGCTGCCGCCGTTCCCGTGCCGGTCAGCGCCGGCAACGTCGCGGTGGGCGGAACGATGGTCGTGGAGGTCAGCACGGCCGTCGCCGTTGCTGCGATCACCGTCGGGGGCGGGCTGATGACTGTGGCCGAAGCGGTTACCGTGACTGAAAGGATGGCGGCCGGCGCCCGGCCCGTTGCCGTCACGGAAGTTGTGGCCGTGGCCTGCCCGCCGCCGCCGCCAGGCTTGATGACCAGCAAGGCCACGATCACCAGGCCAAGCAATACACCGCCAATCAAGCCAAACAGCAGCAGCGGTGAACGGCCAGCGCTGGCGGTGGGGAGCTTGCCTGGCGCAGCCGCAACGCCCGCTGCCGGGGCGCCAGGCGCTTCGGCGCGCACCACGATGACGCTGATGTTGTCGCTGCCGCCGCGCTCGTTGGCCAGGTCAATCAGGCGCTGCGCAGCTAGATGCGGCGGGTTGTCGCCGGCCAGCAGGAGAATTTCCTGATCGGCGACATGGCCTGTCAGGCCGTCTGAGCAAAGAACGAGGACATCGCCCAGCTGCAGATTGCCGGTGTAGAAATCGGGTTCGACCGCAGGCCCGGTGCCGAGGGCGCGCGTGATGATGTTGCGCTGCGGGTGCGTGCGCGCCTGCTCCGGGGTCAGAACCCCCGCGCGCACCTGCTCCTCCACCCACGAATGATCGCGCGTGATCTGGGCAATCTGCCCGCCGCGAATCAGATAGGCCCGGCTGTCGCCTACATTGGAGACGAAGACGCCCAGGTCATGTACGACCGCGAGGACAGCGGTCGTGCCCATGCCCTTCTGGCGTGCATCGGTCTGCGAGAGCTGATAAATGGCTTGATTGGCAGATTGCAGCGCCTGCGCCAAACCGGCCTGGATGTCGGGGCTGGCATCGGCGTAATAGACGCGTTGCAGCTCGCTGAGCGCCAATTGACTGGCCACTTCGCCCGCGTTATGCCCGCCCATGCCGTCAGCCACGATGAACAATTCGCCGCGCCGCGCCAGAAGCCCGGGATCAGCGGGTTTGAAAACGCCCGAAGCGTCCTCTTGATGATCGCGCGCGCGGCCGATATCGCTCAGATGCGCGATGCGCAGCACGAACGGCTGCATGTTGGGGCTACTTGGATTGGCGCCCCTGGCAACCATTTTCTGGTCAGGCCGCGACGGCGCTGGTTGCCTGGATTGATCGGGCATAGGTGTTCCTTTCTGTGCCAGAGATCAGAGATCAGAGATCAGAGATCAGAGATCAGA
>DAISHS010000269.1:0-6245 GCA_036822415.1 Chloroflexota bacterium
TGATTACGATCATATCGGCCAGCCTGTGTCACGCATCATCTCTCTTTGGTCAGGCGCCTGTCAGGCGTGTGGGCCGCGTATCTGCTATAATGCAGGCGCTGGGCATTTTACGAAGCACCCGGCGCCTGAGATAGGAGGTCGCATCATGGAGCTGTTACGTTGGGCATGGTTGGTCATAGCCGTCTTCTTCTTCCTGGCCGAGGTGTTCACGGCCGGGTTTGTTTTGGCCGCGTTTGGGGTTGGCGCGCTGGCCGGCGCGCTCGTTGCCTTTGCGGGGGGCGGCCTTGCCTGGCAGCTGACGGCGTTCATCGGCGTTTCAACCATGGCCGTGCTCTTCTCACGTCGTTTTGCTGAGCGCGTCACCGGCCAGCAGGCGCAAGGCGTGGGCATTGATCGCGTCATCGGCAAACGGGCGATGGTTCTTGAACGCATTGATCCCGTCACAGCCAAAGGCCGCGTGCGTGTGGAGCGTGAGGAGTGGCGGGCCGAAGCGATTGACGGTCAGCCGATTGCTCCTGATACCATCGTGGAGGTCGTTGGCGTGCAGGGAACGCGCTTGCAGGTGCGTCCTTTGCCCGGCGCTTGACGACGGCGCTTCTGCCATGCGCCGCGGCGCAGCGAGTCGAATTGATTGTTGAGTCACCGTTTATCAAGGGGGTAAACTATGTTTGGTGCTGTTTTGTTCCTCGTTTTACTGGCGCTGTTCATTTTCATCGTGGCCTTGTTGGGGATTCGGATCGTTTCGCCCTATCAAAAAGGCGTCATCGAGCGTCTGGGGCGTTATATCCGAACCGCTTCGCCTGGCTTAACCCTTATCATGCCGTTCATTGACAGCATTCGCAAGGTAGACATGCGCGAGCAAGTCGTGGACATACCGCCGCAAGAGGTCATCACCAAAGACAACGTCGTGGTGACCGTGGATGCCATCGTCTACTATGAGGCTACCGACCCGGTCAAGCTGGTCTACAACGTGGCCGATTTCTATCAGGCTGCCACCAAGCTGGCGCAGACCAATCTACGTAATGTCGTTGGTGAAATGGAGCTGGATCAGGCGCTGACGTCGCGTG
Source organism: Chloroflexota bacterium (assembly GCA_036822415.1). Classification (GTDB taxonomy): domain Bacteria; phylum Chloroflexota; class Anaerolineae; order SSC4; family Amarolineaceae; genus Amarolinea. The sequence continues at coordinate 1,068 of DAISHS010000269.1, forward strand.
AGACAATCAACACCCGTTTGCGTGAGGTGCTTGACGACGCTACCGACAAGTGGGGCGTGCGTGTCGTGCGCGTCGAGATCAAGCGCATTGATCCGCCCGCGGACGTGACCCAGGCCATGCACCGGCAGATGAAGGCGGAACGCGACAAGCGTGCGCAGATTTTGGAGGCCGAAGGCATGCGTCAGTCCAAGATTTTGGAGGCGGAAGGTTCGCGCCAGTCCCGGATTTTGGAGGCTGAGGGTCAGGCCGAGGCGGTGCGTCGCGTGGCCGATGCCCAGCGTTACAAGCTGGAGGTTGAGGCCGCAGGCCAGGGAAACGCCCTGACCACGGTTTACAAAGCGATTCTGGAAGCCAAGCCGGACGAGAAGTTGCTTGCACTTCAGTACCTGGAAGCGCTCAAGGCGGTCGCCAATGGCCAGGCCGCAAAGGTTTTCATCCCTTACGAGGCGTCAGGGATGTTGGCATCGCTGGGCGGCATCAAGGAGCTGTTCAAAGAGTAACGGCGGCAAAGCCGGCAATCACGGTGTTTCCTCGGCGTGAATTGCCGGCAGATCGTCGCTTCGATCAGTTGGACGCGTACCGGTCTGGGCGCTTGCAACTGATCGGAGCGTATCTGCCGGGCGTCAAGAGAGCATAGCACGGCGCGTGATGGCGCCCGTTGTCAGAGCAGCGGCGTGGTTTTCATCTCCGCTATACTTTGCGTTCAGGTCGTAGGATGTGGTATAGTTGCGCTGCCCAAGCGCGGCTCAAGCACTATCCTTTATAACTTTCCTGGCGCCCTTTTCATCATGACCAAACCGCTTGCTCTTCCACGACACAAGCCCACCATCCACGTAATCGCCACCGGCGGCACGATTGCCATGCGCATTGACCCTGCCAGCGGCGGCCCGGTGCCGACCCTGAGCGGCGCTGACCTGGTCGCTGGCGTCCCGGCGCTGGGCGAGCTGGGCGAGATCGTCGTAGAGGAGTTTGCCAACATTCCCAGCGAACAGATGCAGCCGCACACCTGGCTGCAGCTGGCGCAGCGGATTCGAGCGTTGACCGTTGTCGCCTCCGCTGGCGATCGTTCGCTGCTCGCGCGCCGGCCGCGCGGCATTGTCATTTTGCACGGCACCGACACGATGGAGGAGACGGCCTTCTTTCTGGATGTCACCGTGCCAACCGAGGTGCCTATCGTCCTGACCGGCGCGATGCGCGCCGCGTCCGACCCCGATCCGGACGGGCCGCGCAACCTGGTGGACGCGGCAACGGTTGCCATTCATGCCAGGTCGCGTGGACGCGGGGTGCTGGTGGTCATGACCGGGAATATCCATTCGGCGCGCCGGGTGACCAAAATTGACACCTCCGATGTAGACGCCTTCGGGTCAGTGCTACCGCCTGACCTGGGACGAGTCAAGGCGGGCCGCGTGACCTACAGCGGCGCCTGGTCGCCGCGCACGCATGTGCCCTTGCCGGCGCGCTTGCCGCGCGTCGACATCATTCCGATGTATGCCGGCGTGGATGATTTCGCCCTCAAGGCCGCGTTGGCGGCGGGCGCGGCCGGCCTGGTCATCAATGCGGTGGGCGCAGGCAATGTCAATGACGCGCTCTTCCAGGGAATTTTGCAGGCGCTGAGCGCGGGGATTCCCGTCGTCATCGCCAGCCGTGTGCCCTACGGCGAGGTGCGGCCAATCTACGCCTACAGCGGCGGCGGCGTTGCGCTGCTGCGGGCCGGCGCCATCTTTGCCCGTGATCTCAATCCGCAGAAGGCGCGCGTGCTGCTGATGGCGGGACTTGGCGCAGGCATTGCGCCAGCGGCGCTGGGCGCGCTGTTTCATCAGTGAGCTGGAACGTCAGCGGGCCGCGGCGGGCCTGTCAAGAAACAGCGCCACACGCTGCCCGGCAAGAACAGCAATTTGTTGATTGATACGCTGCCGCACGGCAGCGCGCTGAGCCGATCACGGGAGACGCAACCATTCGCAAGATCGAATTTGCCAAATGCGGTGTAACCTTCTAAACTTGTAGATGAAGGCGTCTACGCTTCATCTGGCAGACGCGCAAAGGCTCTGCAGGTACCGTTGGTTGGGTCTAGACCGGAACACATGGCTCAAATTGTTGAGGCAGTATCTCGTAAAACGCGCGCACACCGCCTGGCTATCCTGATTGGTCTTCTTTTTGTCGGTTTGGCGCTTTGGTACAACTTCACGTTGCCCATCGGTGAATCCGACAACGAGGTGTCACACTACCGCTATATCCAGTATGTCAAGAGCCAGCGCGATCTCCCGCCAGCCGTCTACCAGTGGCCTGCCCAACCCTCTGCTGACCAGTGCCAGGGGCCTCTCGGCGCCGACGTTCAGGATTCCGAACATCAGTTTCGCCAACCACCCCTCTACTATGTTCTGACAGGCGTTGCCTTCTTCTGGCTTGATACGAGCGATACCTGGTGGCCGCCGACCAACCACTACAGTATTCACTCAAGCCATGTGGATGGCGGCTACAATGTGGCTATCCATACTCCGCTTGAAGCCTTCCCTTACCAGGGAACGACCCTGGCCGTCCGGCTCATTCGTATGCTTTCGACATTATTCGGCCTCATCGGCTTGATCGCCGTCTATCGCACTGGCCGTCTCATTTTTCGGGCCCGACCCAGCCCCCTGCCGGCGCTCATGATGGCAGCCGTCGGTTTCGTCCCGACTTATACCTTTGCTGCGGCCGTGATCAACAACGATATCCTGGTTGGCGCGTTGGGTCTCTGGTGTATCTATTTTTGTGTCCGCAGTATTCTGCCTGAGGCGCGTGTCCGCTCCTTCGCCCTGGCGACGATGTGTATGGTGCTGGCATTTCTCACCAAGTACAACGGCGTTGTCCTGCTGCCGATTGTGACATTGACCGGTGTGGTCCTGCTCGTCAAGCTGTGGCGCCTCGGGAGCGTACGCCTCAACCGCAGCCTGCGCGCGTTGGGAATCATCGTTGCCCTACAGACCCTGTTGCCGGCCTGGTGGTTGTTGCGCAACAAGCAGCTCTACGGCGATTACTTCATCAATTATCCTAATTTGGTGCAGCCCATCACGACCAAAATCTCGTGGTTAGGCGCCTTTTCTCTGCCTGAGCTGGTCACGCGTTTGACCAACGGCGCTAAATTCACCTTCATGACGTTCTGGGGACTCCTGGGCGCAGATTTTGTCGTGCTGCCGCAGTGGTTGCTGACGCTATTGGCCCTGATGAGCGGCGTCATTGCGCTCGGCATTCTCTATCAGTGGCGCGCGCAACGAGACAAGCGGTCGGTCAACCAATTGGCGGCGTTGAGTCTGCTGGTGATCGTAGCCAATTGGTGGTTCCTCTATTTTCTGATCAATCTGCAGCCGGCCCGCGGCCGCTATTTGCTGCCCATCTTCTCGGTGATGGGTTTCCTGCTGATTTGGGGCAGCAGCGCGCTGCGTACGCGACGGTTTCCCTGGTTAGGCGCTTATCTTGGCGCTGGCGCCATCGTGGCCGTGGGGTTGTTCGTTCCCCTGGGTGTTCTGCGTCCTACCTACGCGCCGCCGCCGCTGGCAACCGAGGCCACGTTGCAACCGGGCGAACAGCCGACGCATGCTTACCTGGGAGATATTGCGGAGCTGGTGGGGATCAAGGTGGAGCCGCAGAGCGTGGCGCCCTTCGAACCGGTAGATGTCACGCTCGTTTGGCGCGCCTTGAAGCTGACTTCCAATAACTACGTCGTGGGCGTGCACCTGATGACGGCGGATAAGACTTACTTTGGCGGCGCGGCGCATCTGCCAGGCAAGGGCAACTTCGCCACGTCGTTGTGGAAGCCAGGCGACATCTTCCGCGATCGCTACCGTTTTTATGTGCAGGCCGCGCCGCCTGGCAAGCTCCCGATCGCTGGTCAGGTAAAAATCTCGATGTACTGCCCCAACGCCCAGGTCGAGAGCGATGTGCCGGTGCTGGACGCGGACGGGAATGTGCAGGGGGATGCGGTGTATAGCACGCCGATTCGGATTGGCCTGGCCTCTACCAACCTGCCCGGCCAGCAGATTGGCGCGCCCATCGCGCGCTTTGGCGATGAAATCGCCCTGCTGCGGGTGACCGGCATGCCGCCTGATCTCCGTTTAGGGGACGAGATCACTCTCGATTTCGTCTGGCAGGCGCTGGCGTCGCCGCGCGCGAATTACACGCTCTATCTCCATCTCCTCGATGGTCAGGGTAACCGCCAGGAAGGCGCCGATAGGCCGCTGGCCCAGGAGCGCTATCCCTCAGGCATGTGGCTTGCCGGCGAAGTTATCACCGATACCCACCGTATCAGGGTGCCTGTCGCCTCGCTGCCTGCTGGCGCCTATCAGCTGGTGGCCGGTCTGTACGACCCGTCAACCCAGGAACGGCTCCCGCTTGCTGCGGAAGCCGCTCAAACAACACCGGATGGACTCCTGTTAGGCGCGTGGGAAATCAACCTCTACCGGATGTATGCCCCGATGGTCATCACCTCGCCCACGGCTGCGCCGCCGCGCAAGTAAGCGTCAATGGCTGGCGCGGTCGGGATGCGCTGCCCTCTATCCACAGACGTAGTGAGATTGAATATACCGTGCGTTAGCTGCTGGCCCGGCCGGGATGTGTTCTCCCCTGCCATTGTCCAAACAGCGCCAGATATTGCGCGGCAATGGCAGTCCAGGTGAACTGCTGGCTCAACGCCTGGGCGCCTGCCGCCAGGCGCTGGCGCAGCAGCGGTTCCGTCATGACGCGTACGACGGCCGCCGCAACGGCCTGTGGATCGGCCAGCGGCGTCCAGAGCATGTTTTCGCCGTCAGCAAATCCTGGCAGCGGGCGCTGTGGCCGCGTCGTCACAATCGGTCGTCCATGGGCCAACGCCGCCATCAGGCTGCCGCGGCTGCGGCCGGCGCCATCTTGATAGGGCAGCACGCACAGATCCGCGGCCAGGAAATGCGCGGACACCGCCGTCGGAGGCACAAAGCCTGTCCAATGCACGCGGTCGCTCAGCCCCAATGCACCGATCTGCTCACGCACGTGCGCCAGGTAGCGCTCATTGCTGGGGTCGCTGCTGCCCACCTGCCCGCCGATCATCAACAAATGCGCCGGCCAGCCGTGCTGCACCAGGCGCGCCAGGCTGTTGATGAGCACTTCGCCGCCCTTGCTGGCGTTGAGGAAGCCGAAATAGCAGAGGAGCCAGTCTTGCGGCTGCACGCC
>DAISHS010000270.1:0-6217 GCA_036822415.1 Chloroflexota bacterium
CCGCTGTACAAGAAGCTGGACGAGAGCGTGGTCGCCAGCGAAACCGCCCTGTGAGTCGGCCGCGGCGCGTTTCAGAGCGATGTGGCCGCTGAATCCAAATCCCCATCATCAGCCAGGACCCGCGCCGAGCGAATGAAACGTTCAGCCTTTATCAGCAGCGCGTCAGAATTGCTCAAGCGACACCCCCTCGCGACGGACGTTTGTCCAAAATGGGCCTGTCGCTGACTGGAACTCGGCCTCGGCGATGGGCAGCACCGAAATCAAGAGTTGATAGTCCAGATTGAGATCCGCAAGCACGGAGCCGAGGCGCCGGATTTCTGCGCCCCGATTGATGGGGTGACGGTAGATGAGCAAAAGATCAACATCGGAATTGTCCCTGGCTTCGCCACGGGCGTGCGAGCCATACAGCAACACCCTGGGCGCATCCTGACCATACACAGCCCGCAAGTATGCATGTAGATGCTGCAGGGCTGCCTGCGCTTGCTCATCACGCCTCTTGCGCGTCAGTCGTTTTGGCTTATCCATCTCAAACATTCACACCGTGTAATGCGATCATTTCGTCTGGTTTGCTACCCTGGCACAGCGGGAGAAGAAGCCCCGCCGAAGCAAGGGTCTTATCCTGAATTATACCATAATCGCACCTTCTGGAAAGCTCACCCCAAGGCACAGAGCCGCAGAGAGGGTCATTGTTGGTCCTACGGCCGACTCCTGCCCGCTCACGTGCTGGCTCGCCCCTGCCTGGGCCTATCCTCCGGCCGATGGCGCCTCAGAAACGAGCAACGATGCGTCCAGCGCCCCCAAAGCCACCAGGGTGGCATTGGGGGGATGCGCCAGCGTATAGACCGGCTTGTCCCAGCCGATCACCGCACGTCCGTCAACGGTTTGCTGAACTCGGCAGGAACAGACTTGTACATCCCTCGCGCCGGACAGACGATGAGCGGGCCAGCGCCGGTCAGCAGAATCTCCAGGCACGCCCGCTCCACCGGCGTGTGAAAGCCGCCGCTGACCGCCGCGCCGCGGTCGCGCAGGGCATGGGCCAGGTCGGAGGCCTGGATGATGAGGCCGCCAGGGCAGCGCGCCGAGTAGAAAATCGCCAGCGGTCGGCGGTCGAGCAAGGCCAGGTCGCCCAGCAGATCCGTTCTTCAAAAATGAGAACCTTATCATCCGGGCATAATGGCCACCTGAAGTCCGAGTCTCGATGAAAGGGCGTGATCCACGTCATGAGGCTTCCTCCTGATCCTTTTTTGAATCTCACCTCCTCTACCTGTCAGATGCGCGCGTGGGCCAGGATGGCCGCCACGAGATGTCCCAGATCAGCAGGCGGTTGGGGGCAGTGGAACAGATACGCGCTGAGCATATCATCCCTGCTCCGTTCTCCGGAGAGCTTGAGCGGAAACTGCTCGAAGAGCAGTTGATGCACAAACTTGCCCGACACCACTTCCTCAAGTTGGTCATGAGGCAGGATTTGCAGATAGGCCAGCCGTTCCTCGTACATCTGGTCAAGGTCGGCCGCCCGGCTCAAGCGCACGCTGAGCTTGCGAAGATAGCCGGATACGTCTCCCAGGCCCGTCAAGGCTTTGGGATGCTCGCCGCGAAACTCGCGGTCTTTGCGGGGTAGCGTGGCAAAACCTGCTGGATCGGCTGTGCGCGCCTGTTTCAACGCCCAGTTGAATGCTGACAGCGGAAGACACTGCTGATAAAGGCCGCGGATCGTGGCTTGGACTTGTTCAGGAGTCTGCCAACCAGGCTTGGGTGCTCGTAAGGTGTACGGCCGAATACACTTGAACCAACACTCAGCTTCCAGCAGGTAATTCTCGATGGTGTATTTCGGCGTGCGCAAAACGCCTGAATCGGGAAACGGCTCGGCCTCGACCAGCGTCTCGAAATCGCGGTCTATGATGCCATAGACCATCTTGAAGCGGGCGCGCAATTCAGCCACCGCATCTACCACGTGCTCCCAGCCATTTTGGGGAAAGAAGGTGACCTGGCGCGCCCGGTCGCCGAACCAATAGTTGTAGAACCAGGCATCGTCTTGCTCGGTCTGCCCTTCTACGATCACGCAGACGCCGCTGCCAGCAGCCCGCCAGCGCATCTCGATGTCGCTGAGGGTAGGATAGCTGTTCATGCCGCCTCTCCGTCGTTTACCGGCGTCGGTAGATTGAAGCGATCCTCTGGGAAGTCCAGGTTGATGAAGGCGCCCCCGCGCACCGAGTGAATCACCTCCAATGAGTGCGTTGCGACAATGACTTGCGCTTCCCATGCGCGGGCAATCCGGTGCAGATTCCACATCACCAGGCGCTGCAACGTGGGATGCAGGCTGTTCTCCACCTCATCAATGCCGATCACGGCGCCGGCCCGGCGTCGCCTGGCAAGCTCGCCAAACAGTAGGAGGGCCTGTTGCTCGCCGGAAGGTAGTTGATCCAGGCGCACCTGGGTCAGATTCCCCGTCTCATCGCGCCAGCCGGTCGGCACCAGCGCACGACCCTCTTTTATCGTGATCCCTCTCTCTGCGCCCAGCACCGCTTCGACTGTTGTTATGAACGGCGCAAGATTGACGTGGTCTATCTGTCCCTGCTCTAGATCGAGGTAGTTTTGCCAGACCCAGAACTGCTCCAGGCTTCCCTGCCAGCGATCAGTTTCCGAGAAGCGGAACCGCCATTGCCGACTCTCTGGCGGCGGCTCGATCGGCCCACCCTTGCTTGCGCCGAGCCGGCGATCATGCGGAAAGTAGATGAACCCGCCCCATAGATCGGCCTGATCCTGGTGCATGGCGGAAACCGCCTTGCGCAGCCGTTCGGCCAGTAGGGACTTCCGCACAAAGGGCTTGCCTTGTACGCCACGCTGAACAAGCGTGCAATAGAGATTGGGCCAGGATCGCTCAGGAGAAGTCGGCGCCAGGTTTCGTCTGCCCACGGCCATGTGCAAGGTGCGCGCCTGGGGATCATCCATCAACGTGCGCGACCCGTTGGGGGCTTCCTCCGGCGCGAGTTCCACCTCCAGATGGATCAATCCTGTCTCGAAGGCCTCCTCCACCAGCCGGTTGGGGCGATCCGGCTCCAGCACAAACCCCAGGAGGCCCTCGATGGCATCCATGATGGTTGTCTTCCCGCTGCCATTCGAGCCGGCCAACACGGAGATCGGGCGCACGTTGCCGGTGGCTTCATCCACAAAGGATATCCGTCGCTCGCCGCGAAAAGCGCGGAAGTCCGTGAAAACGATTTCGCGTATGCGCATGGCAGCCTCCGTTCAGAATCACATCGCGCAGTTACGCCGAAGAACTGCGTAACCCGCCAGCGAACCTTCTACACTTGATGGCCGGATTATAACACAAGATCACGGCTTCTCCCCAGACCATCGAGGGCTGCGAGACCTCGATGGTCTTCATACGATCAGCCCCAGCGAACAAATAATCTGCGGCTCCTGCACCTGGCGCTCATCTTCAACCAGGCGCATGCGGTCTTCCTCGAAGCCGATCCGCATAGCCCTTGAGCCGTGCAAAGGTCCGGTAACGCGCGCCGGACGGCCGCCCCAACTGCCCACCGACCGAATGTTCTTCTGTGAGGATCAGCTCGGCCAGGTCGGTTGGGGAGGGGAAGTCGGTCTGCGGGCTGCGCTCAGCCGGTGCTGCGCAGACCGGCCGCGATCCCGTTGACGCTGAGCAGCACGACGTCGTGGAGCGCCTCCGCGTCCTCGCCGGCCGCCGCGCGCAGCCGACGCAGCAGCGCCACCTGGATGTAGTTCATCGGGTCGATGTAGGGGTTGCGCAGCCGGATGGCGCGCTGCAGCCAGGGCGCCTGGTCGAGCAGCTCCGCCTGGCCGGTCAGCCGCAGGATCGCCGCGGCCGTGCGCTCGAATTCCTCGGCCAGGGCCTGGTAAACCCTGGCGCACGCCTCGCAGTCGGCCAGCGTGCCGTAGACCCCCGCGATAGGCATGTCGGCCTTGCCCATCGACACCTGCGCGTTGTCAATCATGGCCCTGAAGAAGGGCCACTCGGCGTACATCGTCCGCAGCAGCGCCCAGCGTGCTTCGTCCTCCCGCGCCCACTCCGCCAGCGCGCGGCCCAGGGCATACCACCCGGGCAGCTCGGCGCGGCTCTGCGTCCAGGCGAACACCCAGGGGATGGCGCGCAGGTCGCTGATCGCGGCGGTGGCGCGGCGCCGCGCGGGCCGGCTGCCGATGTTCAGCCGGCCGATGTCGTTGATCGGCGTGGCGGCGTGGAAGTAATCCAGCATGGCGGGCGAGTCGTGCACGAACGCCCGGTAGGTCCGCTCGGCGCCGGCGGAGAGATCATGCAGGGCGGCTTCCCAGGCGCCGCCGCGCGCCTGCGGCAGCGCGGGCCGCCGCCCGCTGGTCAGCAGCACGGCGTGGATGACCTGCTCCAGGTGCCGGTGCGCCAGCTCGGCGACGCCGTAGCGGTTGGTGATGCTCTCGCCTTGCTCGGTGATCTTGATCCGGCCGCGCACCGATTCCGGCGGCTGCGCCAGGATCGCCCGATTGGTCGGCCCGCCGCCGCGGCCGATGGTGCCGCCCCGGCCGTGGAACAGGGTCAGCCGGATGCCGTGCGCCTCGCAGACGGCCGGGAGCGCGCGCTGCGCCAGGTGCAGCTCCCAGTTGGCGGTCAGGTAGCCGCCGTCCTTGTTGGAGTCGCTGTAGCCGATCATGATCTGCTGGCCGCGGCCGCGGCGCTGCACGTGCGCGGCGTAGGCCGGGTTGGCGAAGAGCTGCGCCATGATCGCGGGCGCAGCGTGCAGATCGCCGATGGTTTCGAACAAGGGGACCACGTCCAGCGCATCCGCCACGCCCGCATCCTTCGCCATCAACAGGACGCCGAGCACATCGCTGGGCTGGGTGGTCATGCTGATGATGTAGCTCTCGATGGCCTGCGCGCCCACCCGCTCATGCGCGCGGCGGATCACACGGAACACCTCCAGCGTTTCGTTGGTCTCCGCGCTGAAATCCAGCCGGGCCGGCGCCAGGGGGCGGGCATCCAGGAGCTCGGCGGTCAGCAGGGCGCACCTGCGTTCTTCGGATAGAGCGACATAATCTTCGGCCAGGCCGTAGCGGGCGAACACCTCGGCCAACGCGGCGCGATGCCGGTCGGCGTGCTGCCGCACGTCGAGCGTCGCCAGATGAAAACCGAACACCTCGGCCTGCCTGACGAGGTTGCCCAGCCGGCCGTCGGCCAGACGCGCGCCGCGGTGGCCGCGCAGGCTCGCCTGGATCATGCGCAGGTCGGCGAGAAACGGCTCGACCCCCGCGTAGGTGGCCGGCCGGGGCAGGTGATCGGCGCGCCACGGGGCCTCGTTCGCCTCCAGGGTGGCGCCGAGCTTGCGGTAGATGTAGGCGAGCTTGTGGCGGTACGGCTGGCCCGGGTAGCGCGCGGCCAGCCGCGGCGCGTCGTCGGGGAAGAGCCGTGCATCCGCCTCGAGGCTCCTGGCCAGCTCGTCGGAGATGCCGAAGCGCGCGGAGACGCTCAGGTGGCCGTGCATCCGGTCCATGGCGCGCTGGTAGAGGCGCAGCGCGCGGGCCTTCTGCTCGCGCAGCGCTTCTTCGGTCACTGCTGGCGTCACGAACGGATTGCCATCGCGATCCCCGCCGATCCAGCTCCCGAAGCGCAGGAAGGTGGGGATGCGGAAGGCGTCGTGGGGATAATAGCGGGCCAGCGCGGCCCCCAGATCATCGTAGAGCCGCGGGGCCAGGTCGAACAGCGGCGTGTCGAAGTAGTAAAGCCCGTTGCGCACTTCATCCAGCACGGTGGGCTGGCGCTGGCGTGTGTCGTCCGTCTGCCACAGGGAGACGATCTCCTCCCGGAGCGCCGCACGCGCCGCGGCAACCTCATCGGGCGTCGGCATGTGGAAATCGAGCTTGTGCAGGGCGTCGAGGATGTGGTTCAGCTTGGTCAGCACGGTACGGCGCTTGGCCTCGGTGGGGTGCGCGGTGAAGACCGGCATGATGAACAGGTTGTCCAGCAGCGCCTGGACCTCCCCCGCGGTCAGCCCCTCGTCGCGCAGCCGACGCACCGCCGCCGCGAGGGTCTCGTCCATCGGCTCGCCGCGGGCATGGGCGCGGATGGCGCGCTCGTGCAGCACGCGCACCCGTTCCTCCTCCTCGGCAAGGTTCACAAGCTGGAAATAAGCGGCAAACGACTTCACCACCGGCCGTGCGCTGCCGATCGGCAGGGCGTCCACGAGCGCCAGCAGGCGCTCCCGCGCGGCCG
>DAISHS010000271.1:0-6216 GCA_036822415.1 Chloroflexota bacterium
GAAACGCTGCGTGAAGCCGGCGCGCGGTTTGTAGGCGTTGATGACCAGGTCGTTTTTTACGGCGCCAGGGGCAGTCACTTGCTTGAAGGAATCCTGTTGCTTATCGAGTACCGTAACCTGAGCAACGAGAAATCCTGCTCGTGCCAGCGCTTCCTGGATAGCATTCCATACAGCCGCTTTGGTATTGTGAAACTCAACTGTGATCCATCGCCCAGGCTTCAGAGCTTGGTACATTTGTCCAAATGCGGCCGTCATTAGCGACCTATATGTGTCAATTGTGTTGCCGTTAGACTTATTCCGATGTACCACTGCCTCGGTTGACGGATTTGTCCGTACACGCAGCCATGATTCCCACACGTAACTCAAATCAGAGTAGATGATGTTACTTCCAAAAGGTGGATCTGTGAAGATGTAATCGATCGAGTTGGGTGGTAGCAGTTGAGCAGAGGCAGAACTGGTAGAGACAATGCCGAAATGCGAACGAGACAGAGTCGAGGCTTTTGCCATGCGAGCGATCTTGCCAGTTAGCGCGTACCGTGGGCTGACCTCGGATGTCATCGACCCAACGTACATAGTTCCACTCAACAGACGATTGACCTGGGAATAAGCGTTCTTCAAGTATCGATTGAGTCTGGAGAATCCCATGGTCACAGACTGCACCCAGAAAAGCATCTGACTCCGTAGTCGCCTATCTTCCACTTGCCTACATCGATACCACAAATACGCTGTCAGCCAGAGGCTTCGCTTGGTGTAGAAGTGATGCACGTTAGTGATACCTCTCAAGTAATATGCATCATCTGACCATCTATCGCTGCTAGAGTCCATTGGCGATGTGGGATACCAGTATGGAATATGGCTTTGCTCAATCCTTTGCAGAAGGTTCAGGTCATTCTCATCCACGCGTTTCTCAAAACGAGCTTGCTCGACGGAGTAATTTATCATCACCGGTACTTGCTTGGTGCGTTCGATTATGCGACCAAGAGCATCATCGTGGATTCGTTCGGTAGCGCGGCTTAACTCTCGTTTGGTTACTCCTGCTTTACATTGCGGGCATGAAAAGGTCTCGCGGACCTCGCCATCCTCAACAGCTTCGGTCCAAAAGACGATATCGGTACCGCAATATGGGCAAATGAACACGTCGCTCCACACCGTGTAATTGATCCGCCCGATCCGCCCGTCGGTATGCCGCGTCTCGTACATCCACCCGCACTCCGCCTCCACCTCGGTCAGGATGCGCTTTGCCTCGCGCTCGAACGCGGGGGCGTCCACCGGCGTGTTGTAGTTGTAGGCGATGAAGGTGGCGGCTGGCGAGAGATCGCACAGGATCGCGCGGCGGCCGGCCATCTGCGCAGCCACGCCGGTCATCCCAGTGCCGCAGAACCCGTCGAACACGATGTCGCCCGGCTCGGTGTAGTGCTCGATGAACGGGATGATCGCCTTGTAGGGCACCTTGGTGTGGTAGGAATGTGCGTTGTAGATCGGATCGTTCTTGCCCTCCGACACATCCGCTACGTACGGCTCGCGGTGGTAGTCGTCGGTTGCCTCGTCGTACGGCTTGCCCCATTTCTCGATGAACTCCGCGATGTGCGGGTTGGGGTACGCGGTGTAGCCCGGCGGATCGGAGAGCGCCAGGATGTCGGCGTCCTCGCCGATGGGGAAGCCTTCGATGGTGCGGAGGGCGTTGAGGTCGTCGGGCATGGTTGGGCCTTTCATTCACCACGAAGTGACACGGAGGGCACGGGGTTATTGCTCTTCTCTGTGCTCTCCGTGCCTCTGTGGTTCAATTTATAACACCATTCGCTTGATGCCGTTTTTGAGCACAGGCACGTTGAAATTGATCAACAGGCCAACGCGGCAGCCGCTGAGCTTCAGATAGGTGAGAAGTTGCGCTTCATGAATCGGGTGGAGGGCATCCACGGCTTTCAATTCCACGACCACCTTGCCGTCTATGAGGAGGTCAAGCCGGTAACTGCAATCCAGGTGGACACCCTTGTACTCGACCGGCAGCGGTTTTTCATGCTCAAACGGAATGCCACGCAGCACAAGCTCACGAACCAAGCAGGCCAGATAAGCCGATTCCAGCAGTCCTGGTCCGAGTGCTCGATGCACTTCGATGGCAGCCGCAATGATTTTGCTGGTCAAATCCGCTTCATAGAGCATCGTTGATCTCCGATTATTCACCACGGAGACACAGAGGGCGCTAAGGAGTTCTCGTTCTCTCTGTGTTCTCCGTGTCTCCGTGGTTCAAAATGAGGGAATCCAGCGAGCGGCAAGTTCACCCAGTTCGGCGGGGATGTGGCCGATGCCTGCCTGAATCAGCGCGTCGCGCAACCTGGGCTGGGATAAACCGGCCGGCTCGAAGACCCGTGGATACAGGCAACGCTCGAGCAGAACCTTGCCGTTGATCCAGCGGTGCAGGCCATCCCAGGTGGTGATGTCCTGCTGCACGTGATGCAAGCGCGCGTCCAGGACGTTCTCCACCTCTTCCGGTTGCGCCAGCGACGCCAGGCGGTGCTGCAATTCTTGAACTACCTGCGCGCGCGACAGGGGTTGTCGGGGCGGCAAGGGGCCGAAATAGCGTAGGAAATCGGCCTCCACAACCTGTCGCCATTCGGCAACAACGGCATTAGCGGCCGCATAAAGCGCCAGCTCTGCGCCCCACGCCATCAGTTGGCCGCGCACGAATGCTTCGTCTGTCCAGGCGACCAGATCGGGCGCCAGCGCAGGCATCGCGGCCACGGCGCCAGCGATGATATCCGGCTCCAGCAGGTAATTCTCGATGCAATAGCGACGCAGCAACATCAGCCGGCTGTCGGGCGCCCGGCTGGCTGCCACCTCGGCATCTGTGGCGAAGTCCCGGTCTCTCAGACCGTGGCAGGCTGCGTGCGCCTGCGTTTTGGTTGTTACTTGGGCCTTACCACCCGCGTTTGTGAACGGGATGCCCGGAAACCAGCGTTTGAGGATGTCGAGATCATCATCCCCTTCCACATAGACTGTCCTGGTCGTGAGGGGATGCGTCATGCAGCAGCCTCCCGCGCAAAGACGGCGTCCAACAGGATCTGCTCATGCTCATAGAAGGCGTTGGCGACCTCCTCGGAGTGGGTCGTGACGATCATCTGCGCGTCGTACTGCTCGCACAGGTCGGTCAACGCGCGGATCAGCAGGCGCTGCCAGCGCGGGTGCAGGTGGATCTCCGGCTCATCCATCAGCAGGATGCTGCCGCGGCGGATGCGGCGCTGGATTTCGCCGAGCATCAGCACGATCTGCTTTTCACCCGAGCTCAGCGCTTCGATGCCGTGTCGTCCGTCGCCGGGTGACTTCGCGCGATGGCCGTTGGTCTCGATTTGCACGCGGAACGTCTGCGGGTCAACCCCGACGATGCGCTTGCCCTCCAGAAAGTGGTTGATCACCTCGACGAAGCGGTCGAATTCCCCTTCGCTCGTCCCCAGGCGGTCGCGCTGCGTCATCAGATCGCGGTAATTCAAGGCCACCAGGAAGCTTTCCAGGGAGCCTTCCCATTTCGTGCTGTCGGAGAAGCGGTAGGCCCACCGGTAACGCTGCGACTCAGCGATCACCTGCCCGGCGCGCTTGGGCCGCAGCTCCCGATCCTCCGACGGGAAGTAGAGGCAGTTGGGGAGATCTGTTTCCCCGGCCTCGGCGCGCTCGATCATGGCCGGCAATGCCTGGGCCAGCAAACCGCTACGTGTGAGACGATAGCCGGCCGGTTCGGGGCTCCATGGGGTGGTGCGCCGCTCGCTCAGATATGCGATCCCGTCGGTTTGCTGCGCGTTGCCAATTTCGATCATCAAGGGGCGCCCGGATGATCCGGGCAAGCCAGCAATCGCGAGGCCCACCTGCACCTCGTTCAGTCGCAGCCAGGCTGGCCTGGTCCCTGGCGCCAATTCCAACAGCGCATAGATCGCCTCAAGGATGGTGGTTTTGCCCGTGCCGTTGCTGCCGGCGATGACCGTCCGTGGCCGCGCGGTCCGGGTGGCCGGGTCGGCGAAATCAAGCTCGATGGGTGCCAGCCCGCGCACCCCACGCATGTAAAAGGACTCTATTCGCATCGCGGCGTTCCTCCTATCCGTATTCTACCACCGCCCGGCCCAATGAGGCCAGATGCAGTTCATCCAGCGGCACGCGGCGCCCCGGCCCAGTCGGCTCGATGAACACATCGGTGTAGCGCTGGCCGAACAGGCTGGTCAGACCGATGATGCGGCCGCGCTGGCCGACAGGAAGGAGAACGGTATCACCCAGTTGCATAAGCAGCCGCACCGCCGTCTGCGATCACCTTGATTCGCACCAGGTCCCGATCGCGCCCTTTGAGCAGGTCAGCCAGGTAGCGCTCGATTCCGGCGCGTAACCCGTCCACCGTCAGCGCGTTGCCCTGCGCCGATAGTGAGGCCGCCAGGTCATTCAGGTCTAGTTCGACAGGCTGCAGCTCGCTGCTCAACTCGTAGAGGGCTTCGAGCAGCTCAGGCGGGATGACGTCGGGGAGCGCGCCCGCCTGCCTCAGAGCTTCCATCTGCTTGCGATGCGCAGGGGTCAGGAGCGGCAGCCGGCCGGCCAGGGCCGGCAGCTCGTCCAAGACCTGGGACTGCCATGCTTGCCACAACGCCTCTAGTTTGCTGCGGAACGCCTGGCTTCGGCCTCGCAGATCCACCAGGACTGCGCTGTCGTCGGGGAAGCGGCAGTGCGGGCAGGCCACAAAGCTCTCCAGCGTTTGCGCGTTGAACTCGCGACAGCGCCGGCGCTCCAACGCCTGCATCTGCAGCGCGACCCCATTGAACTCGGCCGGCGCAATGAAGGGCAGCCCCTTGAGCTGGTTGAGCGCCTGGAAGCGGGGCCTGCTGCGGAGGGTCGCCAGCTCGCCCCAGGCCGCGTCGTCGCCGGCCAGCCGCCGGTGCATGGCGTAGTAAAGGGTGTCGTATTCGCGGCGGAACTGCTCCAGCTTCCCCTTCAGCGGCCGGCGCAGGTCGGCGCGCAGCAACTGCCCTTCGTCGCTGGTGATGGCCTGGCTGTCGGCCGCAATGCGCTGGAGCGCTGCGAGTGCCGTACGCTCGGCCTCACCTGCCAGGGGAGCGAGGCGGGGCAGCACTGCGAGCGCTTGTTGCAGCCGGCGCAATCCGGTCCCCAGGCCCCCTTCGCCCCAGTCGGCCAGGCAACCGCGCAGCGTTTCCAGATCGGCCAGCCTGGCCTGTAGCGTCTGGCGGTATTCGGACGCCACATTCAGCTTGCCCAGATCCCCAACCCGGCTGGCCTCGGCAAAGGTTGCCAGAGGGGCGTCAAGCCAGGTCAGGCGACTGGACAGTGCCTGTATGGCCAACCACGGGACGCCGGGATAGCCGCCGGCCTCGGCGATGAGGGTGCTCATCCCCTGCCGCGCCTGGTTAGCCAGCGATCGCAGCTCCCCGCCGCGCACGCGCAACTGCTTTACCGCTTCAGGCCGACTCTCTTTGTCACGCACCAGGCCGGCCTGCAGGCCCAACGTCTCGAACAGCGCAGCCACCGCCTCGACGTTGATATCGCGGTCGCGCTCGATGTAGCGAATCTCCCGGAAAAATCCCAGGCCGCTCTTGAGCAGCGGCGAGATGTCGCCCGCATGGAGGCGTGCGCCGCCCTGGCGCACGAAGACAAGATAGCCGTTGAAGAGCAGGCTGCCCAGCAGCAGATAGACCATCGGCTCAGGCAGCCCCCACGGCTGGCCGGCGAACTGCTGCACCAGGTCTTCAACGGGCGTAAGCCTGGCGGCCGCGTCGTTCTCTTCTACCCGTTGCAGGGCCAACTGACACGCCGGCGAGCTGCTGGCACTGAAGCGCCCCTCGCTCAGCATGCCGAAGCTCTCCAGGTAACCCCGGCTGTTGAAGTCCAACGACTGTGTCGCCTGGCGATCCAACGACTGCAGCGCGCGCGTCACCTCGCTCTCGATGTTCGCTGCGGTGACCAGGCTGCGGAAGCTGGGGTGGTTCGGGTAGCGTTCGGCAAACGCGGCGTCCAGGGCCGCGCCCTTGATATGTTCGACCACATCGGCCAGTGTGTCCAACGCGCGCCTGGCCGGCAGCTCGCGCACGGCAGTCTTGTGGCCGCCGTGCAGCACCGTCCCGTCAGACAGCAGCCGCGCCAGGTACTTCTCCCGGAAGGCATCCTGCGCGTCTTTCGCCAGCCTGGCCATCACCTTGGGGTAAACCTTCTCCTGGGCCAACATCCCGGCGGCCC
>DAISHS010000272.1:0-6210 GCA_036822415.1 Chloroflexota bacterium
GTGCGGCGAAATCAACCTGCGAGCCTGGGAATTCTGCAACCTGACCGCGGCCGTGGCGCGTGCCGACGATACGCCGGAGACGCTGCGCGCGAAGGTCGAGGTCGCAACGATCATCGGCAGCATCCAGTCCATGGCTACGCACTTCCCCGGTCTGCGCGCCATGTGGCGTCAGAACTGCGAAGAGGAACGCCTGCTGGGCGTGGACATCACCGGCCAGATGGATTGCCCCGTGGTCCAGGACCCGCGCATCATGGCGCAGCTCAAGCATCACGCGCTGCAGGTCAACCGCCAGGTCTCAGAAACGCTGGGCATCAACCCGTCCGCTTCGATTACCTGCGTCAAGCCGAGCGGCAACACCAGTCAGTTGGTAGACTGCGCGTCAGGCCTGCACGCACGCTGGGCGCCTTACTACGTGCGCAACGTGCGCGTCAGCGCCCATTCCCCCGTTTTCAAGGTGCTGCGCGACACCGGCGCGCCGATGGACCCCGAAAACGGCCAGACCCCGAAGGACGCCGACACCTGGGTCGTGCACTTCCCGGTCAAATCGCCAGATGGCGCCATTACGCGCCAGAATCGTTCGGCCCTGGCGCAATGCGAATACTGGCTGCAGAACAAACTCTATTACACCGAGCACAATCCCAGCGTCACCGTGACCTACCACGATGATGAGGTGCTGGAGTTGGTCAAGTGGGTTTGGGAACACCAGGATGTCATCGGCGGCATGGCTTTCCTGCCCTCGTACGATGCCCAGTATGACCAGATGCCATACGAAGAGATCAGCGCCGAAACCTATGAACGGTTGGCCGCCGTCTTCCCAGACATTGATTTCTCCAAACTCTTTCGCTACGAAGAAGAGGACCTGACCACGGCGGCCCAGGAGCTGGCCTGCATGGCCGGCGCCTGCGAAGTCGCGCTTTGACCCCCAGCATCCACGTTCAATCAACCTGGGGCTGAGACAGCACCACAGACTTCCGAGGTCTTGTAGACTTCGGAAGTCTTCTTCTGTCGCCTGCTTGGCGCGCTTCGGCGATCGTGCTATAATGCTGCGTCACGCAGCTGACCGATAAATTCAACGAAAGGGTTGTGTGGTTTGGCCGTTAGATTTCCGCCGCCGTGGGCATTGGCGAAATCTTCTTCCGACGCCAACCCTGCCCACAAGCAAAGATAAATTACCAAGCATGAAGTGGAACCAGATCGCGCAAGCCAAAGCGCAGCTCGCCAAAGAAAGCGGCGCCGTCTTCAAGGATTGGGGCGGACGCCTGCGCGTCGCCCTGGCCTTTCCTAACACTTACTACGTGGGCATGTCCAGCCTGGCGCTGCAAATCATCTATCAAACATTCAACGCCCTGCCCGATGTCGTTTGCGAACGCGTCTTTTGGGACAAGGGCGGACGCCAGGCCGGCCGGCCGCTCATCTCGCTGGAGTCGCAGCGCGACCTGACCGATTTCGATGTCCTGGCCTTCACCATTTCTTACGAGATGGATTACTTCAATGTGGTGGAGATGCTGCTGCAGGCCGGCATCCCGCCCCTGGCCGCCGCACGCGCGGACGAGGCCACAGCCGCCGGCCCCGCCTGGCCGCTGATCATCGCCGGCGGCCCCGGCGTCACCATGAACCCGGAACCCATGGCGCCCTTTTTCGACGCGATCGTCATCGGCGAAGGCGAAGAAGTCATCCCGCAGCTGACGCAGATTTTCCGCAGCCACGCGCACGATAACCGCCTCGACCTTTTGACCATCCTGGATAAGACGCCCGGCGTTTACGCGCCGCTGTTGGTGCCAGAGGTCAGGGGGCAGAGGGCAGAGGACAGAGGACAGAGGACAGAGGATAGAGGACAGAGGGCAGAGGGCAGAGGGCAGAGGGCGGAGGACAGAAATCTGGGCAAGGGGGCGCTGCCCGGCACCCCGGCGCGCACCATTCAGCGCCTGTGGGTGCGTGACCTGTCGGCCTACCGGACGGCCTCTTCGCTCTACACGCCCGATACCGAGTTTGCCAATCTGCACCTGATGGAAATTGCGCGCGGCTGTGGCCGCGGCTGCCGTTTTTGCCTGGCTGGTTATGTCTACCGGCCGGCGCGTGAGCAGCCGCTTGCGCGCTTGTTGGCATGGGCCAAACAAGGGCTGCGGCAGGGCGACCGCATCGGCCTGGTCAGCGCGGCCGTGTCCGATCACACCGAAATTGATGAGCTGGCCGTGGCTTTGCGCGGGCTGGGCGCGCGCATCTCCGTTTCTTCGATGCGCACGGACCCGATCAGCGTGCCGCTGGTGCGCGCCATGGCTGAGAGCGGCGCCCAAACCCTGACCATTGCGCCCGAAGCTGGCAGCCAACGCCTGCGCAACGTCATCAACAAAACGCAGGGCGTTGATGACCTGATGGCGGCCGTCGAGCTGGCCGAGGCCTTCAAGTTCCCGCAGCTCAAGCTCTACTTCATGATCGGGCACCCCACCGAAACCGATGAGGACATCGAAGGCCTGGTGCAATTCACCCTGGCGGCGCGCCAGCGCTTCAAGCGCCGCCTGGCGATCAACGCCACGCCGTTTGTGCCCAAGGCGCACACGCCGTTTCAATGGATGGCCATGGCGGACGAAGGCACGCTCAAGCGCCGCCAGGCCACGATTGACAAACGTCTGCGCCCCTACCAGGTGGCCGTGCGCGCCGAAAGCCCGCAGTGGGCGCAGGTGCAGGCCGTTCTGGCGCGCGGCGACCGCCGCCTGGCGCCTGTCTTCTTGACCCTGGCCGAGCAGGGCGATTTGACCATTCGCAGCTTCCACGCGGCCCTGGCGGCCGCGGGCCTGGACGCCAGTGAGTTCCTGGGCGAATTTTCGCGCACGCAGCCGTTGCCCTGGCGCATCGTGGAAAGCGGGGTCAGCGATCACTTCTTCGATTACGAATGGCGCCTGACACAAAAAGGCGCAACGGGCACCCACTGCCCGCCCGATTCCGCCGGCTGTTTGACCTGCCAGGCGTGCGATGAATCATGGGCTTTTCGCTTCACCGAGGGCAAGCCCACGAAGCGCAACGGCACCCACACGTCCGAGGGCGTGCTGAAGACCCCGATTTCCCTGCTGGCCTAGCCGCAGAGGTTCAAGAAAGAGACGACGTGCCGATTACCACCATCCACGATCTCCCGGTCTTTCAATTCACCAGCCTGGCCGCGCAGACGGGATTGACTCACGCCATTTCGACGCGCCAGGGCGGCGTTAGCCCGGCGCCCTGGGATTCGCTCAACCTGAGTCACACGCGCGGCGATGACACCGCGCGTGTCAATGAGAATCACCGCCGGCTGTGCGCTGCCCTGGATGTGCCGTATGGCGCACTGACCAACGCCTACCAGGTGCACGGCGCGCAGGTGGGGCTGATCGGAGCGGCGCAGCGCGGTCAACGTCAAATGAACACCGACGCGCTCATCACCGCCACGCCTGACGCTCCCCTCCTCCTGCGCTTTGCCGACTGCACCCCCATCGTCGTTTACGATCCGGCGCGTCATGCACTCGGCCTGGCTCATGCCGGCTGGCGCGGGACAGTGGCCGGCATCGCCGCCGCGCTGGTGCAGGCCATGCAGACGGCTTTCCACAGCCGCCCGGCCGATTTGCTGGCCGGCATCGGCCCGGCCATCGGCCCTTGCTGCTACGAGGTCGGTGATGAGGTAGTCGGCGCGGTGCGCCAGCGCTTCAGCAACCCGGAAGCCCTCCTGCCGCTGGGCCAGCGCGCCCGCCGTCATTTCGATCTATGGGCAGCCAATGCGCAGCAGCTGCAGGAAGCTGGCGTTCAACAAATCGAAATCGCCGCGCTGTGCACGGCCTGCCACCCTCAGTGGTTTTTTTCGCACCGGGCCGCGGCCGGCCGCTGCGGCCATTTCGGCGCGCTGGCCATGCTGCGGCCGCGCTGAGGCAGCCAGGCGGCCGTGAGCACAAGGAGTGTCATGAACAGGGAACAGTTAGCGGAAAACCTGGCGCGTGTGCGGGCGCGCATAGCCGCCGCAGCCGCACGGGCCGGGCGCGCGCCGCATGAGGTGACGTTGGTGGCCGTGAGCAAGACCCATGCCGCGGAAGCAATCGAGGCGGCCTACGCGCTGGGGGTGCGCGATTTTGGCGAGAGTCGCGTGGAAGAAGCGCTGCCAAAAATGGCGGCCGTGCAGGCCTGGCTGGCGCAGCAGCCCAACGCCGCCCCGATCACCTGGCATTTGATCGGCCATTTGCAAAGCCGTAAGGCGGCCGCAGCCGTGGGGCCGTTTCAGCTGATTCACTCCGTAGATCGGATCAAACTGGTGCACAAACTGGCGCAGCTGAGTCAGGCGCGCGGCCAGGCGCAGGCCGTTTTGTTGGAAGTCAACCTGACCGGGGAAACCAGTAAGTATGGATTCAACCCGGCTGAGATTGACGCGTGGGTGGACCAGATCGCCGCGCAATCCTGGCTGCGGGTCAAGGGGCTGATGACCATTGCGCCGATCGTTGTCCAGCCCGCGGACGCGCGGCCAGTTTTTCAACGCCTGCGCGCTCTGCGCGCGCATCTGGCTGCACGCCATCCTCAGCTGGACTGGAGCCAGCTTTCGATGGGCATGACCGATGATTTCGAGGCGGCGATCGAAGAAGGCGCGACCCTGGTGCGCATTGGGCGCGCCATTTTTGGCGAACGCGAGGCGTAAACAAACGCAAGAAAGCGAAATATGCTACACGAAACAACCATTTCTTTTATCGGCTCAGGCGTGATGGCCGAAGCCATGATTAAGGGGGTGCTCGACCGCCGCTTGACCAGCAGCGATCGCATCCTGGCGGCCGGCCCCCGCGCCGACCGTGGCTATGCGCTGACCGAACGCTATGGGATTCACAGCACAACCAGCAACCTGGACGCGGCCCGTGTCAGCGAGATCGTCGTCCTCAGCGTCAAGCCGCAGGTGCTGCCCAAGGTGCTGCGCGAGCTCAACGGCCACCTTGAGCCGGGCGTCCTGGTGTTGTCCATTGCCGCGGGCACGCGCATCCGCGCGATTGGCCGCGGGCTGGGCGGGCATCAGGCCATCGTGCGCGCCATGCCCAACACCCCGGCGCAGCTGGGCAAAGGCATCACCGTCTGGACCAGCACGCCGCAGGTGAGCGATGTGCAGCGCGCGCAGGCAGACCAGGTGCTCGGCGCGCTGGGGGAAACGATCTGGATGGAGGACGAGGCCTACCTCGATATGGCGACCGCGCTCAGCGGCACGGGGCCGGCCTACGTCTTTCTCTTCATCGAAGCGCTGATTGATGCGGGAGTTCATCTGGGCTTCTCACGGCGCGTGGCGGAGCAGCTGGTCCTGCAAACGATGGAAGGCTCGCTGGCGGTGGCGCGCACCAGCGCCCGTCACCCGGCCACGCTGCGCAACATGGTCACCTCGCCCGGCGGCACCACGGCCGAGGCGCTTTACCAGCTGGAAAAAGGCGGCTTGCGCACGATTATCTCGAAGGCGGTCTACGGCGCCTATCAAAAATCCAAGTTGCTCGGGGAGATGAGTGAAAAATGATTTTTCTGCGTCAGTTTATCACCCTGCTGTTCGGTGTGCTGCAGTTTGCCATTCTGATCCGCGTTCTGCTGAGCTGGTTCCCCAACCTGGATCGGTCGAACCCGCTGGTGCAATTGCTCAGCTCGATCACCGATCCGATCCTTGAACCGGCCCGGCGTTTGATTCCCCCCTTCGGCGGGCTTGACATCTCGCCGATCCTGGTTCTGTTCGCCTTACAGCTGCTGGAATCGGTCCTGCTGCGTGCGTTGGGTTAGAATGGGACAGGATTCAATGGACAGGATTGGCAGGATGAACAGGATTTGGAGAATCCAAGAGCAGGATTGGCTGCATCCGTTGCCTGACCGCCCGCTTGCCGCGGGCGTATGAACGAACGAGCCTCGCCGCTTGCCTGACCGCACGGGGCAGGCTCATCGCCGGCGCCGCCGCGTTGCGCCGACAACAAACCCGTCCCGCCTCACACACGCCTGCCAGAGCCTGCCACCAGCCCCTTCTCAGACCTGGCGCAGGCTCTGGTCTACAAACCCCACCACACGCCCATCGCCACACACCCAGAAATAAAAAAGCCGGGCCTCTCGCTCTCGCTCGAAACCCGGCTTCACCGCTGTCAGCCTTATCGGAACAGATCCGGCGCTACATACTCAGCACTTTGCACTCTGCATTATGCACTTTGCACTTTGCACTTTGCACTTTGCACTTTGCACTTTGCACTTTGCACT
>DAISHS010000273.1:0-6182 GCA_036822415.1 Chloroflexota bacterium
CCCACGACGCCGTGCGCGCGGCCCGCCCCGCTGCGTTGACCCCGAGCCGGCGATGCCGTGGGGTGCACGCTGCGGCCGGCCGGCTTGTCCTGCAGCACGCGGCGCAAGTGGCGCAGCTCGACCAGGGTTGCATCGCGCCACTCCCCCGGATTGAGGTGCACCAGGCGCAGCGGCCCCAGCCCGACTCGAATCAAGCGCAGCGTCGGATGGCCGACCACCGCGGTCATGTGACGAATCTCACGCTTGCGGCCTTCGCGCAGGACCATGCGCAGCCAGGCGGTGGGATGGGGGCGGGCGTCGCTCGGTCGCGCCAGATACGGCGGCGGGCCGTCAATGATTTCTACTTCAGCCGGCGCCGTCTTGCCTTCGCTCAGTTCAATGCCCTGACGTAGTTTGCGCAGCGCACTGGGCAAGGGCCGACCTTCGACCAGCACCAGGTATTCCTTGGGATGCTCGTAGCGCGGGTGGGTGAGCCGGTGCGCCAGATTGCCGTCGTTGGTCAGCAGCATCAAACCCTCGCTGTCGAAATCCAAACGCCCCACCGGATAGAGGCGCTGCGCCACCTTGACCAGATCAATCAGGCAGGGGCGGCCGTCCGTACTTTCTGTGTCCGAAAGATAACCGGCCGGTTTGTACAGCACGACATAGCGCAACGATTCGGAGCCAGTCAGCGGCCGGCCATCGAGCAGGACCACGTCCTTATCAGGGTCAACGCGGGTTCCCAGCTCCGTGACAACCTTGCCGTTGACTTTGACGCGGCCATCCACAATCATTTCTTCGCACGCACGCCGCGAGGCCACGCCGGCATGAGCCATGATCTTTTGTAAACGCTCTTCCATCTCTAATTACACCCCTCTAATTACACCCCTCTAATTACACCCCTACTCCATCCCGGCCTCGCAGTGACCGCTTCATCAATACGCGCCCCACAGCAGCGTCTGTGTCCCCAGCTCGCGACCGCCTGCTAAGAAATGAACGACGCCCGCGGGCGCGCCAGGTTGATCGTTATCGTCCGCCAGGCGTTCGCGTAACGGCTGCACCCAGGCTCGCTGCCAGCTGGGGACAAAAGCCGTCGGCGCGGGGCCTGTGGTCAGAAAGCGCCATTCGCCGCTGCGATCGCGTGCCCGGTTCAGCGCATTCTCTGGCGCCGCCAGCATGATCCAGCCATAGTACGCCCGGTAGTGCGCCAGCAAGGTCTGCGCATCGGCGTAGCGTTGTGTGCTGCCCAGGATCACGACGATGGTGCGATGGCCGGCCTGATTGACGGACGCCACCAGACATTCACCGGCCTCATCGGTCGTGCCGGTCTTGACGCCGTCGCTGGCGGCGTCCAGGGTCAGCATCTCGTTGGTATTCGTCAGCGTATGCCCGGCCGCCTCGTAGGAAGCGGTCGCCACAATCTGTGCAAATAAAGGAAACTGAAACGCCGCGCGCGTCAGCGTGTAGAGATCGCGCGCGCTGGCGTAATGACCGGGTTCATCGAGGCCGTGCGCGTTGGCAAAATGGGTTTGCGTCAGTCCCAGTTCGGCCGCGCGGCGGTTCATCAAGTCCACGAAGGCTTCTTCGCTGCCGGCGATGTGAATGGCAATGGCGACCGCGGCATCGTTGGCTGAAGGCAACAGCAAGCCGTAGAGCAAATCTTCCAGGGTCAGGGTCTCTCCGGCGCTCAGGTACATCGAGCTGCCGCCGACCGTCAGCGCGGCCGCAGGCACGGTGACGGCTTCGTCGGGCTGGCCTTGTTCCAACGCCAACAACGCGGTCATGATCTTCGTAGTGCTGGCCATCGGCCGCGGCTGATCGGCCTCTTTAGCCAGCAACACCTGGTTGGTGTCCAGGTCGGCCACCAGCACGGACGGCGCCTGCACGCGCGGCCATTGAGCGGCCTGCTGTTGTGCGCTGATCTGATGGGGGAAGAGGCGCAAGGTCGAAATGGCGCCATCTCGCTGCACCGGCGGGCCAGCCGCCAGCGACAGCAGGGCAAGCAAACCAATCAAACAAGGCGCCAAATCAGGCTTTTTGCCCAAGCCGGCCCTGTTCATTTTGAGATGGCGGGTCATTCGCCGCATGACTGATTTTACCTGGGTGCTGACTGGGCGCAAAAAAGGCACCACGGTGTCGAATCGTCATCGGCCACCCGTCGGCGCCCCCCTGCGTCAAACATAGAGACTCAATTCACATAGACGGCTTATGGCTCGCTGATCGCCACATCATAGACACGAACGTTGTTCGAGATATTCGTTTCATCCGGCACGCTTCCGACTTCCACGCGCAATTGATAGCGCGGCTTCAGCGTGCCAGAGAGGTTCCCTTCGAAACGAATGATGGCCGTGTCACGCCTGGCAACATCCATCGCGTATTCCGTGGCGTCAAGCACCACTTGATCGGCGTCATCGGTTAGAACAACCCGCACCGGAACACTCGACTCCGGTTCATCGCCGCGATTTTCGATCACCACCAACAGCTCCAGGTGACCATCGTCCAACGCGAACTGTTTCGAGTTGAACTCGATCGCGGCGACGCGCAAATCGCGTATCGTGGCCGCGTCTGTGCGATTATCAACATTCGCGGCTAAGCCTTTATCGGGCGCGTTCTCAGTGACGCGCACGCAGCTCGTCAACAAGAAGAGAAGGCAGCCTAAGCAAACCCATTTGGTCAGTTGCATACGATTTATCTTGAGAAATTATCTAGCAGACGCGAGGAATCATCATGTGGCAGAGCGGAGAAAGGGGAAAAAGGCGTTGATGATTGAGACCGTCCGCGATCTGCATCTTTAGCTCCTGGCAACGATCATACTGCGGATAGGTCAGTTTGTCAAGTATCTGAAAATCTCGTCAGTTCCGGGGTGCATTTCAGTTTCGGGGTGTAGTCCACGCAGGTGGACTTTGCAATCGTTGCAGCGACTTGCAGTCGCCCGATCTGCCCCCAGTTTGAAATGCACCCTCAGTTCCTGGGCGCTTTGACTTTTGCCCAGGGCTATGCTAAACTGCGCCCACGATGATGCAACATGCCAGGATAGTCACACGGCGCGCCGCTTCCAACGGCGTCCATCACGCAAATTAACGAGGACAGACTCAGCTGCGGCTGCGCCCATTGGCGCCTGTCCTAAAGACTAGTTCGGAGAACTAGTCTTTTTTGTTGTCAAGCGAGGCTGTTTTGATACCAGGCCAAATACCTTATGGGGTCGGTGATCTTTTTCTTGAGGACGCGGCGCACCAACGCGTTCTGGAAGCGCGCCTGCGCCAGACATTCGCCGGTTGGGCCTACAGCGAGATCATCCCGCCCATGCTCGAATACGCCGAAGTGCTGGCCGGGCCGGCCGGCAACCAGTTAGCCGGGAACATGATCCGTTTCGTTGACCGCGACGGGCAGACGCTGGCCCTGCGCCCCGATCTGACGATTCCCACGGCGCGCGCCGTCGGCACGAAGCTGTATGACGAACCGCTGCCACTGCGCCTGTTTTACATCGGCAACGTCTTTCGCTACGAAGAACCCCAAGCCGGCCGGCGCCGCGAATTCAGCCAGGCTGGCTTCGAGCTAATCGGCGCCGGCACCGTGGCGGCTGATGTCGAAGTCTTGAGCCTGGCCATCGCCGCGCTCCATGCCGCCGGCCTGCGCACGTTTCAGCTGACCGTGGGCCACATCGCCTTCTACCACGGCCTGCTGGCGGCCCTCAACCTGACGCCAGAGTCCAGGCAGGCGCTGAGCGAGGCCATTGACCGCAAACGCCAGGGCGATCTGGCGGCCCTCTTGCCCACCCTGCCGCTGACCTTTCCCGCGCGCCGCGCCTTGCAGGCCCTGCCGCGCCTGGCCGGCGGCGCCGAGGTCTTCGCCCACGCGCTCGAAATCTGCCTGACGGCGGAAATGGCCGCCGCGGTGGAGCATCTGCAGGCCGTTTATGCGCGCCTGGCCGCCGTCGGCCTGGCGTCGTTCATCAGTGTTGACCTGGGCGAGATTCGGGGCATGGCCTACTACACCGGGATCACCTTCGAAGGTTTTGCGCCCGGCAGCGGCGCGGCGATTTGCAGCGGCGGCCGTTATGATAACCTGATCGGGCATTTTGGCCCTGCCCTGCCGGCCGTGGGCTGCGCCCTGGTCATGGATCGTGTGCGCCAGGTGGCGCGCCAACAGCACGCGCCGGCGCCCTCCCTGACGCCTGATTGGCTGGTGGGCGCGGCCCCCAGCGCGGATGTGGCCCTGCTGCGCGACTGGCTGGCCGCACAACGCGCGGCTGGGCAGGTGATTGATGTTGATTTGCTCGGCCGCAGTGAGGCCACGCTGCGCGCGCTGGCGCAGCAGCGCGCCATTCCTGGCCTGCTCTGGCTGCATGGGAAAGAGGTAAGCCTCTTCACGGCGCAGGGACAGCAAACCTGGACGCTTGCCGATTTTCTGGCTTTGCCGCCGGAGACGCCACGATGATCAACACCCGTTCCCACACCGACGACCCCGACTTGACAACGCAGGCCATCGGCGCCGAGGCCCAAGCGTTGACGATTGCGCTGCCCAAAGGACGCATGCAGCATCAGGCCCTGGCCCTGCTGGCGCAGATTGGCTACGGCCGCGACGCGGACGATCCCAGCGACAGCGACGCCCCCCGGCGCCTGGTCATTCCCGGCGCGGCCGGCCGCGTCAGTTACCTGCTGGCCAAGCCGGGCGATGTCCCGATTTATGTGGAGTATGGCGTGGCCGACCTGGGCGTCGTGGGCGAAGAGGCGCTGCGCGAAAGCGGCCGTGATGTGTATGAGCCGCTGCGCCTGCCGTTCGGCCACTGCCGCCTGGTGGTTGCCGGCTGGGCCGATCGCGCGCCGCGGCCGCTGCGCCTGGAGCCGAATCCACGCGTCGCCACCAAATACCCGCATCTGGCGCGCGCCTACTTTCAGGGGCGTGGCATCTCGGCCGAGATCATCACCCTCAGCGGTTCCGTCGAGCTGGCGCCGGTGGTGGGTCTGGCCGACCTGATCGTGGACCTGGTGGAAACCGGCAACACCCTGCGCGCCCATGGCCTGACTGAGCTGCGCACCATCATGGAATCGCAGGCCTGCCTGATTGCCAACCGCGC
The DNA here is from genome assembly GCA_036822415.1 of Chloroflexota bacterium. Taxonomy (GTDB): domain Bacteria; phylum Chloroflexota; class Anaerolineae; order SSC4; family Amarolineaceae; genus Amarolinea. The sequence goes on from DAISHS010000273.1 coordinate 5,057, forward strand.
CAGTTATCGCCTGAAGGCCGCGCCCATGACCGAGCTGATCGAGCGACTGCGCGCCATCCAACCTGCGTGAAGAGATAGCCTAATCGAAGCGGATAAGATCATGACAAAACCTCTCATTCCCATCTTCACCGACCTGGCTCAGGCGCAGCAGACGGTTTTGCGCCGTACGGCCTGGGACGACCAGGAAATCCCTGAGAGCGTGCGCGAGGGTATTCGGCGGCGCTTCGGCGAGGCGCTGACGCCCGCCGCGGCTGTGGCCCGTGTCCTGGACGATGTGCGCCGTCGCGGCGAGGTCGCCGCGACGGAATGGACGCAGCGTATTGATGGGGTTGCGCTGGCCGCGCTGACGGTCAGCCGTGCGGAGCAAGAAGCGGCCCTGGCCCGTCTGCCGACCGCGCTGGTGGCCGCGCTGCAGCTGGCGCACGACCGCATCGAGGCCTTTCATCGCCAACAGCCGATGGATTCCTGGGTGGACGCCGGCGCTGACGGCGTCCTGGGACAGTTGGTGCGCCCGCTCGACTCGGTGGGCGTCTATGTGCCGGGCGGGACGGCGCCGCTGCCTTCCTCGCTGTTGATGGCGGCCGTGCCGGCGCGCGTGGCCGGCGTGTCGCGCATCGTCGCCGTGACGCCGCCCGACCGCGCCAGCGGCCGCGTGCCCGATGTGATCCTGGCTGCGGCCGCGCTGGCGGGCGTCGATGAGCTGTGGAGCGTGGGCGGCGCGCAGGCCATTGGCTTGCTCGCTTATGGCGGCGCCACGCTGCGCGCCGTGGACAAGATCGTTGGCCCCGGCGGACTATTCGTCACCCTGGCCAAGCGGCAGGTTTACGGGATCGTGGGCATTGATGGCATCCCCGGCCCGACCGAGACGATGGTCATTGCCGACGCCGACGCGCGTCCCGCCCTGGTCGCCGCCGACCTGCTGGCGCAGGCTGAGCATGATGTGCTGGCCTCGGCCATCCTGTTGACGCCATCGCCGGAGTTGGCCGTGCAGGTGCAGATTGAAATTGGCCGTCAGATCGAGGAACTGAGCCGGGCCGACATCATCGCGCAGTCGCTCAGCGGCCGCGGCGGCATCGTCATCACGGAGAGCCTGGCGCAGGCCGTCGCCCTGGCCAACGCCTATGCG
>DAISHS010000274.1:0-4470 GCA_036822415.1 Chloroflexota bacterium
GTAGCCCCCAGCCGCCGCCAGCGCTAACCCATACTATGCGAAATAAGGTGGAGTGGAACGATGCCTGCACAAGTCAAAGCCACGCAGGCGGATGTCTATCGGTGGAATAACCCGCTGGCTGCCTGCCAGGCCGCTGCGCGGGGCAAGCGCGGTCGCGCCGCCACGGCCGCCTTCGAGAGAAGTTCAACCCCATTTATCCTTCTGAAAAGGATAAAAACATTCAGTGAATTCGTGTAATTCGTGGCTAAAAAATACGGCCTCAACATGACCGGTGTTGCTGACCTGACCAACGCCGAGGTCAGCATGTTGAAGCCATCAGGCGCCGTGGAAATAGATCTGACGCAGGCGCCTTACTCCTCATCCTCCTCGAACTCGTCCGCCTTTTGCAGCGATTCCAGCCGCTGCTGCAGATCGGCCAGCAGGGCCAGCACCTGCTGCGCGTTCCAGGCGTGGCCTTGCGCGTCGCTCCAGCCCTCGCGGCCCGGGTTTTTCGCCACGAAGGCCTGCGTGCGCGCCTGCCAGGCGCTCAGGGTTTGCGTCACGTCGCCTGACTCGGCCAGGATGCGCGCCAGCAGCCGCTGCTCAGCTTCCCAGGCCGCGTGCAGCTTGTTCTGCAGACCACTGGCGCCGCCGCCTGTGAGCACCGCGGCCGCGCCCGTCAAACTCTGCAGCGTTTTCAGGCGTGTTTGCAGGAATTCACGATTGGTCATGAGGCTGAAGCCCTCCCCGCGTCAACGGACGCTCGTCTTGCGTCTTCCATCTCCTCTAAAACCCGCGCCAGCAGCCCCTGCCAGTCCGCAGCATGGAGCGGCAGCCAGACGGCCTCCTTGAAGACGCGCGCCGGCGCGCCCAGTTTTTGCTGCAGCGCCCGTAGATCGGCGCTTTCCAGCCACGGCGTTTTGATGATGAGACGCTGCTCTTCGATGGCAATGCTGCTGACAGCAACCCGCGTGGCCAGCGCTTTGATCCGCACCTGGTAGAGCAGACTATCCACGGCCGGCGGCGGCGCGCCAAAGCGATCGCTCAACTCTTGCCGAAAGTCGCTGATGGCCTGCAAATCGGTCAGGCTGGCCAGGCGGCGGTAAAGCCGCAAACGCAGCCCGGCATCGGCGACATAATCTTCGGGCAGCTGCGCTTCCAACGGCAGGTCAAGGATCACGGCCGGGGCCAGCGCGTCGGTCAACGCGCGCCGGCGACGCTGCTCATCCGGTCCAGCTTCCATCTGGCGCTGCGCACGCGCTTCCTCCACCGCCTGCGCCAAGAGCCGCGTGTAAAGATCGAAGCCGACGGCCGTCATGTGGCCGTGCTGGCGCGCGCCCAGGATTTCACCGGCGCCGCGAATCTCCAAATCGTGCATGGCGATGCGGAAGCCGGCGCCCAGCTCACTCGCCTCCAGGATCGCCTCCAGCCGCCGTCGCGCAATGGCTGACAGGGTCGCCCCGCGGTCGTAAAGCAGATAGGCATAGGCGCGCACGGCGCTGCGCCCCACACGTCCGCGCAGCTGGTAAAGCTGCGCCAGGCCGAAGTGATCGGCCCGGTTGATGATGATGGTGTTGACGTTGGGAATGTCGAGGCCGCTTTCGATGATGGTCGTGCACACCAGCACATCGCACTCGCCGTTGGCAAAGTCAAGCATGATGTGCTCCAGCTGGCGCTCCGGCATCTGCCCGTGGCCGATGCCGATGCGGGCTTCGGGCACGATATGCTGCACGCGCTGCGCCAGCTGCTCGATCCCCAGCACCCGGTTGTGCACAAAGTAGACCTGCCCACCCCGATCCATCTCGCGCAGGATGGCCTGGCGAATGAGCTGTTCATCGTACTCGGCCAGCGTGGTCTTGATCGGCAAACGCTCCTCCGGCGGCGTGTCAATCGTGCTCAGGTCGCGCACGCCGGTCAGGCTCATGTGCAGCGTGCGCGGAATCGGCGTGGCCGTCAGCGTCAGCACATCCACCTCGGTGCGCATCTGCTTGAGCCGCTCTTTGTGCGTCACCCCAAAGCGCTGCTCTTCATCAATAATCAGCAAGCCCAGGTCTTTGAAGGTCACATCCTGGCTCAGCAGGCGATGCGTCCCGACCACCAGGTCAACGCTGCCTGTGAGCAGCCCGGCGATCACATCGTCCTGCTTACCCGCGGTGAGAAAACGGCTCAGCATGGCGACATTGACCGGGAAGGAGCGCAGGCGCTGGCTGAAGTTGGTGAAGTGCTGCTGCGCCAGGACAGTCGTCGGCACCAGCACCGCCACCTGCTTGCCGTCCATGATGGCCTTGAACGCGGCGCGTAGGGCCACTTCGGTCTTGCCGTAGCCCACATCGCCGCAGATGAGGCGATCCATGGGCCGGCTGTGCTCCATGTCGTGCTTGACATCTTCGATGGCCGCCAGTTGATCCTCTGTCTCTACGTACGGGAAGGAGCCTTCAAGCTCCTCCTGCCACACGCCATCCGGGGCAAAGGCATGGCCCGCGACCATTTCACGTGCTGCGTAGAGGTCCAGCAGCTCATCAGCAATATCGGCCACCGCGCGGCGCGTGCGCTGCTTGACATGCTCCCAGTCGGCCGTGCCCAGACGATGCAGCACCGGCGCGCCGTCCCCGCCGCCCACGTAGCGGCTCAAACGATCGGCCTGGTGCACCGGGACGTAGAGGCGGTCGCCCTGGGCATAGGAGAGATGCAAGTATTCGCGCGCCATGCCGCCCATCTCCAGCCTGACCAACCCCTGGAACTGGGCAATGCCATGCTCCATGTGCACCACGAAATCTCCCGGCTGCAGGTCGGCAAAAAAGGTCTCCGGCGCCACCGCGCGCGCGCGTAAGGCCCGTTTGGGCGCGGGACGCGCCATGCCGAACAACTCGGCGTCGGTCAGCAGGGTCAGCCGCAAGCCGCCTTCTTCCTCGTTGCGCAGCACAAAGCCTTCGTTGAGGCTGCCCGGCGCCAGGTAAATGGCCGGCGGCGGCGCGTCGACCAGGGTTTCGGTGACGATGGGAGCCTGGCCGGCCGCGCGCATCAGGTCATCCAGGCGAGCCGACTGGCGCGTGATCAACACCGCGCGCTGACCAGCCTTGCGCCAGGCTTCCGTCTCTTCGACGACGCGGCGCACCTTGCTGCCGAAATGCGGGGCCGGCAGGAACGCGCGCGCCAGGTCATCTTCGTGCGCGACGGGGCGCCCCATGAGATCGCCAAAGCCCAGGAGCACCGGATTGAGGGCCGTCAGGCGCTGACGCAAGTCATCCACCGTGGCGTAGGGACGCGGCGCGCCGCGGGGCAGCTCGCCGGCGTTGGTCAAATCGAGGGCCAGCTGTTCAGCCTGCGCTTGCAGGTCGGACAAGGTGGCGGTCAGCTCGGCGGCGTCATCCACCAGGAGCAGCCCGTTAGGCGGCAGATAATCGAGCAGCGTGGCGGGCTGGCTGTAAAGAGAGGCAATGTACCATTCGACGCCGCGAAAGCCGACGCCGCTGAGGAGCTGCGCGCGTTCTTGTTCGAAATCGTGCTGCGCGGGCGCATGGCATGGCGTCAGGTCGAGCGCCTCCAGGCGCGCCTGGGAGGCCGGGCCATAGCGCGGTAAGGCTTCGCTGGCCGGCCCCAGAAGCGCCTCGGACACCGGGGCGCTTTGCTCCGCGGGCAGCGTGCGCTGCGTGCCCGGATCGAAGAAGCGCAGGCTGTCAATCTCATTGCCGAACAGCTCCAGGCGCAGGGGCCACGGCAGGTTGGGCGCCCACACATCCACAATGCCGCCGCGCCGGCTGAAGGCGCCTGGCTCTTCCACCACGGTGGCCGGTTGATAGCCCCAGCCCAGCCATTTTTCAATTAAGCCGGTCATCTCGGTCATCTGACCTCTGCGCAGGGAGCGCAGAGCCAGGATGAGCTCGCGCCGCGGCAGCGTCAACAGCGCCAGGGCGCGGGCAGAGGCCACGATAACCGGCGCCGGTCCGGCTGAAGCGGCCGCGCCCGGAGTTTGGGTCAACGCGACCAACGCGCTCAGGCGCTGCTGCCTGGTTTCGCGTGACCAGGCCACGCGCTCATAAGGCAGCGCGTCAGGCTCGGCAAAGAGACGGACGCGCGCGGGCTGCGGCAGCCAGGCGCGCAGCGTATCGCTGAGCTGGTGCGCCTGTTCCGTGCGCGCGGTCAGGATCAGCGTCGGGCGTTGCAGGTCGTCGGCCAGTGCGGCCGCCAGGAACGGGCGCGCGGCGTGGTTGATCCCCAACGCGGGCGGGATGGAGCCTTTTTCGATGTGGCGACGCAGCGCTGCATAGGCTGGAATGTCATGAACGAGCGACAGCAGACCAGAAAGTTGCATGGGTGTTGTTCCTTGCCCAGGGCAGGCGCAAGGCGCTGCCCCTACGGATAGGGCGATCCCTTGCGGTCGCCCAGGGCAGGCGCAAGGCGCTGCTTGTCAGACTGAGTTGTATTTATTCATCGCCGCGTTGATGCCCTCGCGCAGCCAGATTTCGACGCCGTCGGCCGCGCGGGGGCGAC
>DAISHS010000274.1:4570-6168 GCA_036822415.1 Chloroflexota bacterium
GCGTTGATGCCCTCGCGCAGCCAGATTTCGACGCCGTCGGCCGCGCGGGGGCGACAAAAGGCCATCTCAATTTCCTGCTCCGCGTTGAAATCCTGGAGCACATACGCCGCCGGATCCATGCGGCCAGGCGGCCGATCAATGCCGATGCGCAAGCGTGCAAAGCTCTGCGTGCCCAGGTTGTCAACCAGCGATTTCATGCCGTTGTGACCGCCGGAACCGCCATCGGGGCGGAAACGCAAGCGACCGAGGGGCAGATCAAGCTCGTCGTAGAGCACGAGAATCTGGGGGATGGGGATTTTGTAGAAGCGCGCCAGCGGCGCCACGGCCTGGCCAGCCAGGTTCATGAAGGTTTGGGGCTTGGCCAGGAGAACGCGCTTTTCTGCGATCAGGCCCGTTGCCACGACGGCGCGAAATTCGGCGCGTTGAAACGCCAGGCGGTGACGTTGCGCTAACATATCCAGGACCTGGAATCCAATGTTGTGGCGATTGCGAGCAAAGCGTGGGCCAGGATTGCCCAGGCCCACGATCAAAAAGAGGTCTTCGTTCATAGCTAATTCTGGCGTCATTGCACATGCTGCAAGCGAAAGGTTGAATGAGCGCGCGGCCGACCGGGGGAATCCCTTGTCGCCTCAAACCATACTTTGGCTGCCGCCGCCTGCCAACGGTGCGGCCTTCACAGGGGCGGGGGAATCGTTCGTCGCCTCAAACCATGCTTTGGCTGCTCCGGGCGCCGCCGGCATGCCGTTGCCTATGGTCGGCGGGCCAACAGCCAGCGAATGAGCCATTTGAGCACGACATACGCGGCCAGGAAGGCGAAGGCAGCCACCGTCAGGCGCGCGCCGCGCAGAAAGGCGCTCCTAAGCCCCTCGGCGCTGAGTGTACTGGGCATCTGCCCCAGGTTGATGAGACCGCCCAGCAAGCTGTTGTTGTCGTTGGCGTCCGGCGTGGCGCTGGCGCCCCCGCTGTCCGGTGTCGTGCGCGGCGTCACCGTGCCGCTGACCGCGATCGTCGCCGTAATCGCCGCCGTCACGCGTGGGGTGGGCGTGGCAATCTGCGGTTGCTGCACCGTCACCGGCGTCGGCGTGAAAAGCGAGGTTGGGGTGGCGGTGGGCGCGGCTGGTTCGGGCACGGTTGGCGTTACGTCGGGCGTGGGAGTATCCACGGGTCGCGAGTTGGCCACGAGCAGCCCGTTGATTTCTTTCTCATCGTAATTGCCATCCAGGCGCACGACCCGCAAACGCAAGGCATAGGTGCCATCGGGCACGCCGCGCGTGTCCCAGGCGCCGAGGAGACCGTTGGAGACCTGGTTGGTCTGCTCGAACATGAAGTGCCATTCGTCAGGCACGCTTTCGGAACGGAAATACAATTGGAAACGTTGGAAGCTGGGATGGGTCGCCGTGCCGTTGATGGAAATAACGCCGCGCAGGGTTGAAAACGGCTGGGGTGAACTAATCGTTGCTTGTCCGCCCTGCCAGGCCAATGCCAAACCAGGCATCAACAGGAAGCCAATCAACCAGAGTCCAACAAGGTGGTGCGCCCAGGCCGTCCGCAACTGGGTTCGAATCATAAGGGTTTTCCTTCATCAAATCATGGCTACG
>DAISHS010000275.1:0-6163 GCA_036822415.1 Chloroflexota bacterium
CTAAAATGTTCCGCCAACCTCGTCGTTTTGATCTCAGGCGGGCGTGTGCTATAATAACGCTGTCCTGGGGATGAATGGTTTCGACGGGGCAGGCTGGTTGCGAGTCGCAGGCCGAGGCGCTCTCTCCTCGTTAACAAAGAGCAAAAAACTAACTGCCAACACTGGCAAGGCCTTCAACTTCGCTCCTCGTTTCGCTGCTGCGCCCGCAATGGCGCTCGCTGCCTAATCGAGTAGGGAAGCGGCCACTCTCCTCTCGTTAGAGAGGACGGTGTGTGTAGCGTGGCGCCACCTGGCGCTGCATGCACCGTCACACACAGGAGGGCTGCTGCCGGTTCCACACCGATAGAACCGGCCTAAGACTCATCGGTTAGCACACAGTGCACGCTGTCGTTGGTGGGCCAGTGCGCGAAGCTCAAATTAACGACTAAGCTTGTAGGGACTTTCTGCCGAATGTTTCGGACGCGGGTTCGATACCCGCCATCTCCACTAGCACGAAACGCCAGCCTTCAGTTCTCGATTGCGGAGAATTGGGGGCTGGCGTCTTTGTAGCCTGGCCGCGTGCAGCGCGCACAGGAAGCGGCGCCTTTGTTTCTCGATCTTGAGCATGGGCGAACGCCTCTGAAGGGGGAAAATATGGATCTTGGACTGAAAGACAAAATAGCGTGTGTGGCCGGCGCCAGCAGCGGCCTGGGGTTTGCCGTTGCCCGCCTGTTGGCCGCTGAAGGCGCACGCGTCGCCATCCTGGCCCGGCGGCCCGATCCGCTGAAAGCCGCGGCCGAGCGGATTCAGCAGGAAACCGGCGTAGAGGTGCTGCCCATCACCGCCGATGTTACCTATCCGGTCGCCTGCCAGCGCGCGGTGGATACCACCGCCGCCCATTTCGGCGGCCTCGACATCCTGATTGCCAATGCCGGCGGGCCGCCGACCGGCGTCTTCGAGGATCTGCGCGATGAGCAGTGGCAGCAGGCCATCAACCTCAATCTGCTGAGCAGCGTGCGCCTGGTGCATGCCGCGGTCCCGCACATGAAGCCGCGCGGCGGCGGACGCATCATCGTCATCGCCTCGTTGTCAGCCAAACAGCCGTTGCCCAACTTGATCCTCTCCAACACCCTGCGCGCCGGCATCCTCGGCCTGACCAAATCGCTGTCTAATGAATTGGCCCCCTACAATATCCTGGTCAACAGCGTTTGCCCCGGCTGGACGCAGACCGAACGGGTGCAATACCTGATGGAAGACCGCGCCCATCGTCAGGGCATCAGCCGCGAGCAGGCGACTGCCGCTATCACCAACGAAATCCCGCTGCGGCGCATGGCGCAGCCGGAAGAATTCGCGGCGCCCGTCGTTTTTCTGGCCTCAGCACGCGCCAGCTACATTACCGGCATTGCCCTGCAAATTGATGGCGGGCAAATCCGCAGCATCGTTTGATTCACCGTCATGAAATCATCCCAAGCAAAACTCTTTCTGGCCCTGGGCGCCATCGCCGTGATTGCCCTGGGCGCCCTGTTGATGCGAACGCTGCGCCCGGCCGCCCCCGCGCCTTCGGCCACTGCGGTCACGCTCGCCCCCCCGGCGGCGACGGCCGTGACGCCGCCTGCCCCGGCGGCGACCTTGACGCCGGCGGCGACCTTGACGCCGGTCGCGACCGTGACGCCCCTGCCGCCCACACCCACCTCGACCGCCACGCCGGAGCCGGCCAGGAAAACCCTGGCGCTGACAGCGAGCGTCCCGGCCGCGCTGCGCGGCGTGATCGTGGATTGGGCTGCGGCGCAGGACATCAGCCTGGTCACCAATACGCTGACGGCAACGCTGGCGATTGGCCCCCGCGCCGGCGAGCAGGACATCCTTCTGGCCGAACAGGTCTACGCCGCGGCCGATTGGTTTGCCTCGCTGCGCAGCGGCATCGCCAGCGCGGCCCTGCAGGGCCTCTGGCAGGGCCAGGCCACCGAGGACGGCTTGCAGGTTCTGCTGGTGACAGAGGAAACGGCCAGCGCGCTGACCGGCCTTTGGGGCGCCCCAGGGGCAACCGTCGCGGTGGTCACGGCCGACGACCTGCTGACGCGCCTGTGGAAGGAAAAAGCCGCGCTGGCTATCGTCCCTTTCGATGCGCTGACGCCGCAAATGATCGCCCTGCCGGTGGATGGCTTGAATGTGTTAGACCGCGCCCTGCCGTTGGCGCAATATCCGTTGGTGGTGCGCACCTGGGTCAGCGGCGATGCCGCGCTGGGCAAGGCCCTGGCGCAGGCAGTGCAGCCGCAGGCCCCGTTGACCAATCGCCACGCTGACCACATCACCAGCCTGATCATGACCGGCGTGACGGCCATGGCCCGCAACACCGCCTACGCCATCGAACAGCGCGGCGATCCTGCCTTCCCCGCGCGCAAAATTGCCGACGTGTTGAGCGCCGCGGACATTACGCACATCAGCAACGAAATTCCCTTCTTCGTGGGCTGCGAAGCGCGACCGATCAAAGACCTGCTGGTGCTCTGCAGCAAACCGGCCTACATGGCCGCCATCAAGCTGGTGGGCGCTGACATCATCGGGCTGACGGGCAATCACATGCTGGACTACGGCATCGAGCCGTTCCTGTACACGCTTGACCTGTACGACAAGGAAGGGTTGCCTTACTACGGCGGCGGCCGCACCGATGTCGAAGCCAGCCGGCCCTTGACCATCACCGATCACGGCAACAAGCTGGCCTTCCTGGGCGCCAACAGCTTTGGGCCAGATTGGAACTGGGCCGATAGCAAATCGCCCGGCGCACGCTTCTACGACCCCGCGACCATGAAGCAGTCCATCAACGACATCCGCCCCTGGGCCGATGTCATCCTGGTTGAGTATCAAGCCGAAGAGACCTACGAGTACGAGCCGAGTTATAACAACCAGATTCAGTTCCGCGCCACGCTGGCCGACGGCGCCGACATCGTCACCGGCGTGCAGGCGCATCAGCCGCAGGCCGTGGAGTTCAGCCGCGATGGCCGGCGCATCATTCTCTACGGCCTGGGCAACCTGTTCTTTGACCAGATGTTTAGCGAGAATGTACGCCAGGGGCTGATTCCGCGCCACACGATTTACGAAGGTCGCTTGCTGCAAACCGAACTGCTGACCACCATGCTGGAGGATTACGCGCAGCCGCGCTGGGCTACACCCGCCGAGCGTGAGCGAATCCTCAAGCTCGTCTTTGCGGCCAGCGGATTCAAATAGAGGAGGCCGCCATGTTACGCAACCTGCTCGATCAGCAACAGGCCGATCTGTTGCAAAAGGAACGGACACTGCTCGAAGATTTGCGCGTCACCCTGGCGCGCCTGGATGCCACGCCCGAAGATGAGCGGCGCCTGACCCTGGCCTTGCGCCAGCTGGAGGAGCTTTTCCTGCTGGTGGTGGTGGGTGAGTTCAATGCGGGCAAGTCAGCGTTTATCAACGCGTTGTTGGGACAAAAACTGCTGACCGAAGGGGTAACGCCAACCACCAATCGGGTCAACATCCTGCGTTACGGTACGGAGCTGTCCCAGACCTTGCGCGAGGAAGACCTGTTGGTGTTGACGCTGCCGGTGGCCTGGCTGCAAGAGATCAACGTGGTGGATACGCCTGGCACCAATGCGGTCATTCAACGTCACCAGGAAATTACCGAGGACTTCGTGCCGCGCAGCGACCTGGTGCTCTTCATCACCTCGGCTGACCGTCCCTTCTCTGAGTCGGAGCGCACCTTTTTGAGCCACATTCGTGACTGGGGCAAAAAGGTGGTCATCGTCATCAACAAGATTGACATCTTCGAGGAGGAGGACGAGATTCAGCAGATTACGCAGTTTGTCGAAGACAACGCGCAGACGCTGTTGGGCGTGCGGCCGCAGATTTTCCCCGTGTCGGCGCGCCTGGCGCAGAAGGCCAAGACCGTGACCGGCGTCGAGCGCGCGGCGCTGTGGCAGGCCAGCCGCTTTGGCCCGCTCGAAGAGTTCATCCTGGGCACGCTCGATCAGCGCCAGCGCGTGCGCCTGAAGTTGGAAAATCCGCTGGGCGTGGCTGTGCGCTTGCAAGAGCAGTACCATGCCAACACGCAGGCGCGCATCTCCCTGCTGACCGAAGATTTCAGGACGATTGACACGATTGACAGCCAGCTCGGCGCGTATGAAGAGGAGATGCGGCACGACTTCAAATATCAGCTCAGCCACGTGGACAACGTGCTGCACGAAATGTCGGCGCGGGGCATGGAGTTTTTCGACGACACCGTGCGCGTGGGGCGCGTGCTCGATCTAATCAACACCAGCAAGGTCAAAGGCGAGTTCGAGGAGAAGGTCATTGCCGACGCCGTGCACGAGATCGAAGTGCAGGTGGGCGAGCTGATTGACTGGCTGGTCGAGCACGATTTCAAGCAGTGGCAGAGTGTGATGGATTACCTGAATCGCCGCGCCGAACAGCACCAGGATCGGATCGTCGGCCAATTGGGCGGCCAATTCGAGTTCAATCGCCGTGAGCTGCTCGCCTCAGTAGGCCGGGCCGCGCACGACGTGGTGGCCAGCTATGACCGGGTCGGCGAGGCGCGCCAGCTGGCCGACTCGGTGCAGATGGCGGTCGCGCAAACAGCCATCGCTGAGGTGGGCGCGCTGGGGCTGGGCACGATTCTGGTAGCCATTCTGCACACCACGCTGGCCGATGTCAGCGGCGTGCTGGCCGCCGGCGCGGTCGCCGCGCTGGGGCTTTATATCTTGCCCACGCGCCGACGCAAGGCCAAGGCCGATCTCAAAGTGAAGATGGAAACCTTGCGCAGCAACCTGGCTACCTCTTTGACCAACGAGTTCGAACAAGAATTGGGCCGCTCCCTGCGCCGCATCCGTGAGGCTATGGCGCCCTACACCCGCTTCGTGCGCAGCGAACGCACCAAGCTGGGCGAGATCGAAAGCCATCTCCTGCAAGCCGCGGCTGACCTGCGCGCGCTGCGCGCCCAGGTGCAAGAACTGTGACGTCCGCCGGGCGCAACTCCCCGCCGCGCGTGTCATTACGTCCGCTGCGCGCCGAGGATGTGGCCGCGGTGCAGACCGTGTTCGAGGCCACGCCTGACTACTTTGCGCAGCTGACCGGCGAGCCGCCGGCCGGCCATGAGGCGCAGCGCACGTTCGACAGCCTCGCCAGCCAGCCGGGCCGGCTCTGGCTGGGGCTTTTTGTGCCTGATGAAGCCGGGCTGCCCGACCTGATCGGCCTGCTCGATCTGCGGCTCGGTTTTCCTGCGCCGCAGACCGTCACCCTGGGGCTGCTGCTGGTGTGCGAGGCCCGACAGCGGCAGGGCCTGGGCAGCCAGGCCTATGGCCTGCTCGAAGGTTGGCTGCGCCAGCAGGCCTTTGACCTGGTTGAACTGTACGTGGCGGGGCAGGCGTTCGGGGCGCAGCAGTTCTGGCGGCAGCTCGGCTTCGAGTTCAGCGGCCAGCAGCAGCGCGTGGCTCTGGGGCGCAAATCGGTGCGCCTGCTGGCGATGGCGAAGCGCCTGGCGCCTGTCGACTAAACAGCCAGGCCGGTGGCCGGGCCATGAGCCTCGTGCAATATCCGTACAAGTGTGGTACAATCATCTCCGCATCCTTCTCAGCTTCGAGACGCAACGCACGGCCCCCAGCGTTGCACCGCTCGCAGACCGCAGAAGCCAACCACCCTGATTATCCAACGTCGTAAGGAGTGCCAGATGAAGTGGAGGTGACTTATGAACAGAAGAAGGCTGCGACCATCCTGGCCAGCCATCCTGGTCGGGTTGCTCGTGGGCGGCCTGATCGTCGCCTGGCAAATCGCGCCGGGCGCGCCCCAGCAGTGGATCAAGGCGCTCGGCCGCGTCGCCACAGCACAGTTCGACCGCCTGACCGCGCCCCGCGTCGCGGCGGCTCGGCCGTTGACGCCATTTCCAGGGCAGGGCGATGACACGGCGCCATCCCTGGGCACGTTCGAGATTTTCATTGCGCCCAATTTTCAGGCCATGATGACCGGATACCCAGGCTACAATGTCGGAACCGGCATCCTCACCAGCCCCGTCCTGTCCGATCCCACGACGATCATCGGCCGCAGCGCCCCGCACCTGGATGGCAGCCCGCCCGATGTCAACGGCACGCCCGTAGGCTCAGCGGGCGTCATCGTGGCCGATGCGAATTTTACGATCGTACCGCCCGGGTTTCAAGGCCCCCCTGGCACG
>DAISHS010000276.1:0-6140 GCA_036822415.1 Chloroflexota bacterium
CACGCCGACCGCCACAGACACGCCTTCGCCCACGGCGACGCCGACGCATACCCCTTCACCCACGGCGACGCCCACCGCCACACGTCCGCCGCGGGCAACCGCCACGCCCACCGCCGCACCGGTTGGACTCCGCGCGGTGGCCCGGACGCAACGACCGCTTTTGCTCCCCGTTGGCTTCACCTCGCTGGTCGGCTCGGTCGGCCTGGGCAGCGTGATCGTCCGCCGCCGTGCGCGCCGCCCGTCTGCCTGACCTACGCGCCCCCAACATACTGACGAATTTGCTCCGCGAAGCGAAGCAAATCATCCAGGCCAGAAACAATGACGGCCTCGGCTACATGCAAATCAATCCTGGCATACTGATGCACCAGCGTGTTACGAAAAGCCACCATCTTGACCATGCGTTCCGCCAGGCGATCGTCAATGATTCGTTCTGCATAGAGCAAGCGAAAACTGTCTCGGCTGGAAACAGGTATTCCTAGCTTGTACGCTCGGATCACATAGTTGGCCAGGTCAATCGCCGTCTCGCATCCCCGCAGTACGTTCAGTAACGCCGCGTCCTGGTGCGTGTAGTTTTCCGAAAATTCGCCGCCGGCTTCTGCGTACTCTTCCCTGGCGCGCAGCACGCAACGCTGAATGCTCTGAATCTTGTCAATCACGACATCGTTCATACCGCAAAGGCCTTTCCGGTGCGGTCAAACTCCGCAAGAATCGCCGCGCGTTCCTCATTCAGCTTTTGGTAGAAGGAAAGCGTCAGCATTTCAAATTCGCGCACAGCGAGGTCATCGGCCACATAAATGAGGCGTTCTGCGGCCATAATCTGGCATTGAAAAACGGTGGACACCTCGCGCAGGTTGATCAGATCAACCGACCGGTCAAGGGCAGCTTCCAGGGCCAGGTGACAGGGAGTGAGCGCCAAACTGGGCTGCTGGCGCGCGGTCTGATGGGGCAGCAGGACGGCGAGGTCCACGTCGCTCGTGGGCCATTCAGCGGGCGTTCCGTAGGTCCCAAAGAGATAGATCGCCTGTGCGGTAGGATAGAATTGCAGGATAATACGCACCATTTCGTCGGTTGCGTTCACAGCGCTCTCCCCGTTGCCACAGCACGCTGTCTCTTTCTCACCCGTCGGCAAACTGGTTGGGGTGAGAAAAAGCAGCGCCCGTTAGTTTACATAAATCGGATTGCTGAAAATCCAGCCGCGTGCCTTGCCCCAGGCGCGGCGCCAGACTTCCACGCGGTAAATGCCCGGCTGATACGAGGCGTAACGCAGGCTGGCGTTCTGCGTTTGCGCTGCCAGCTGGCCGTTGCGCAGCAGCCTGATGGAGGCCTGGCCAGGGGCGCTGATGTCAAAACGCACCAATTGCCCGTTGGCCGCCAGCGCATCGCCCATGATCGCGCAGTCTGTGCCGTTGCTGGCCGTGAAGCGAAAACCGCGCGTCGCGCCCGGCAGATCATAGCCCACCCAGGCGTGCCCGGCGCGCAGCGCGTCGTAGACCAGCCGCCGGTCATGCGCGAGGTCGCCGTTGAACGGCTCTGGCGCCAGCAGGTGCGTGTTGACGGCCGCAAAGCAATCCTGGTATGAAAGAAAGAGCCGCTGCAAAGGGCCGAGGCGGTAGGTGTGCGCGTGGGCGTCGGAGCCGCCAATCGCCACGATCGGCTGCGGCCGCGTGGCCAGCAGCTCGTCCCATTTGGCTATCATCTCCGGCCACGGCCCGGTGGTGAACAGGCGCGGCAGGTAGAGCGTCAACAAAGCCCACGGTTTGCTCCAGGCATAGTAGCGAAATTCCGACATGAAATTCCACAGCTCGATGCCGGTAAAGCCGTTGACTTCCCAATTGCGCCATTGATAGGTGTCAGGCAGCAGAGGCGAGGGGCGTTCGATGGGATGGGCCAGGAAGGTGACCGCGCCCTGGCGCTGCGCCGCGTTGAGCAGCTCCTGCGGCGCTGCGGCGTACGGGGTCACGTCGCTCTCCACCCCCAACACCAGGCAGTGATTGCCCTCCGGCTGCAGGTTGGCGTCATTGACCTCTTCACCCACCAACAGCAGCACGCGCTCGCGCCAGCCCTCTTCCCGTGAGACCAGGACGTTGTGATCGGTAGCAATGATGAAATCAAGCTGGTTGGCCTGCGCGGCCTTGACCAGGTCTTGATGGGCGCCAGTGCCATCCGAGTGGATGGTGTGCATGTGCAGATTCCCGACCAGCTCATGCCATTCTGACCCGGATGGGGCGGTGTTCATGTCACTCATACTTCTCTCCTGCGCGTTCGCGCCGCGCCAGGCGGCGCTCGCCCGTCGTAGTCGTCAGACCGCGGGTGGGCGAGCGCTGGCTGCGGCTCTGTATGGGCTTGGGATCAGGCCTTGTGCAAGGCAATGGCGATCTGCTCATCGCCCACCTTGACCCCCTGGCGCACCGCGTCCTCTGGCCCGCGGCCGGCCGCCAGGCTGACGGCCAGCGTCTCGCGCTGGATGTACTCGGCGCAGGCGACGAAAGCGGCCGCGCTTTCGCCCTCGGCCATGTAGGCCACATGCACACGATCATCCAGGGCAAAGCCAGCCTCCTTGCGCAGGGTGTTGATGGCGCGCACCAGGTCACGCGCGTAGCCCTCAGCCACCAGTTCGGGCGTCAGGTGGATGTCAACGGCCACCGTTACGCCCTTGTCGCTGGCAATGGCCAGGCCGCCGCGTGATTCGGTCTGCACCAGGATGTCCTCGCCGGCCAGGCTGACCGGCGTTCCGCCCAGGTCAACCGTGATGGCCTCGCCGCGCTGCAGGGCGGCGGCGACGGCCACCGGATCGAGCGCGGCCAGGGCGGTGCGGACCTGCGGGAAGAGCTTGCCCAGGCGCGGCCCCAGCACCCGGTTGTTGGGCAGCAGCTTGTAGTTGACCAGGGCGCCCACCTCGGCCACCAGGTCAATCTGCTTGACGTTGATTTCCTCCGCCAGCACATCGAGCAGCTCGGCCAGGTCGCTGCGTTCCTGCTGCGAGGCGACATGAACCTGGGCTGTAGCCAGCGGCTGGCGCAGCTTGATATCCGCGCTGCTGCGCGCGGCGCGCCCCAGGGCGGCGACATTGATCGCCAGCCCCATCTTGTCGAGCAAGCGGCGGTTCAGCAGATCGGTGTTGGCCTGCGGCCAGGCCGTGTGATGCACGCTGGCCGGCGCGTGGGGGTCGGCGCTGCGCACCAGGTTTTGATAGATGGCTTCAGCGGTGAACGGGATGAAGGGCGCCAGCAGCCCGGTCAGCGTTACCAGCACCTGATAGAGCGTGCCGAGCGCGGCCAATTTGTCCGCGTCGCGTTCACTCTTCCAGAAGCGGCGGCGGGCGCGGCGCACATACCAGTTGGAGAGGTCATCCAGGAACGCCTCCATCACCAGGGTGCTGCGCAGCGAATCAAAACCGGTCAGAGCCTCGGTCACGGTCGCCACGGTCTCGTGCAGGCGCGCCAGAATCCAGGCGTCCATCTGCGCATTGGCGGGGTTGGGCGCGGTCAGCAACGCCTCCCCTGGCTGCCAGTCATCCAGGTTGGCATAGGTGACGAAAAAGCTGTAGACGTTCCACAGGGGAATGAAGAAGCGGCGGCGCGTCTCGTCTCCCAACTTATAGCCGAAGAGCAGATTTTGCTCCGGCCGGTGGTGCAGATAGAGCCAGCGCATGACATCGGCGCCCATCACATTGGCCGCTTCGTTGAACTCGATCGAGTTGCCCCATGACTTGTGCATCTCGCGGCCATCTTCGGCCAGAAGGGTGGCAAAGCCCAGGACGCTCCTGAACGGCGGCCGGCGCACGAGCGCCGCGCTCTGCACCAGCAGGCTGTAGAACCAATTACGGAACTGGCCGGGGAAGCTCTCGGTGATGAAATCGGCCGGGAACCAGCGCGCCCATTCCTCCGGGTTTTCGCGGTAGTGCATGGTGCTGAAGGCCACGATGCCGGCGTCCAGCCAGGGATTACCGACATCTTTGATGCGCGAGCTTAGCTCGCCGCACTGCGGGCAGCGGATCTTGATCGCGTCAATGTAGGGGCGGTGCGGTGTGTGGCCCTCGAAAACTTCGTAGCCTGCGACCGCACGTTCCTTCAGCTCATGGTCGCTGCCGATAACATCGAAATGACCGCACGCCTCACATTCCCAGATCGGCAGGGCCAGCCCCCAGTAGCGCTTCTTGCTGATCATCCAGTCGTGCATATTGCGCAGCCAGTCCATTTCGCGCTCGTAGCCAAATTCAGGATGCCAGTTGATTTCATCCACCACATCCATGATTTGATAGCGCAGGCTGGCGTCCTTCTCGGCCGCGGTCACCTCGCTGCGTGGTTTATCATAGAGCTGGCCCATGCTGATGAACCACTCGTCCACCAGGCGGAAGATCAGCTCCTCGCCGCAGCGCCAGCAGGTGGGGTAGCGGTGGCTGTAGCGCTGCGTGCGGTAGAGGATGCCTTTGGCGCGCAGATCGTCGAAGATCGGCGCGGCGACCTCGGTCACGTGCCGGCCGGTCAGCCAGGCAAAGCCATCCACGTACACGCCGTTTTCATCCAGCGGGGCAACCACCGGCAGCTGATGCTCCTTGCTCAGCCCGAAATCTTCCGCGCCGCAGCCCGGCGCAATGTGCACGATGCCGGTGCCTTCGGCCTCACCCACCTCGCGCCAGGCAATGACCCGGTGGCGATAGGCGTCGCTCAAGGCGGCGGCCGTCGCGGGCAGCTCATCGAAAGGCCCGCTGTATTCCCAGCCCAGCATCTCCGCGCCCTTCAGCTCGCCGACGATCTCGAACTTACCTTTGAGCGTGCTTTTGACCGTGCCCTGCGCCAGGTAGTAGGTCCAGCCGTCGTCTTGCGTCACTTTGACATACGTCAGCGTTGGCCCCACGGCCGCGGCGATATTGCTGGTCAGCGTCCAGGGCGTGGTTGTCCAGACCAGGAGCGCTTCGTTCGCGCGGCCCACCAGCGGGAACTTGACATAGACCGACTCATGCGTCAATTCCTTGTAGCCATCGGTCACAATCTCATGCTGGCTGATGCCGGTGCCGCAGCGATAGCACCAGGGCATGACATCGGTGCCTTTGTAGAGCCAGCCCTGATCGTGGCACTTCTTGAGGAAGCTCCAGATCATGTAGTTGTTTTCGTTGCTGAACGTGTAGTAAGAGCCGCCCACATCGGGCATCCCCAGGCGGCCCACGACCTGCTCAACCGTGCCGTTGACCGGGCCATTGACGCCCTGGATAGTGGCTGGCTGCTCGGCATCTTCATGCAGCAGACGGCGCAGGCGCCGCAGCTCAGCCGGATCGTTCCAGTCCATCCAATAGCCCAGGCGGATGGATTGCTCGGTCTGCACCGCGGAAAATTCGAGCACACGCATCTTGCACAGCCTGACGAATTCAGCCAGGCCAAAGGCCTCGATGTCGCGCTTGCTCTTGAAGCCGAGCTCTTTTTCGACGTTTACTTCAACCCACAGACCCTGGCAATCGAAGCCATTCTGCCAGCGCTGGTTTTCGCCCAGCATGGCGTGGAAACGCTGGTAAAGGTCTTTGTAGGTGCGTCCCCAGGCATGATGGACGCCCATCGGGTTGTTGGCGGTGATGGGGCCATCGAGGAAGCTCCAGCGCTTCTCACTGCCCGCGCGCAGCCGGCGCAGCGTATCGAAGGCGTCGGTCTCACGCCAAAATGTCAGAATCTCTTGCTCCAGGGCCACGAAATCCACCTGGTTTGGTACGTCCTTGAACCCCATGCTACCTCCCAGAATTAGACAATTGTGCGATTGGGTAGGGGCGACCCTTGCGGTCGCCCTGGTTGCGGTCGCCCACATGGGCAGGCGCAAGGCCGTGCCCCGACCGATGTGCGATTGGGTAGGGGCGACCCTTGCGGTCGCCCACATGGGCAGGCGCAAGGCCTGCCCCTACACCGGATGGGCAGGCGCAAGGCCATGCCCCGACCGATGTGCAATTGGGTAGGGGCGACCCTTGCGGTTGCCCTGGTTGCGGTCGCCCGCACGGGCAGGCGCAAGGCCATGCCCCTACGGTCGCCCACATGGGCAGGCGCAAGGCCGTGCCCCTACATGGGCAGGCGCAAGGCCGTGCCCGTACATCGAATGAACGGTTTAGTATAGCACATCGCGGCCGCTTTGCCAGAAAAAACAGGTCGGATTCTCGTCTG
>DAISHS010000277.1:0-6101 GCA_036822415.1 Chloroflexota bacterium
GATGCGCTCGATATGGTGGCCGCCGACGAAACCGGCGCGGGCGCGGCGCGCGCAGGCTCATTGACTACCTGGCGGGTGGGCGCGTCGCCGATCAACGTTTGCGCCGCATAAAGATCGGCGGCAGGGCGTGCGATCGTTTCCGCTGCGGGCATCTCGGCGACGGCCGCGGCAAAATCATTGGCCATCTGACTCGCGCGCGCATAGCGCGCGGCCGGCTCCTTGGCCATCGCCTTCAGCAGAATGGCTTCCATGCGGGCCGGCAGGTCTGCGCGCAGCTGGCGCAAGGGCGGCGGCGCTTCATGGATGTGGGCATAGGTCACCGCGTAAGGCGTCGAACGCGTAAAGGGCAGGTGTCCGCTCAACATGCGGTAGAGCACCACCCCCAGCGCGTAGACATCGGTGCGGCCGTCAATTTCAGCCCCGGTGGCCTGTTCGGGCGCCATGTATTCGGGCGTGCCGACCACCATGCCTGTGCGCGTGAGCATGGCCCCTTCGGCGGCGCGCACAAGCCCGAAATCCATCAGCGTCGCGTGCCCGTCGGACGCCAGCATGATGTTGGACGGCTTGATGTCGCGGTGAATCATGCCGCGGCTGTGAGCAAAATCAAGCGCGCTGGCGACCTGACGCAAAACCTGCACCGCCTGCGGCAGCGGCATGGTGCCGTTATCCTTGAGCCACTGATCGAGGGTTTGGCCTTCCAGGAATTCCATGACGATGTAGTGATACCCGTCGTGTTCGCCCACATCGTGAATCGTGACCACATTGCTATGATGCAGCTGGGCCGACATAACCGCCTCGCGGTGGAAGCGGCGGACGAAATCATCATCGAAGGCAAATTGCGGCGGCAGCACTTTGACGGCAACGACGCGCTGCAGCAGGGTGTCGAAGCCCTGAAAGACCATGCCCATGCCGCCGCGGCCAATTTCACTGCGAATTTCATAGCGGCCAAGCCGTTGTCCCACCAGAGATGAACTCATTGGCGTGCCTCAGCAACTCCTAACATTAGGGTAATCCAAAAAATGGCAAGCGTCACGATCACGTTCGGGTTGAACTGCGCCTGGATCAAAAAGCCAGTCACGGCGGCCAGGGCCGCGACGCCGCGGGCGTGAGTCGTACGATCAGCCGCTGTCATCACCGCGCGCCAGGTCAGGCGGTAGAATGTCACGATACTGGTCATCAGGGTCAACAGCCCGACCAACCCCACCGTCATCCATTGATCGAGCACGAGGTTGTGTGGGTCAGTTACAATAGCTGAATCTTCCCAAGATGTCAATTCTGATGGGTAGTTTGCCATAAAAACGGGGGTAAAGGTCGCCGGGCCGTAGCCAAGCAGCCAACGTTGACCGGCCAGGGCCAGGCTGGTGCGCCAGATGAGCAGATGCGCCGCGGTCGAAGCCTGGCGTAAAGCGGCCACTGACGGCGCTGCCTGCGCGGGCTGGGGATTGGGCAGGCGCACCAGGCTGACGCGATTGATCGCCGCCAGCCAGGCGCTGCCTATCAGGCAAACCGCCAGCGCAGCCAGCGCCAAACGGCGATCATGCCAGCGGTAGGCCAGCAGCCCCAGGCAGGTCACGGTCCCGCCCACGAAGCCAAGCCAGGCCCCGCGTGCCTGCGTCAACAGCAGACAGCTCAGCGCAAGGGTCAAGATCACGCCATAGCGCACGCGCAGCCCCCGCCATGTCAGGCCGGGCGGCGGCGCTTCCCAACAGCGGGCCAGGATGAAAGGGCTGATCAGCGCCAGGTAGGCGCCGAGAAAGTTGGAGCGCCCCAGCGTAGACAGGACTGGCGAAACGGCATCGGTTGCCCAGGGCAGCGGATCAAGCCCCAGCGCCTGAATCAGGCCATAAAGGGCCACCGGCACACTGCCGACGATCAGCGCCGTGACCTGACGCTGCCGCGCCGTGACCGTCGTCCAGGATGAAAACAGCAGCAGGCCAAACACAGGGCCGGCCGCAAGGACCAGCGCGCCATGCAGATTATCGGGCGCGCCCCACAGGCTGCGCGCCGGCGCCACCGAGGTCAACGTGGCCGCGGCGATGACGCCCAGATAGAGGCTGAGCCAGCGCCGCAGCGACGGGGGCAACGGCTGCCAGGCGGCCGGTTGGCGCAGGCGCGTCAACAGGGCCACGCTGCCCATGCTCAGGACGATCAGCAGAAAAAGCGTGATTTTGGCCGGCTCGAAGGCCACGGTCGCCCAGGGGTTGAACCACAACGGGAGGACGATGGCAACCAGCAGCCCGCCGAGGCGCACAAGCCACGGGCCGGCCGTGCTCAGCCCGGCGTGATTTGCCATCAATCGCCATGCGCCCATAGCCAATGCCACAGGCGAGCCGGCCAATCGCTGAGCAAAAGCATGCCGATCAATAACCCCAGGCTCAACAACGTGCCTGTGGCGGCAAGCGCGCCGCTGCTGGGTGCGTAGCTGAGCTGCGCGGAACTGGTGGTCGTTCCGCCGGGCGGTTGCGGCGGGCTGGGCGGCGCGGTTGGCGTCGCGGGGATGGCCTCCGTGGTGATGAAGACCTCGTCCAGGTAAATGGCGCCGCTGCTGGCCGAACCATCGGGCACGCCGTCCAGGACAAAGGCAAAAAAGCTGGCGGGGTAGTCCAGGACGCCGTTGTCCGGCCCGCTGATATGGCCGGCCGGCCAGGGCGCCGCGCTATCAAGCGAAGCGATCATCTGCTGCCAGCCCTGGTGCTGGATGCGCCCAAACGAGTAGGCGCGCACTTCGCCGGCCTTGTCTTTGAGCCAGACGTTCAGGAAATGACCGGAGCCGTCCCCGTAGACCCAGGCGGTGAGGCCGGTGGGTTGACCGGGCAAGGCCTTAGCCGGACGCAGTTCAAAGACGACATAATTGTTGGCGACGGCTGGGAAATCATAGCTGAGTTTGCCGCTGCTGGCGCCAGCTTTGACCTGTTCCGCGGAACGGGTGAAGGTACCGTAAGGCTCGTTGCCCCTGCGCCAGGTTTGATCCTGTTCGAAGTCCAAGACCAGGCCGGGCCGGGCGGGGGGCGCAGGCGGCTTCGTGGCCGCCGGCGCCTTTGTGGGCGGTACGGGCGTGTTGGTTGGCGGCCGCGAGGTGGCCGTCGGCGGTTGGGGTGTGGCTGTCGGGGGCCGCGATGTCGCGGTCGGCGGCCGCGAGGTGGCCGTCGGCGGCCGCGAGGTGGCTGTTGGCGGTTGCGCGGTAGCCGTTGGCGGTTGCGCGGTGGCCGTTGGCGGCTGGGCCGTCGCCTTTGGCGTCGACGTGACAGGCGGCGCGGTTGTGCTGATGACGACGGTTGACTCAGGCCTTGCCGCTGGGCGCTGCATCATCAGCAGCGCGCCGCCGATCAGAACCACGAGGCCCACGGCCAACAGGCCGATCAGAATTGGCATCTTGCTGGCCGCTTGAGGGACGACTGGCGGCTGCGTGCGCGGGCGCGTGGTGTTGGCAGCCGGCGCGCTGACAGGCGCAGTCGGCGCGGTTGAACGCGCCCCGGCGCGCACGGTGGCCGCGCCGGTCGCCGGCGTCGTGGAAGGACGCGTGGAAGCCGGCGCGGCGGGCGGGGGCAACGCCGCGGCGACGGCTGGCGCTTTGCTGCTGATGGCCGTTTCGAACTCGCGCGCCAGCTGTCCTGCGCTTTGATAGCGATCAGCGGGCTGCTTGGCAATCGCCTTGAGCACCACGCCCTCCAACGCGACAGGCAGCTCAGGGCGGAGCTGGCGCGGCGGCGGCGGCGCTTCATAGACATGGGCATGCATCAAGGCCGGCGTGGTGTTGCGTTCGAACGGCAGTTGCCCGACCAGAAGGCGATAAATGACAATGCCAAACGCATAAATGTCCGCCCGGTAATCAACGGTCGTCCCTTGGGCCTGTTCGGGCGCCATATACTCCGGCGTGCCCATAATGGCCCCAGTTTGCGTGAGGGCGGCTCCTTCAGAGGCGCGCACCAGGCCAAAGTCCATCAGGGTGACATGACCATCCTCTGCGACCATAATGTTGGACGGTTTGATGTCGCGGTGAACGACCCCACGCTTGTGGGCGTAATCGAGGGCGTCTGCGACCTGATGAACAATGCGGTTGACCTGGTCCAAACTTAGCAGGCCGCGGCTCAGCCAGCGGTCGAGCGTGGCGCCTTCCAGGTACTCCATGACGATGAAGTTGATGTCCTCATGCTCACCCACGTCGTGAATGGTGACGATGTTCGGGTGCTTGAGCTGCGCGGCCAGAATCGCCTCACGCTGGAAACGGCGTACGAAGTTGGGGTCCATGGCCAGCTGCGGCGGGAGCACCTTGACGGCCACCGTGCGTTGCAGCGTCGGGTCAAAGCCGCGGTAGACCATGCCCATGCCGCCGCGACCGATCTCGGACTGGATTTCATACTTTCCCAGGCGTCTACCAATTAGTGAAACATTCATGGATCGAGCCTTTGCGCGTGAGGTGAATTACCGGCGTGTTGCTTGTCTGCGTAGACAAGCGCAGTGGGCCTATTATCGGCGAAAATGCAGGAAAGACCAAAAAGCCAATGGCGTTGAACGTTGACGCAGGCCGCGTCGTTGCGTCTAACGTCAAGCGGTCTCGTCGCCCAGCTCTTCCGCCAGCTGCGCGCCTTCGTCCGACTCTTGTTCGAACAGCACCAGGCGCGAGCGGCCGCCGCCTTCGTCTGGCCCTACATAGCCTTTGGCTTCGAGCATTTCGATGAGCCGCGCGGCGCGTGGGTAACCAATGTGCAGCTGGCGCTGCAGGAGCGAGGCCGAGACGCGCTTGCGGCCCTGCAGGGCGGCCAGCGCATCTTGCAGTTCATTGTCGTTCTCTTGCTGTTCCAACAGGCCGGCCCACGGTCGCGGCGCCGCGTGCTCGCTGGGCGGCGCCTGCTTACGCCAGAAGGCCACCACGCGCTCGGTTTCGCGCTCGCTGACATAACAGCCTTGCACACGACGCAGCTTGGCGCTGTCGGCCGTCATGAGGAGCATGTCTCCGCGGCCGAGTAATTTTTCAGCGCCCGGCGTGTCAAGGATGACGCGCGAATCAATCTGGGTGCTGACGGCAAAAGCGATGCGGGCAGGGAAGTTGGCCTTGATCAGGCCGGTGACGACATCCACGCTGGGGCGTTGGGTGGCAAGCACCAGGTGAATGCCGGTGGCGCGCGCCATCTGCGCCAGGCGGCAGATCTGGCGTTCCACGTCATCGGGCGCAGTCATCATCAAGTCGGCCAGCTCATCAATAATGATCACAATCATGGGCAGCGGGATCAGGTCAGTGCGCTTGGCCGCTTTTTCGTTGTAGCTTGCCAGGTTGCGCGCCCCGACTTCGGCAAACTTGCGGTAGCGATCATCCATTTGCACGGTGGCCCAGGTCAGCATGGCTACGGCGTCCTCCACCTCGGTGACCACTGGCGCCAGCAGGTGGGGAATGCCGTTGTAGATGGGTAGTTCCACCATTTTGGGATCAACCATCAGGAAGCGCACGGTGTCCGCGGTGTTGTTGTAGAGCAGGCTGGTGATGACCGCGTTGATGCAGACCGACTTGCCGGAGCCGGTGGCGCCGGCAATCAGCAGGTGCGGCATTTTGCCCAGATCCGTGGCGACGGCCGCGCCGCTGACATCCTTACCCAGCGCAATGGCCAGAGGACTGGCAACTTTCTGAAATTCTGGGCTTTCCAGCACGCCGCGTAGCGTGACCAGCGTGCTGCGCGGATTGGGAACTTCGATGCCTACGTAAGGCCGTCCGGGCACCGGCGCTTCGATGCGGATCGAAGACGCGGCCAGCGCCAGCGCCAGATCGTCGCTCAGGCGTTCGATCTTGCTGACCCGCACCTTGTAACGCTCGCCGTTGCGCTCGATGAACCCTGGCTCGACGCCGAACTGGGTGACGGTAGGCCCGCGGTTGACGCTGACCACTTTGGCCGGCACGTTGAAGGCAGCCAGGGTGCGTTCGATCGTGTTAGCCATCTCACGCACGGTCGCTTCGCCGAAACGCTGCGAGCTGTCCGAGGCCAGCAAGTTGAGCGGCGGCAGCTTGGGGGCAGATGGCTCTCCGGCGCTGGCCGCGGCCGCGGGCGGTTTAGCCGGCGCGGCGGGCGCGGGCGGGCGCGCCGGGCTGGTCGCAGCGGCGCTCTTGGCCG
>DAISHS010000278.1:0-6085 GCA_036822415.1 Chloroflexota bacterium
ACGAGGAAATGCGCGAAACGATCCAGCGCTGACGTAGGCTGACTGCCGTGGAGGGGTTCGCCCCTCATCTTGTCCGACCAGACGATCGGATGCCGACATACGAGAGGAATGGATACAGCGTGATTCGCCCATGGTTTCTTGGCCTAGTTGCGTTGCTTGGAGCAGTTTTTCTGACCTCGTGCACGCCATCCGCACCCCCCAGCCCAACAGCCCCGAGACAGTCTGGTCAGAGCATCGGTACGCAGGTTAACACGCAGGGGGGAACGTATACCGATATCACCCCGGTCGAACTCCAGACGATGCTGGGGCACAAGGACTTCACCTTCGTCAACGTCCACATCCCGTTCGAGGGCAGCATTGCCCAGACTGATGTTTCGATCCCGTACGACCAGATCGCCGGTCAGCTCGACAAGCTGCCGGTCGACAGAAGCGCCAAGATCGTCCTGTACTGCCGAAGCGGGCGGATGAGCACGGAAGCGGTGCAGGTTCTGGTCAAGCAAGGCTACACCAACGTCTTTCAGTTGGCGGGCGGCATGATCGCGTGGGAGAAGGCCGGCTACCCAATCAGCCTTAACCCCTAGCCAGAAGGTGCCGAGCAGTGGTCTGCCCTCTCGCATCGAGGCTCAGCCTCTGGAACACGTTCATCTCCCTTCAACTGACGAAGACGACTCTCAGGACTCGCTCAGTCTTGCATCAGACCACCTTCAGCATGTGAACCGATAATGGGGAAGGAGAGACTTGTTCCGTGGGGACGATGCCCACGGGCGAGGTGGGGCGCTTGGAGGTGAGATGATGGCTAGCGATATCGATCAGCACGCGACTCTCCAGACCAAAGAGCGCTACAACCGCATTGCTCGGGTGTACGACTCGATGGAACTGATGATGGAGGGCCAGTTCAGGCACTGGCGTCAGAAGCTCTGGGCACAAGGCCGGGGGAATGTCCTCGAAGTCGGCGTCGGCACGGGCAAGAACCGGCCCTACTACCCGGTGGGGGCGAAGGTCATCGCCGTTGACATCGCGGAGCAGATGCTGGCTGTCGCCCGCCAGCGTGCCCACGATCTAGGTGTGGAAGTTGACCTGCGCGAAGGGGATATTCAGTGCCTTGACTTTCCTGACGATTCCTTCGACACTGTGGTCGCCACGTGTGTTTTCTGCTCCGTTCCAGATCCGCTCCTCGGTCTACGCGAGGTGGAGCGCGTTGTCAAGCCTGACGGACAGATTCTCCTGCTCGAGCACGTGCGCAGTGATCATCCGGTTGTGGGGCCGCTGATGGACCTGCTCAGCCCACTCACGTCGCGTCTGTGGGGCGCCAGCATCAACCGTCCTACGGTCAGGACTGTTGAGCAGGCAGGGCTTCAGATCGAGAGCATCAGGGATCTGGGACCGATGGGTATCGTGAAGTCGATTGTGGCCCGACCAGGCAGGTCCACATCCACGCCTCAGCACTACGCGATGGAATCGTTCGCGGGTTCCAGGGAGACCGAAGCCCTGACGCGGTGAGACGTCGTATGCGGCATACCAGGAGCGGGCATGGCAAATCGCCGTGCCCGCTCTTAGTGTTGCCAAGGGCCCATGCTGGGCTGACGATCTTCACCTCCTTGTGACGCAGGCGGAGCCAAGTCGCCTTCGCCCCTGCTCGCCTCAGCCTCTTCTTTGGGATGCGCGAGTGCATCGCTGCCTGCCTCGACTGCCCCGTCGCCTGTCTGTTTGTCCTTCGGATCGCGATGCGCATGTGATACTGCACAGGGCGGTGTTCCAGTTCATCAGAATCGTGGTGGGCCTGGCCATGAGCTGCGCCCTGCTCCTTGTCGTGATGTTCATGGCAAACGTGCAACATGTGTCGCATTGTGATAGATCTCTATCCTTCCAGATTTAACAATCAGGCGGCGAGACGGTCGTAGAGGGCGTGGCGAGAGCAGCCCGCTTCGACATGGTCCACCAGCCAGTCGATGAGATGGCGACGGTGGCGGCGCTGCACCTCCCGCCGCGCCTGCCCGATGGTGACATGGTCCTGCTGCGTCTCTCGCAAGCGGGCGCGTTCCTCGTCGAGGAAGAGGTAGGCCGCCATGACCAACGTCCAGAAGCGGACAATCGCTGTGGCGCTCATCACCTGGTAGTGGTCCAGGCCCAGTTCTTCCTTGGCATCGGCGAAGAGGATCTCCACCTCCCAGCGCGTCGCCAGATGCACCAGGAGTTGGCTTGGCGTTGCCTTCACGTCCGAGGAGGCAAAGAAGCGGGCCTCCGACAGCGGGGCCGTCAGGCTCTGGCGCACGATGAGGACCTGACAGCGGTAGAGGCGGCGGACACGGGTCTGGACGATGTGGACGTAGACCGGATGCGGCTCGGTCTGGCTGGGCCAGGTCTGCGGCGTGTAGTCGGCCTCGCTCAACGTCGCGGCGTACTGGCTGAGGGTCTGCCAGCGCCACCCCGACTGGCTCGTTGGGTCGTCTACCCGCAGGGCGCGATTGGACTTCAGGCCACTGGTGATGAGAAAGCCACGCGCCCGGGCCGCCCGCCAGATCCGCTTGGCCGCATACCAGGTGTCCACCAGGACATGGGTCCGCGTGCCCGCCACCGGCTCGAAGGTACGGATGAGGTCTTCCATCAAGTCGATCTTGCTGTGGAAGGGCACGTCCTCGGCCTGGCAGGTGCCGCGTTGGCGATACAACTGGGGCGCTACGGGACAGCGTCGCCCCAACAGCACGTACAGTCCTTGCACCAAGCTATGGCCCACCACGCGCCGGCCGACCGTGGTCGAGTGATGCCAGCCCAGCCCGCCCATCGTCTGAGCCTTGTCCTTGGGCTGGGTCGAGTCGTCGCCCACCAAGTACCCGGTCACGATGGGTGAGGGAGGACGACCCGGTCGCGTGGGACGTGTCTGGCGCTGGTGGCGCTGGTCGGCCTCCACCATCGGCGACAGCTGGTCTCGAAAGCGCGCCAGCCAGGTCTGAGCGACGGTCTCCGCCGACCACGGCGCCTCGGCCAGGAACCGACTGAGGCCCGACAGCGAGCGGTGTTCGGCCACCTGCCGCTGCAGCCCGCTGAGGGTGCGGCGTTCCTGGCACAGCATCAGTCCGAGCAGCACGGTCACGAAGTACTGCATCTGAGGCTGGTTGAAACAGCTGCGGAAGGCGAGGACGAATTGACGCAGACGTGCATCCAGGCATACAATCGGTATCGGCATAGCGCACCTCCTGGGGCAGAAGTGAGTTTCAGCACCTCTGCTTTTACCCCAAGGTGCGCTATGCCGCAACTCGGCCGCCCTCAATTGTTAAATCTGCAAAGATAGAGATCCCAATGACCAGGCCAAATCCCGGCGTTTTGAGCAAGTTGACTCGGCTTACGTTGCTAAAGCTCGCTTTCGTGAGCCAATTTGCGATCTCCTCGAAGGTGTAGGTTTGCGCACCAAGGTCATTGAAGTAGTTGAGCGCTTGGAGCCGGATGAGAGCCTTGGCGATGGAACCAGAAGACTCACTGATGGTCTGGTCCAGGATGACGATCAGACCCCCTGGATTGAGGACACTCGCTACTTTGCACAGGAGTTCGGTGTTCTGATCAGGTGAATGAGCGTGGACGATGTTGAACAGCAAAACCACGTCGTAGTCAGCGCCAAGCTCGTCTGTCCAGAAATTGCCTTCGTGGACCGTAACCCGGTTCCCCATTCCCTCGGCGGCAATGATTTCCCGCGCTACCTCCAATGCCGGTGGCAAGTCGAAAACGGTTGCCGACAGATTGGGATAGCGGTGGCAGAATCCAATTGTATACCATCCGTGACCGCCACCAACATCCAACAAGCGATGGGTAGTTGAGCGTAGTCTCACCTTAGCTACAACTTCATCGGCCGACATCCGGGCCACCGCGAGCATGCCTTCCTCGTAGGCCCGGTACCTCCCTGGCTGCTGGTCCAGCCACTCGAACCCATACACAGCGGGTCTTCCGCATCGAATAGATTCATCGAGATGATGCCAGCGATCGAAAACCATGCTTTCGAAGAAAGGCAGCCCGTCAGCCAGGCTGGTTGGTGAGTTGCGCAGCAGCCACTTTACGGTCATAGGTGTATTTGTGTAGCCGTCCCCCTCCCTCTGAACGTAGCCCAGGGCCACGAGGGCTTCGAGCAGGAGCCGGGTGCCCCACTCGTCCGCCCCAACTTGCCACGCCGCCTCAGCCGCTGTCAAGGGACCGTGCCGTAAGGCCTCGAAGACGCCGAGCCTGCCAGCCACACACAGTACCCGGAAGGCTTGCGCGCCCAGGAAATCGAGCATGGGGCCAGGAGCCTGATTGAGTTTCAGCAACATCAGGCGCTCGGTGAAGTTGGGCACAATGGGCATCTCTACCCCCTTCCACCTGGCGTACAGCTATCCTGGAGGTGATGTGTCTGAATCGCGCCTGGCAGCTGGCGCTGGGCCTTGATGTGAGACGCTTTGCCAGCTGTCGTCTTCCCGATGGCCTTCACCCGTTGCGCCTGGATATACGGCACGCGCGCACCTTGCCCGGCTAATGCATGGCCGAGCCTGTCGATGATTGTCTCGTCCGCCAACCCCTCCTGTACCCCACTCAGCAGGACCGTCACGCCGGCATCGGTCTCCTGGACTACCTGCCAGCCGCTCACCGGCGTGGCATCCAGAATGTGGTGAAAGACGCTGGGATGGACGGCGACTGTACCCCCAGTGATGCCGGGAAAGTTGAGCGTGTCTTCTGCCCGCCCCTGGATACTCTCTAGGACGGCGAATGGTCGCCCACAGAGGCACTCCTCCTCAGCGAGTTTCACGCTGTCACTCAGTTCATAGCGAATGAGAGGCTGCGTGCGGCTGAACAAGGTCGTGACGAGCACCTTGTCGCCATAGACACCAGGCGGTACAGGGCGGTTCGTCTCGTCCACCACTTCCACAATCAGCAAATCCTCGAACAGGTGTAGCCGTCGTCCTACCTGACACTCAGCCGCAACTCCCCCCGTTTCCGTGGCGGCATATTCGTTGAACGGTGACCGGCCCCAGGCCGTCTCGATTCGCCGCCGGGTCTCGTCGGTCAGAACCTCAGAACTGGCAAAGATCAGTTGGGGCGCTATGTGCAATCGTCCCGCGAGTTGCTCATCGGCCAGGATACGGGCCATGGAGGCATAGGCGACGAGTAGCTCTGGCTGCCAGTCGTTGAGCTTCGCTACAATAGCGGTCAACGGTTCACTCGCTGCGATCCGGAGTGTCGGCATCCACCAGCTCTTGACGGTTGCGCCGACCTGGGCCGACATGTGCCACGGACTCACGGACGCCACTGTCGCCATCTTCATACGGTGGGTCAGGTTGACCCTGGCGCCTGCCCACTCGTGAGCGCGGGCAAATGAGGCCACGATGGTCAGCCACTCATCGCGATTGAACAGAAAGAGGCCTGGCTGACCGCTACTGCCGGATGTCGCGTTCAGCCAATAGCGGTCCAGAAAGAGGTTGCCTGCCACGGCCCTGGTCATGTGCTCGCGGACCAAATCCAGGTGAATCGCCGGATCCGTGACCAGGTCATCGAAGTGCTCCATCATCGTCGCCTTGGTCAGGACCGGCAGTTCCTGTAGGGGTCGGTCGGTGAGGCCTGCGTGGAAGCGCTGGTAGAACGGGGAGTGCGCATACGTATACTCGCGCAGGTCACGTAAGGCGGTTGCCTGGAACGCGTCCAGGTGGGCGCGGGTCCAATGCTCGTGCTTGCGCAACTGCTCAAGGATGTGGAGGAGCCTGGCCATCGTCATGATGTTCATGCGCTCTCCTTACTCATGAATGGGCTACCCGGCGCTCCAGTCACCCGACTTGGTATCACATTGAGCCCTCGGGCCGTCGCCGGTACTCCGGCGGCAGCCCGAATTGAGGCACAAACGCCAAGCGCGGCTATGCGGCTACCTGGCGCGTCTGCCGCGCCCGCTGCCCGACGAGGTCACCCTTTCGCCAAACTCTGGGCGCGCATACTTCTGAGGGCTTGCCTCGAATTCGGTCTGGCACAGCGGGCAGCACAGATAGTACGTGAATCCTTCGTGCTCAACGGCCACGTGCGCTCGTTGAGGCTTGATGCGTTTGCCGCACACCGGATCCTTCAGCCGAGCCGTCAC
>DAISHS010000279.1:0-6064 GCA_036822415.1 Chloroflexota bacterium
AACTCCTCCTCGAAGCGGCGCAACTGCGCCACATGCTGGCGGCAGGGCAGTCAGCCCAGGTGGCGCAGGAAGACCAGCAGCACGGGCTGCCCGCGATAGTCGCTGAGGGCGACTCGCTGCCCTGCCAGGGTCGCCAGGCTGAAGTCAGGGGCGATGTCGCCTCGCTTTAGCTTTGTCATCGGCTTGTCTCCATAGTCACGTGCCAGGCACTTCGCAAGTGCCTGGCACGTTTGAGGCGGATTTTAATGCGCACAGCCGTGCAGCCAGGCGCGGCCGTCGCGCTCCAGCAGCTCGTCCGCCTCGACCGGCCTCCAACTGCCCGGCTCGTAGGTCGCCAGGGGCGCCTTGCTCGCCTG
The DNA here is from genome assembly GCA_036822415.1 of Chloroflexota bacterium. GTDB lineage: Bacteria > Chloroflexota > Anaerolineae > SSC4 > Amarolineaceae > Amarolinea. The sequence goes on from DAISHS010000279.1 coordinate 357, forward strand.
CCAGGCGGCCGGGATCGGGTCGAGCAGGCGCCAGGCCAGCTCGGCGCGATCACCGCGGGTGAAGAGGGACGCGTCGCCGTGCAGGGCATCCAGGAGCAGGCGCTCATAGGCTTCCGAGATCGGGTTGGCCTGGAAGGAGTCCCGATAGTGGAAGGCCAGATTAACGGTGTGCATGTCAGCCACCGTATCGGGTACTTTGGCCTGCGAGCGCAGGTGGATGCCCTCATCCGGCTGCAGGCACAGCGTCAGCACGTTGGGCGCGATCTCGGCGGCGGCCGCCAGCGGGAACATCAGATGCGGCGGTCGTTTGGACTGAATTGTGATCTCGCTCCTCTGGCTATCCTGCGCAGCACGAGAGCTGCGCCACGTCCTTCTCGAAGGCCTGCGCGGCCAGCTTCAGCCCCTCCACTTGCGTCAGGTAGGGGAACAGCATCTCGCGCAGGTCGTCCACGCTGAAGCCGTAGCGCAGGCCCATGCGGACGGCCAGCGCGGCGGTCTGGATCATCTCGCCGGCCTCGGCCGCCAGCACGTGCGCGCCCAGCAGCAGGTTGGAGCTGCCGTCGGCCACCAGTTTGATCAGCCCGCGGGTGTCGCGGGCGGCCAGGGCGCGGGGCACGTAGGCCAGGGGCAGGGTGGTCGTCTTGACATCGTAGCCGCGCTCGACGGCCTGCGCCTCGGTCAGACCGACCGTGGCTGCCTGCGGGTCGGTGAAGATCACGTCGGGCAGCACGCCCAGGTCCAGCCGCCTGCGGTTGCCCTCCAGCGCGTTCGCAGCCGCAATGCCGCCGCCGGCCGCGGCCACGTAGACCAGCTTGGGGTGCTGCGTCACGTCGCCCGTGGCGTAGATGCGCGGGTTGCTGGTCTGCATGAACTCGTTCACGACGATGAAGCCGTCCCTGTCCAGCGTCACCCCCGCCTCTTCCAGCCCCATGCCCGTGGTGCGTGGCGTGCGGCCCACGGCCATCAGCGCCTGCTCGGCCCGGAACTCGCGGCGCTGGCCGCCCACCTCGGCCGTGATTACCTTGTCACCCGCCTCCTGGCGGATGGCCAGCGGCGTGACGCCGGTGTGGATGATCAGCCCTTCGTCCCGCAGGTAATCGGCCAGCGCTTCGGCGATCTCCGGCTCGTGCTCGGGGATCAGCCGCGAGCTGCGCTGCAGGATCGTGACTTCGGTCCCGAAGCGGGCGAAGGTCTGCCCCAGCTCCAGGGCGATGGCCCGGCCGCCGATGACGATCAGCGAGCGCGGCTGCTGCGCCAGCGCCATGGCCGATGTGCTGGTCAGCACATCCACCGCCTCGATGCCTTCCAGCAGCAAGATACGGGGCGCGGCGCCGACAGCGATGATGACCCGGCCGGCTGTGAGCGTGCGGCCATCGTCCAGGACGATGCCGCCGTCGGCTTGCAGGCGCGCCCGTCCTCGGATCAGGGTAATGCGGTCGCCGTAGGAGGCCAGCACATCCTCGTACTTGCCCCGGCGCAGCTCGCCCACCAGCTCGTCCTTTTGCCCGATCAGCGTCGGCCAATCCAAACTGACTGCGGCGGTCTGCACGCCAGCAAAAGGCTGATGTCCGGCCCGGTGATAGGCTTCAGCCGCCCGGATCAGCGTCTTGGAGGGCACGCAGCCGATGTTGACGCAGGTGCCGCCGAGGACGCCGGCTTCGATGATGACGGCCCGCCGGCCCAGCTCGGCCGTCTTGATGGCTGCCGCCATGCCGCCGCCGCCCGTGCCGATCACGGCCAGGTCGAAGTCGAAGTCCTGCTCGGCGGTCGGCGGCGGCTCAAGCACAGCAGCCGGGCGCTGACGCACGCTGGCGCGATAACCGGCCTTCTCTACGGCGCTCATCAGCTGCGCCCCGTCTACGCCGGGTTGGGCGGAGAGGATCGCTTCGCCTGAGCTCCAGCCCGGCACTTCGACGTGCAGCACCCCGGCTACGCCTTGCAACGCCCTGGTCACGTGCCGCGCGCAGGCGTCGCAGGTCATGCCGCGCACGTCCAGCTCGATTTGCTGTGTGCCTTGTTCGATACCCATGTTTCACCCTTTCGCAGTGAGTGGACTCCTCCATGATGATTGCTTCTACCTGTAATTGACGCCACGGCAGCCCGGCTTCTTACCTGCTTTTTATGTTTGTGATAGGTTACTTGCGCGCACATGTCCTGGGGTAAGAAAGCGCCCGCATCAAGCGTCAGATCGGTCGTGCGCGCCACGCGAAGGGGACGTAATGCACCCCGCCCGGCGCACGCAACCATTGCTTACTGAGGTGATTTGTGCCATTGCCTGTGCGCGCCACAGACGACACTGCAAACGACACGATAAAGGAAGAGGGGACGGCCTGGCGGCCGTCTCCGGGAGAGCGGTTCTGGCGCGCCTGGCCCCAGCTGCTCGCCCTGGGCGTCTGGCTGGCGCTGCTGGCCGCGTATTGGTTGTACACGCGCGCTAACGACATCACGCCGTTGGCGGCGGTGCAGCGGCTGATCGCGTTTATGGGCAGCAGCGGCGCGGGGATGCTGGTCTATGTCCTGGCTTACATGCTGCGGCCGGTGTTGTTCTTCCCGGCCACGCTGCTGACGCTGGCCGCCGGCTACCTGTACGGCCCCGTCTTTGGGTTTGCTATCGTCGTGCTGGCAAGCAACCTGTCTTCCCTGGTAGCCTACACCATCGGCCGTTTCTTCGGCGCGGGCATCATGGCGCAGTCGTCGAGCCGCGGGGCGCTGCAGTCCTACGCCGACCGCATGCGCCGCAACAGCTTCGAGACGGTGCTGATCATGCGCTTCATCTTTCTGCCCTACGATCTGGTCAGTTACTTCGCCGGCTTCCTACGCATCCGCTGGCAGGGCTTTCTGCTGGCGACGGCGCTGGGCAGCATCCCGGGCACCATTTCCTTTATCCTGTTCGGCGCAGCCATCGAAGGAACCTTTGGCGCTGCGCTGCCGCGGCTGGACGGGTCGTCGCTGCTGGTGGGCGGCCTGATGTTCGTGGCCAGCCTGGGCCTGTCGCGCTGGTTTCGGCGCCGCGAGGCCAAACGCGCCGCCGCAGGGTTGGTAGTGACGACTTCAGTCGTCTCCGAGACAGCCAGCGACTGAAGTCGCTGCTACGAACATAGAAAGGTACGATTCATGTCAAAACCACTGTTCTTCGTCGTGCTGTTAGGCGCCCTGGTCCTGTCAGCGTGCGTGCCGGTTGCACCGCCGACCGCCACACAGCCGGCTGCGCCTGCCCCGGCCACGGCTATCGCGGCGGCTGAAGCGCCTGCGGGGAGCGTCGCGCCGCCCGGCTATGAGGGTCAGTCGTGGGCCGACATTGTGGCGGCCGCGCGCGGCCAAACCGTCAATTTCAGCATGTGGGGCGGCAGCGATGTGATCAACGGCTGGGTCACCGGCTACGTGGCGCAGAACCTCAAGGAGCGCTACGGGATTACGCTCAGCATGACGCCGGTTGCCGATACGCCGGACATCATCAACAAGATCCTGGGCGAGAAGCATGCTGGCCGCGACGCCGACGGCAGCGTTGACCTGATGTGGGTCAACGGCGAGAACTACCGCACGCTGCGCCAGGGCAACCTGGTCTACGGCCCGTGGTCGCGTTTCTTGCCCAGCAGCGCGTACGTCAACTGGGACGACGCCAGCGTAGCCAATGACTTCGGCTACCCGGTGGCTGGCTACGAGTCGCCCTACGGCAAGGCGCAGTTCGTGATGATCTATAACAGCGCCAAAGTGCCTGAACCGCCCAAGACGATAACTGCTCTGCTGGCCTGGATCAAAGCCAACCCGGGCCAGTTCACCTACGCCGCGCCGCCCGACTTCACCGGCGCCGCGTTCGTGCGCCACGTGTGCTATGCCACGACCGGCGGCTATCAGCAGTTCATGGGCGATTTAGATCAGGCCGCGTTCGACGCGAAATTCGCTGCGTGCTGGCAGGCGCTCACGGACCTTCAACCGTCGCTCTGGCGGAGCGGCCAGACCTACCCGGAGAACCGCGCCCGGATGCAGGACCTGTTCGCCAACGGCGAGGTGGCGTTCGACATGGCCTATAACCCGGCTGAGGCCTCCAGCCTGATCGCCCAGGGCAAGTATCCGGCCGAAACGCGCACCTTTGTCTTCGACGAGGGCACGATCGCCAACACGCACTACGTGGCGATCCCGTACAACTCGCCGCACAAGGCGGCGGCGATGGTGGCCGCCAATTTCCTGCTCTCGCCCGAGGCGCAGCTCAGCAAGGCCGATCCTCAGGGCTGGGGCGATCTGCCTGTGCTCGACCCGGCGCTGCTGCCCGCGGATTGGCAGCAGAAGTTCAATGACCTGCCACGGGGACCGGCCACCTTGCCGGATGCGGTGTTGGCGGCCCACCGCCTGCCTGAGCTGCCGGCCGCATGGATCACGGCCATCGAAAAGGGTTGGGAAGCCAATGTGCTTGAGAGGTAGCGATCTATCCGGTGCGAGTTCGCATCTGCGTTCGCATCTGAGGATGCTCACGCCGCGGAGGATGCGAACGCCGCGGCGTTCGCATCTGAGGATGCTCGCTCCGCGGAGGATGCGAACTCCGCTGCCGCGCTCGCTTGCCGATGTTTGACGCGTGGCGTGAACGCCTGCGGTTGATGCTGGCGCTGGCGCCGGCGCTGGCGGTGGTGGTCTTTCTTTTCCTGGGCGGCTGGGGCTTGGGTCTGGTGCAGAGCCTGGGTTACCAGCCCTGGCTGGGCCAGACCCGGTTGACGCTGGAAGCCTACACTCACCTCTTTCAGCGCCGCGACTTTCTGGCTGCGCTGGGGCTGACGCTGTGGATCGCGCTGGCCTCGACCGCGCTCTCCAGCGTGCTGGCGCTCGCCAGCGCCCTGTTCCTGCGCCGCCTGGTCTGGGGCCGACGCTGGGGGACCTTCGCGTTCCAGCTCAATCTGCCGATCCCGCACAGCGTCGGCGCGATCGCGCTGCTCCTGCTCCTGGGTCAAAGCGGCTTCCTGGCGCGGCTCGGCCATCTGGCCGGCGTCATCCGTGCGCCCGCCGATTTCCCGGCGCTGATCTACGATCCGCTGGCCCTGGGCATCATTCTGGAGTATTCGTGGAAGGCCACGACCTTCATCGGGATCAACGTGCTGGCGGCCCTGCTGGCCAGCGGCGACGAGTACGAGGCGACGGCCCGCACGCTGGGCGCCGGCCCGTGGCAGCGCTTGCGCCGGGTGATCCTGCCGCTGGTCAGCCCGTCGCTGGCCGCGGCGGCCGTGCTGGCGTTTGCCTTTGCCTTCGGCGCGTTCGAGGTCCCTTTCCTGCTCGGCCAGCGTTATCCGTCGGCCCTGCCGGTCCTGGCCTATCGCAGCTATGTGGACGTGGACCTCAACGCCCGGCCCGAGGCCATGGCCATCAGTATGGTGATCACGGCGGTCACCACGCTGGCCGTGCTGCTCTACATGCGCTTCACGCGTCGGCGGGGAGTCTGACATGGCAATCAGATGGCGACCGAGGTCGCGGCAACCCCTGCAAAGTCGCCCTGCGGCGACTGGAGCGAGCCTGACATGGCAATTAGACCCGGCGACGGCAACTCCTGCAAAGTCGCCCTGCGGCGACTGGAGCGAGCCTGACATGGCAATTGAACCCGGCGACCGCGGTCGCGGCAACCCCTGCAAAGTCGCCCTGCGGCGACTGGAGCGAGCCTGACATGCCAATCGGACCCGGCGACCGCGGTCGCGGCAACCCCTGCAAAGTCGCCCTGCGGCGACTGG
>DAISHS010000280.1:0-6037 GCA_036822415.1 Chloroflexota bacterium
CCCAACCTCGCCGCCAGCGCCGAATACCGCCGCAGCACCCTGTCATTCTTAACCGCCGCCGCAATCGCCTGCGGACACCTGCACCGCACCTACCGGATTTTTGAAGAAGCTGCCGGAGCCAAGCGGATGATCTTGACTCAGATTATACCATATGGTATAGTTACCATGTGGTATAATTTAGCAATCATCCGCTGCCGCCGGCAAACCGTGCGTTCGGGGGCAGAACTCGTGTTGGAAGGCTTGCCATGCTAGACTATCTCTATCCTATTGACGAACGTGCTCTCTTCACGGATCGCGAGCTCTTCCTGGGCCTGCTCGAGCTGTGCGCCACCGAACTCCAGCAAGAACGCCGCAAGCATCTGGCGCTCCTGGGTCTGCGCCGCATCGGTAAAACCCTCATCCTCAAGGAGTTCATCCTGCGCTGGCTGCAGCGCCCTACGCCGCCCGGCGCGCGCCCAGTCATCCCGGTCTACCTGGACCTCAAACGCCTGGGGCTTTCGCCGGAATCGTTCGCCGTAGAATACGTGGGCGCGGTCCTGTATTGGTTCCTGGAGAAGGGTGAAGGCCGTGCGGATGACTACGCCCGTCTGCCGGCCCTGTTACGGGCTGCGAGCATGCTGGGCAATCCCCGTGTCCTGGATGCCGTGCTGGAGCTCGATGCCGACCTGCGGCAACAGCCCATCCCGCAGCGCCGCTTGCTGGAACTGGCGTTCAACTTCCCGGAGACCCTGGCCCGCGAGCTGGGGGTCCGCTTCCTGATCTGCTTGGACGAGTTCCAGGATCTCAGTCTGCTCTCGAATTTCCCACAGGTCGGGGACACCCTGGACATCTTTCGCTCGCTGTTACAGACCCAATCTGACGTCACTTACGTCGCAGCCGGCTCGGCGATCAGCCTGATGGAGGGGATCTTCCACCAGGCCCAATCGCCCCTCTTTGTTCACTTTCGCAGTGAACGCGTGGGGCCGTTCGACCGCGCCGAAAGTGCGGAACTGGCGCGCAAGGCGCTGGTCGGCGAAGACTTGCCCCCCGCCGCGGCGCAAACCCTCTATGAGTGGACCCGCGGCCATCCGTTTTACGTCTATGCCGTCGCCGAGCGCATGCGCGAACAGATCCTCCTTTTCGGACGGGTGGCGGACCCGCAGCTGGTACGGGAGGCCTTTGTCCTGGAGACCCTCTCCAGCGCAGGACGCATCTACAACCTCTGTCGCTACGTCATCGAGGAATCCATGGGGCAGGCGCGCGGCCAGGCGCTGCTGCGGCTGCTGCTGCAGATCCTCGCCGAGTCGGAAAGCCCATTGACCTTGACGGAGGTCGCGCACCGGCTGCGACGCGCGGCCGGCGTCACGCGTGCGCTCCTGAATCGCTTGAGTGCGGTGGATCTGGTAGCCCAGGTCGACGGCGTCTACGATCTGCCTGATCCGGTGCTCAAAATCTGGCTGGCCTACTTCCATGCCGGAGTCGAGCTGCTGACCGTGCCGCGGCGCGAGATCCTGGAGCAACTGGTTGCCGACATGACCCAACGGTATCAGCGCGTCAGCAGTGAATTGGGGCTGGCCAGGGAAAGCCAGGTGCGCGAGCTGATGCTGGCCTTTGCTGGCCGCACTGCGCCGGCGCGCCTTTTCGGCCGATCGGCGGGCGACGCGGGGAGCATGCGCCTGCCATCCTTCACCCGCGTTGCAGCCTATCAGAGCGCTGATGGCCAGGTTGAGCTCGACGCGGTTGGCGAAGGGTCGGAGCCCTGGTTAGTCGAGGTCAAGTGGCGCAACCGAGCGATGGGCCGGGCAGACATCGCAGCCTTTGTGACCAAGGCGCGCGCCCTGACTGGTTTTCTGCCAGCCGAACGCCCGCCAACGCTGTGGATGATCTCCGGGGGCGGCTTCAAGCCGTCTGCGCTGGACACTGCCGCCAGCGCAGGCATCCTGGTCAGCGGCGCGCCGGAAATGCAGCAGTTGGCAGAGTTGTTAGGGGTGCGGTTCGGCAAGTAGTCTGGCTGGCCATCCAAACACTCCACCAAGTGAGGGGTGACAACTCCTGGCTCCCCATGCTGCCCCACTTCCGATCAATCGCCACCGGGGCGCCGGCTGTAACCTCGAAGAACCACCAACGACATTCTCTGGCGCCAGCGGCTTCCACTGACTTCCGCCGTGCGTACGTGCGTATTGCGCTGAGACCTAGATTGAGGTACAATTATGACCATGATAAGCGCTGCTAAAGGTCGTCACGCTTAGTAGATCATTACTCAAAACGCAGTACAACAGGCACACATAGCGATTCAGAATCATCAGTGCACGAAAACTGACTCGTGCAGAGAGTAAAGCTTATGATCAAGGACTATCCGGGTGAGATGGAAGACGAACTGCGGCCAGAATATGATCTGCGTGAGCTGCTCAAAGGTGGTGTCCGGGGCAAGTATGTAGCACGCTATCGCGCCGGCGCCAATCTGGTGCTGCTCGACCCTGACGTAGCCAAAGCCTTCCCAGACCAAGCGGCAGTGAACGAGGCGCTTCGCCTGGTGATCCGTTTGGGTGAGATTCAGCACAGCCAGAAACACGCACCGGCCGGAGCAAGACCCTGACAATGCAGAACGCGCCGCTAAGGTCATATCAACAATCTATCAACGCGAGTGTTGATAGATTGTTGCTAGATCCTCGGCCCTGATGCCTTAGCCTCACACGACCTTCCCCAACCTCGGCGCCAGCGCGGTGTACCGTCGCCGCACCTTATCGTTTCGCACCGCCACCGCAATCGCCTGCGGATCACCCACCAGCACTATCAACTTCCGAGCCCGCGTAATCGCCGTATACAGCAGATTGCGCTGCAGCATGATGTGGTGGCTGTTCAGCACCGGCACGACCACGGCCGGAAACTCACTCCCCTGCGACTTGTGGATCGTCAGCGCGTACGCCAGGGCCAACTCCTCCAGCTCGAACGCCTCATAGCTGACCACGTTCCCGTCGGAGTCCACGGATAGCTGCTTCTCCGCAGCGTTGACGGCCAGCACACGCCCCACGTCCAGACTTGTCGAGCTCTTTGTTGTGAGCGGATCGTCAATGGCCGCAGCGCAGATTTGACAGGTTGGTGATACCTCGTATAATTAGTTATATGCCGTAACTTTAGTGAATTTATGTTGCGAATCCAATCGATTGTCCGACTGGGAGAAACTCATGACCCGACGCGACCGCCTGCGCGATCTGACCATTGCCGAAATCAAAGCCACTGCCCGCCAGCAGATGGCCGAAAGCGGCACCGCCGGGGTTTCCCTCAGCGCGATCGCGCGTGCGATGGAGATGAGCGCGCCGGCGCTCTACCGCTACTTTGCCAGCCGTGACGACCTCGTCACGGCGCTGATTGTGGACGCCTTCAACGATCTGGCCAACGCCATCCAAGCGGCGGAACTGGCAGTTGAGGCGAAGACCGGCGCTCAGAAGATTGCGGCCTCGTGCCTGGCCTACCGCGAGTGGGCCGTTGCCCATCCGGTGGATTTTCAGCTCATCTATGGTAACCCGATCCCCGGCTATGTTGCGCCAGCCGAGATCACCGTCCCCCCGGCAAGGCGGCCCTTCGACGGGCTGATCCGTCACTTCGTAGAGGCTTATCGGTCTGGCGAACTCATCGTTCCGGCGCAGTATACGCTCGTTCCGCCCAGTATTTCGGCGCACCTAGCGGTCTGGCTGCCGGAGGCGGGCTACGACCTCCCCGAATCGCTGCTTTGTCTGCTGATGAGCACCTGGGCGCGCATACACGGCATGGTGATGCTGGAGATCTTCGAGCACATGGGACCGGTTGTGGGCGACTGCGCCGCGTTCTACCGCTACGAGCTCGGTGCATTTCTACAACAACTGGGCCTGACGTTGCCAGCCGAGGGCAGCGCCGACGGCTGACACCCAGGTTCAACAATGAAGGTATCCATCCCATAAGAAAAGGAGACTCAAGACAATGGCATCGAATGAAGCCACTTTCCCCAAGATCATCTCACTACCCAACGGGTGGCAACCGGAGGGCATCGCTTCCGGTCGTGGGACATCGTTCTATGTCGGCTCGTTGGCCGGCGGTGGGATCTACGCGGGCGACTTCGGTACTGGCGAAGGAAGCATCTTGGTGCCCAGCCAGGCCGGTCTGATGACGATGGGTTTGTGTGTTGATCAACGCACGAACTATTTGTTCGTGGCCGGCGGTGTGGGCGGGCAGGGCCGCGTGTATGATGCCGCGACTGGGGCGCTTCTCAGAACCTATCAGTTCCAGGATGTGCGGTATGATGCGCCGCCAAGCTCTCTCATCAACGACGTGATCGTGACGCGCGAGGCCGCATACTTCACGGATTCTTTTGCTGCTTTCCTCTACAGCGTGCCACTGGAACCGGACGGCGCGCTGCCCGACCCAGCGGCGGCGAAGCGCATGCCGTTGAGCGGCGATTTTGTCCTGGCGCCCCAGGTTCCCGGACAACTCATCTTGAACTCCAACGGCATCGAAGCGACGCCCGATGGTAAGTGGTTGGTGATCGTCCAGACCGTCACGGGCGGTCTCTTCCGGGTCGATCCGCATACCGGGGCGACGAAGCTGATCGCTCTGGGTGGTGATGCGCTTCCGATGGGCGATGGACTCCTGTTTGCCGACTCCCATCTCTACGTCGTGCAAAGGTCGAGCAATATCGCGGTCGTCCATCTCAACAGTGATTTCACATCTGGTGTCATCAACCGCACCATTGACGATCCGGACTTTCGGGTGCCGTCTACCATCGCGAGTTTCGGTGACTCACTCTACGCGGTCAACGCTCGTTTTGGTGTCCCCAACCCGGATCAAGCGGATTACGATGTCGTCAAAGCGCCGAAGAACTAAGGCCAAATGCAGCCGTGCGACACACGGCTCGGGTCAGTGCGTCGCACGGTGCACGGCGAGATCCAGGCCCCGCAATTCCTGCGCTTTCGGGAACAGGTCGGCCAGGAACGCCTGGCTACGTTCGTCGGCCAGGAACGCCTGGCTACGTTCGTCACCCAGGACTTTCTGCTCCTCGATCTGGCGCATCGGGAACAGCCAATTCCCGATCTGTGTCAAAGATGCATGCGATCGGTTTTCGTCACGCCCCGTCCCCGCCAGCGCGACCGGCGAGCGCCTCGATGACCCGCGCGCAGCCGCCGGCGGCCAGCTACCTGGCCGCCGGCGATGTTGGCGCACGCGAACTCACATGCGGTGCACTGCGCGAAGCGGTTGATCGCCTCGGTGGGCGCGGGGCTGTTGAACTCGATGGAGGCGCCGCCTGCGGTCACGCCAGCCAGTTCGATCAGCCAGACCGCCGCGCCGCAGGCGCCGCCGCTCAGGCCGATGCCGCCCGCCAGCCCGGCCGCCATGAGCGCGTGCTGGTCGTCCGCGCCCAGGGCGCGCGCCAGCAGAGCTGCGCAGCTCACCGGCGGCTCGGGCGGGGCAACCTCGCCATCCGCAAAGGCGGCGTCAATCGCGCGCCGCGTTGCCCGCGCAAAGTCGGCGGTCACGCTGAAGCAGCGGATGGGGCCGCCCTTCAGGAAGAACTTCAGGACCTGCTTGCCCTGGACGTTCTTCCAGTCCAGTTCGATCACGTCGGAACAGTTGATGCTCTTGTCGCTGGGACATGATAGGGGTCATGGCAGCAGTCTGGACGCTGTCGTAAGATCGGTCATTGATTGCCGCGGCGGGCGATCTGCGCTCACACCACCGCCGGCCGTGGAAGCCAGCGATTGCTTGAGCGGTGCGCCCCCGGATTCACGGAACGATCTATGTCCACGCCGATTCTCGCCACCAAGCTGTACCTCCCCCGACCTCGGCCCAGCGCGGTCCTCCGCCCGCGCCTGATCGCACGGCTGAACGCAGGTCTGGCCGCGGGCCACAGACTCACCCTCGTCTCGGCCTCGGCCGGCTTTGGCAAGACCACGCTGGTCAGCGAATGGGTGGCCGCTTGCGGCCAACCCGTTGCCTGGCTGTCGCTCGACGCCGGGGACAACGATCCCGCCCGCTTCCTGGCTTATCTCGTGGCGGCGCTGCAAACCGTCATCCCCGGCATCGGCGC
>DAISHS010000281.1:0-5976 GCA_036822415.1 Chloroflexota bacterium
CGGCCAGTGCGCCGGCCAGCGCGCCGCCCAGGCCCAACAGCACTGCGTCGCGCCCGGCAGCCAGGCCGCGGCGCCAGGTGCGCCAGAGGAAGGCGAAAAAGCCTGCCATCACGGCCAGGAAGACGGCCAGCCCGGCCAGGCCCATTTCTTCGGCCATGAGCAGGTAGGCGCTGCTGACGCCGATGTAGATGTCAATGTCCGGTGTGCCGCTGAAGCCGACGCCAAACCACGGGTAACGGCCGATGAGCAAGAGCGCGTCTTTGTATTCGCCAAAGCGCATCTGCGTTGCCAGGTCTTCCCCGCGCAGGCCGGCCAGCAGGCGCGCCACATAGGGTTGCGCCTGCGGCAGCAGCAGCAAAAGCGCCGCGCCGAGCAGGCCAATCAAGAGCAGGCGGCGATACTTGAGGCTGGCCAGAATGAAGAGCGAGACGCCCAGGCCCATCAGCGCAGAGCGCGAGTAGGTCAGGTAAAGCGCCAGCACTTGCAGCAGAAAAATGGCGCTGATCCAGACGCGCGGCAGCAGCGGCGAACGGCTGAAGAACTGCGGCGCAGTCAGGCCCGCGGCCAGGATCATCATGCCGCCCAGCACATTTGGATCAACGGCCAGGCCGATGGCGCGCATCGGCTTGCTGGGATCGTCCTCGATGTAGCGCAGGGCGCCGTAACCGCCGGGGTATTTCAGGCGCGCCAGCGCATCCAGCGCACGCACGGTCCAGGCGTCGGGGATGACGTAGAAGATGATCGCAACCAGCGCGCAGAGGCCGCCGCCAATGATGAGCACGCGCGTCAGCCAGTCCACATCCTGGCGCGTGCGAATCTCGTTGACGGCCACGAAAAAGAGGGCAATGCTGATCACCACTTCGATGAACTGGCGCAAGACCTGCTGCGTAGGTTGGGCGTGCGAGGTGCCCATGACAAAGGTGAACATCGCCAGGGCCAGAAAGAGCAGCACCAGGCCGCCCAGGGGTGAAAAGATAAAGATGCGATCCTGACCGGTGGCAATGCGCACCAGCCAGACGAAAAAGAGAGCCAGCAGCGCGGCGTCGAGGAAGGTCGGCGTAAAACCGAGCTTGAAGGGGAAGGCCGCAAAGGGCAAAATCCAGATGACGGCAGCGAGGACGATAAAACCCCAACGCGTGCTGCGCAAGACCAGGTAGGCTGCGGCCAGTCCCACCGCGCCGGCCAGGGCATAGGTTGGCCCCAACAACGCCACGTAGAGGCCGAGCAGAAGCGCGGCCAGTGCAATCAACCACCAGAGCGTGCGGCGATTGCCTGCGGCCAACGCGGCCGCGAGGCGCTGCCAGCGCGACGCGGCTTTGACGTTCAGGGCAGGCTCTGCGGGCCAGGAGGGCGCGCTCATACCACGTGCACCTTCATCAGATTGGTGGCGCCGGGCTGGCTGCCTACGCTGCCCGCTGTCACCACCGCGGTGTCGCCCAGGCTGACGAAGCCATGCCGTTGCGCGGCGAGGATCGCGTCCGCGATCATGCGGTCGGTCGTGGTCTCCAGGTCGGCCAGCAAGGGATAGATGCCCCACGAGAGCATGAGCTGGCGCTGCGTCTGTGCGCTGGGCGTTACGGCCACGACCGGCGTTTGCGGCCGGAAACGCGCCACCAGGCGCGCGGTGCTGCCTGAAACCGTCGGGGCGATAATGGCCTTGGCCTTGAGGTCGCGCGCGGTTTCGCAGGAGGCGTGGGCCACGGCCTGCGCCACCGTCATCTTTGCCGCCGGCTCATCGTTGAACTGCACGCCCCAGGTGGCGGCCTGTTCAGCCCGCTGAATGATGTGCGCCATCGTCTGGACGGCCGCCAGCGGATACTGGCCGCTGGCCGTTTCGCCGGAGAGCATCACCGCGTCGGTGCCATCGAAGACGGCATTGGCTACGTCCGAGGCCTCGGCGCGGGTTGGCCGCGGGTTGCGCATCATCGAGTCCAGCATCTGCGTGGCGGTGATGACCGGCTTGCCGGCCTGATTGCACAGGCGAATGATGCGCTTCTGAATGACCGGCACTTCTTCGGTCAACATCTCGATGCCCAGGTCGCCGCGCGCCACCATGATGCCGCCGGCGTCAGCAATGATCTCCTCGATGGCGGTGACGGCCTGCGGCTTCTCGATCTTGGCAATGACCAGCGCGGGTTGATCGAACGGGTGGGCGGCCTGAATGAGCGACTTCAGTTCGCGCACTTCGGCGGCGCTGCGCACAAAGGAGAGCGCTACCCAGTCCACGCCCTGAGCGAGGGCAAAGGCGAGGTCGGCGCGATCCTTGTCGGTAATGGCAGGGATGCTAAGCGAAGCATCCGGCAGGTTCATGCCTTTCTTGGAAGTCAGCAGGCCGCCGGTCAGCACCTGGCAGGTGATCTCCTGGCCGGAGACGCTGCGCACTTCCAGTTCCAAGAGGCCGTCATCGAGCAGGATGCGTTCGCCCGCGCGCACGACGCCGGGCAGCTCCGCGTACTGAATCGGCACCAGGCCTGGCTGTCCGATCAACGGGGCGGTGGTAAGCACCACGGTCTTGCCGGCCTCAAGGACAACGCCGGCGCCCATGTCCCCCACGCGCAGCTTGGGGCCTTGCAGATCGGCCAGCAGCGCAACGGGCTTAGCGACGGCCGCGGCCGCCGCGCGTATGCGCGCGATGGTGTCGGCGTGAAAGGCATGGTCGCCATGCGAAAAATTGAGTCGCGCCACGTCCATGCCAGCGGCCATGAGACTGGTCAACATCTCTGGCTCCCGGCTGGCCGGGCCAATCGTGCAAATGATCTTGGTGCGTAGAGGCGTTTGGCTCATTGTAAAATCATCTCCCGTGGTGGATCCAACTCAGTGTCATCGAAGCTGAGGGCGGGAACCTCTTCAGCGGACTGAGGCATTGGCGGCGCGGCCGCTTCGGTGGCCGCCTCGATCGCGGCCCTGATCGTGCGTGTGACCGCCTTGACCACACGGGGCAAAGGGCGTTCACTATGGCGTTGGGCAAAATGGGTCAATGCCATCTGTAAATCAATGTCGGTTCCATAACGCTCGCGTAGACGATCGCGATGATAGGTAATCCACAGATAGAGATCGGCCTCGGTCCGTTTGGGAAAGTCTTTTAGAATCCCGCTGTCGCGAATCACCTGCACATTAGGCAGATAGACATGGTCATACCAGCTTGCGACCGCCTCATGATAGGGGACATCGTGCTGTTGTTGCAGGCCCAAATAATAATGGTGGACGTGAATATGCTCCAGGAGCTGCTGATAGCGGCCTGGCTCGGTCAGCTCGATGGATGCGTCAGGCCGCAGGGTGTTGAGATCGGTCTGGTCGAGGAAGTGCGCATACTCGATTTTGATGATCATCTCATCGGGCTGCACCTCGCGGGTCAACTCAACCGGCACATCAATGACAGTGACCCAGGCCTCGATGTGGCTCAGACCGTTGGCGAGCGCAACAGACACGCGGTGATTGCCATCACGCACAAAGTAAACTTCGCCTAATTGATAGACCTCGATCGGCGGCAGGTCTTCCAGGCGGTTGAGCGCGATGTCAATGTTTTTCCAGCGCTCGGCGTTGGCGCCGCCCAGGGGCAAGAAGAAGCGATCAAAGTCGCGGTAGCGCCCAACGCTCCCCACGATCCGATCCAGTCGGATCATCTGGGTGTCACGCATCTTGATCTGCCCGCGAGCCAGCAGCAATTCTTTGACTTCATCGTATGACAGGAGGCGCTCCGATTTACCCGTCAGCGAATTGAGAATCTGACGGACAAGCGCCTGGCCCTGCACCCGATGAAAGCGTTCAGAAGCGGCCGCGGGAGGATAATTAATGTTACTTTCCATCGGCAAATCCATCAAAAACGGGAGCCAGCCCATGGCTCCGCCCCCGTTACCACACCTCTCGGTTTTTACGCCGCACACCCAAGTCTGCCGGTGGAGATCGCAGCAAGCAGAAGTCAGGTGGTTGATCAGGTGCAGCGCTTAGCCACTCATCGTGGCAGGAATAGTGTAGCACACATCAGGATGGTTGTCTAGCCTAACCCGGTGATTCACACGGCGAATGGGTCGGGGGCGTCGTTCATGAGCTGATCGAGGATGCGCAGCTCGCGACGCTGAATGGTTTGCAAAAAGTAGTCCGCGCCCTGCATGTGCTTGAACGCCGCAAAGCCCTGCTCCAGAAAATCTTGCAGCTCGATCCAGCCGGCGCGATAGGCCGGGCCATGCGCCAGGCGTAAAGTCAGGGTGATGAAGGGCAGCCGCGTGATGCGATCAAGGCCGCGGCCCACCTCGCCGATGAGGTCAATCTGATAGCGACGCACGGCCAGGTTGTCGCATAACTGGTACCCCCTGGCATACTGCTGCGGAGTCAAGCTGTCGCTGACGCCCAATTGGTTGACCAGGACGGCAAGCAGCTGAGCGTCCAACGCCCGCGTCAGGTTGTTCAGCTCAATGGTCAAGGTCAAGGTGTGGAGCAAACGCTCTGGCAAGAAGCGCAGCATGAACTGATACATGCGCTCCACATCATGGTCGCGCTGGCTGAAATCGCGCGGCGCGTAGATATGATCGAGAAAGAAGCGGCAGCCCAGGCCGTAACGGTCGCTGCTGAGCAAATCAGCATGGGTGCGCGCCAGGCGTTGCGATTGCCAGGCGCGGAAAAAAATTTCAGTCGGCGGCAGGGCGTTCCCTGACTGCGGCTGATGGACAGATTGGCGGTGGCGATGCAGCTGCGTGAGCAGGCGCGCAGCATCGGTTGGCTTTGGGATTTCATTCATAGCCTCCTGATTATACAGAGAAAAGGGTTGATGAGACAAAAGTCGCTGCCTGGCGCGCGTCTTTTATCTACACTTGTGCCTGCAAGCACAAGCGAGGCCAGTTCACGATGAAACCTTTTGCCGGGCTGCCAAAAACTGATGAACCCCCACTTCCGCGGATTATTGCAGAGAGATGCACAGGCTGTGGCCGCTGCGTCGAAGCCTGCCCGACCAACGCCCTCGCCCAGGGGGACCAGGTTGCGCAGCTGGTCCGGCCGGACGATTGCACCTACTGCTCGATCTGTCAGGATTTGTGCCCAGAAAATGCCATCGAACTGCCTTTTTTGATTGTTTTTGCCTGAAGCCCTTTGTTTCGGATCGGCGCTTGCGTTGCCCATCGGCTATGGCCCGTCGCTCACAGCCTGCGCAAAGCAGCCCAGTGTGCCAAAACCTGTAGTGCTCGTGTCTGCTCTTGGAAAGGAGAACGTTAGTCCTATGAAGCGTACCGTATTCGTTGTCTTACTCATCACGCTGCTTGTGTTGACCGGTTGCAACCGGGCGCAAACCCCAACGCCCAATGCCACGTTGCCAGCCGATGCCGGCCTGCCGGAAAGCGCGGCGGCCATCGCCGCCGAGCGTGGCCTGACGCCGGACGATGTGGCGGCTGCCCTCAAGACCTATGTCCCCACCGGCAAGTATGACGATTACGTCATGTTTGCCTCCGGCGGTCACAGCGGCCAGATCCTCGTCATCGGCCTGCCCTCCATGCGCCTTCTCAAGGTCATCGCTGTTTTCACGCCAGAAGCGTGGCAAGGTTGGGGCTATGGTTCAAAGGAATCTGAAGCGATCTTGAACGAAGGCAATGTTGGCCCCAATCAGATTCGTTGGGGCGATACCCATCATCCCGCGCTCAGTGAAACCGGCGGTGATTATGATGGCAACTTTGTCTTTATCAACGATAAGGCCAATGCGCGCATCGCGGTGGTTGACCTGCGTGACTTCGAGACCAAGCAGATCGTCAAGAACCCGAACGCCATCAATGACCACGGCGGCGCCTTTGTGACGCCCAACACCGACTATGTGGTCGAAGGGCCACAGTACGCAGCGCCGGTCGGCTTCACCTACGCTGCGATTGACGAATACAAGGACAAGTATCGCGGTCTGATCTCATTCTGGAAGTTCGACAAGGAAAAGGGCCGTATTGATATGGCGACCTCCTTCCAGATCGAGCTGCCGCCTTACTGGCAAGACTTGTGCGACGC
>DAISHS010000282.1:0-5956 GCA_036822415.1 Chloroflexota bacterium
GGCCGGGCTGTTGTGGGTCACAGGATCGCCATCGGAGTCCTTGGTGTCATCGCCGCCCTGATCCTTGGGGCTGCTGTTTCGACCTACCAAGGCGCCCGCCCCACTGAAGTTGGTGCTATCCACCTGCACACAGTAAGTGCCGGGGATCAAATTGCCAAAGGTGTACAAACCGCTGGCGTTGGTATTGGTGGTTGCCTGCGCGGCGCCTGTGCAGGTTCCGTTACTGAAAAGGTTCACCTTGACGTTGCTGATGCCAAGTTCACCCGTATCCTGGATACCGTTGACGTTGACATCATTCCACACGAAATCGCCCAGGCTGCTGGGGCTTGAAAAGCCGAAGTCAATCGTATTGTTGGTTACGCCCGAAGCCAGGGTGATTGGCGCGTTGTGCGTCACAGGATCGCCATCGGAGTCCTTCGTATCATCGCCGCCCTGATCCTTGGGGCTGGAGTTCCAATTGTTCAACACACCGGTGAAGTTGCTGGCGGCTACTTGAACGCAATAGTTGCCTGGCAGGAGATCGGTGAACTGGTAAAAGCCGCTGGCATTGGTCGTCTGCGTCGTGGAGGGGGAACCGGTGCAAGTGCTGTTGGGGTACAGATTCATGAGCACACCCTGCAGACCCGGTTCGCCGCTATCCTGAATACCATTGTTATTGAGGTCGTTCCAGACGAAGTCGCCAATGTTGCCGGTCACAAGAACGTTGGCCGGATCGGTGTCCGTGACATTGGGGATGTTGGGCAAAGGCGTACCGCCCGCTGTGCTTGGTGTGCCGGTGGAAGTGCCGGTGTTCAACGTGTCGGAGGAGAGCACGGCCAGGGCTGTGACAAACGTCGAGGTGGCGCCAGGCGCCAGAGGGCCAGGGATCGTGCCGATGATGCCCGGGATTTTGTCGTCGGTAATCACGATGTTGACCAGATAGGTGTCGCCGGTGTTGGTCACGCGATAGCAGTATTTGACCGTCGAACCCACTGGCACATTTAGCGTCTCAACCCCAGGGCAGGTTCCGCCCTGGGTTGTCACCGTCTTCTCCAGTACCAGCGACGGCTTGACGATGGTGACTACGGTGGTGCTGGTGCTGGGGGGCGGGTTGCGGTCGTTCTCATCCTTGGTGTCGGCTACAATGATGTTCGCGGTGTTGGCCACCGGAATCAAGCCGTTGGCCACGGCCGCGTCGAAGGTGACGGTCACCGTAAACTGCTGGCCTGGCAGCAGATCCTGGTTGAAACCGTTGGGCGCCGCGCCCGTCAGGTCGGTCCAGTCAATCGTGCCCGCGGGCTCGCTGAAGGTGTTCGGAGTTGGATTGGCGGAGTTGTAATTCAGATGCACCGTGTCAAACGCATCGTGCAGGTGCACCACCGTCAGCTTCGTGTTGCCTGTGTTTGCCACGTTGATGCGGAACGTGGCCTGCCCGCCTTCCGCCACGTAGCTGTTGCTGGTCAGGGTCTTGGTGACCTGCACCGTAGGACAGGCCAGCGGGATCTCGACGGTTTGTGCAATCCATTCTAACGCAGCGCCGTTGGTATCCTTGGATTCAACCTGCACCGCAACATACTTATGGCCGATGGGCAGGCTGGCAGTGGCCGCATAGCTGTCCCAGTAATTACCCTGGGCGCCCACAAAGGGGTTGTTGGCCACCAGCGTAGCGCCGTAGATGTCACCAACCGGCGCGACCAGGCCAGAAGTATACCAGAGAGCCGATTCATTACTGGAGGGGTTGAGGTTGCCGCCGCCAACCACGGTCTTGAGCTTAACGGTGCGCACAACCGAGGCGGTGTCAATCGGCCCCACAATTACCGGGATACTGCCGATTCCGGCGGGCGGGCCGCTGCGAGTCTGCACCATATCCATGCCGGCGTACAAATAGACGGCCTGCGCCCCGGCGCTGACATCCTTGTAGACGACGACCAGTTCTGCACCTTCGGTCTTGAGAACCGGTGAGGTAAAAGCGTTCAAACCGGCCACTGTGTAGGTGTGGCTACCGGTCGTTACGTAGCTGGTAACGTCCGCACGAAAGGCCCAGGCCCATTTGGCTGTCTGCCAGAAAGCAGGGCCGCCCATGTCAATGGCGACAATGGGATTGATCGCCAGGGCGTCACGTTGGAAGGTGACATTGGGATCGCCGCCTGATGTGTCGGTCGAGTCATAGCCTACATAGAACAGATAGGCCTGCACCACGGTGGCGGTGGCGGGAATGGTCAATGACATCGTGCCAGACGTCGCGCCGTTGAGTCCAACGCCGGTCGCGGCAATGGCATAGTTTGGATCTTCGCAGGTGCCCGCTTGATATAAAATATCGAGCGGCGTGTCAGGATTGCCGGCCAAGGCAATGGGCGCCTTGGGAAGCAAGAAAAGCGTGCCAGCAAAGACGAGTACAAACAGCGCTCGTACCATCAAAGTCACCGGACTGAGAGAAGTCCGGCGGCTGGCTAGATCAATTACACGTTGCATCTTCGTTCCTCCTTGTGGGAAATGGGCTTGTTTCGGGGCACAAATCACTCACTGATGAATCGTTTCGAGAGCACTGACGCGCGGCATGCGCCTCATTTCAGAAAGGATGCCGTAATTTGCCTCGCGTGCGGCGCAAAAGCGCCTCGGTACGCGCCATCACCACACGCGTGTTGCACGGATAGGGATAATGACCATCCGCGCCCATCTGGTATACCCTGACGATATCGGCATTGGCAAAAGCGAACGTCAAAATCAGTAATAACCCTTTCCAGCGCTGACGTAGCCATTCGCACAACTCGAACATCAGCGTATCGTCGTTGTGAAGTTCGACGATCGTAATATCGCTGAGAGAAGCCATGCGTAAGATGTCCTCACGTGGGTGACTGGACGTGATGCTATCGACGCGATATCCACGATCGCCATACGCTCGCGAGAGTAAATCAACCGTCAACGCTGGTTCGGGGCGAATAATCAGCACGCGATTGCTCATGTCATTACGCCTCTCCCTGCGGAGAGGCGACGCGACGTCTGTCGCCGCATGGGTTGCAATGACGGTTGAGAGGTTCAGCAAGGTTGCGGGCATTTCATGGTGCGACATGACCAACCTGAAAAAATGTGATATGCGATGAACGATGCACACATCAACAGGGGTATCAACATATGGGGTAAAATTGTAAAAGAATCAAGTGTGCGCAAGTCGTTTACCTACGCACACTTGAGAGTATAGCTTGACATTCCACGCAGCGTCAAGCCAAAAACCTTACCATTGGCTTACAGGTCAGTGGGCGGGCGTCAGGCGTCCGCTCATGGGTAAGAAGGTAACGAGGGATGTCGTCACACGAAGATCATAGCGATAGCCGCACCAGGGCTCGCCGCGACCGGTCACGCGAATGAAGTATTTCCCGGCCGTGGTGGCCGTCCAATCAATGCCAGACCAGCGGCTTCCTGGGAAATAATCGTCGTTCTTCGCCAGCTCGTTGCCCAGGCTATCGTACAAGCCCATGACGGTGTCGCCATTACCAGAAAGATTGAAGGTTCGTAGATAGTAGGTTACGTCCGCTCTGGCGTTGAATCGAATCCAATCCGCGTCGCCTGCGCGGTGGCAGGTGTGATTCATCTGTACCCCCGGCGCTTGCAGCGCGCTGGCCTGCAGCATCCCGTCGTCTGGCTCATAGGCATCCCTCACGTTGACCTGCAAAGCGGCGCTCGCTTGATTATTGTCTGCATTACTATCGAGCCAGGCGGTGCTCAGGCTGGCAGCGCTGCTGATGAGGCTCTGCGCGGCGCTCAAATTTGGATCTACGTTAGCCGCGATGATGACCTGTCCGCCGGCGCCGAACGCCAGGTTGGGCAAACGCCAGGTAAAGGATGAACCAGCCACGGGCGTCAACACCGGGCCGTTGAACGTCACCACAGGAGCCAGCAGCCCGCTGGGAAGCGGGAAGGTAAGTAGGCCCTGGGTCGCCAGGCCCGCGTCCTGGTTGCCATAACCGATCGTGAAGGTGACGCGGTCGCCAGGCTGGATTAGTCCTGTCGGCCTGGCTTCCAGGCTAACAGCCAGATCAGCCGGCGCGACCTGAATCGTGTAGGACTGCCCATTGTTGGTCTGAGAACGTTCGCGCCAGCTCGTCTGCAAACGACCGCCCATGATCAGGGGCAAGTCAGAGGGCGCCAAAGCCAGGCTGACGCGCGCGCTGACCTGAATGACGCCGACCGCTCCAGCCGGCAGGGCGCCGAGCTGCCACACGTGGGGTGTGACCGGATCGGCCGTGATCGGCGCGGACGACTGAATCGTGACTTCTTCGAGGCCGTTCGGCAGCTGCAAATTCAAACGCGTGGCCGTGGCCGCGGCCGGGCCAGTGTTGGTGTACTGCATCGTGTACGTGACCATTTGATTCTGAGCCACCGGGCCGGCCGGCGCCAATTGATCGTTGACCTGAAGATCGGTATCAACCAGCGCAACATTCATGGCCGGGTCTCCCAGGAGAACGAAGGTGTCCAGTAAATCGAGAAAACGCGGGTCGCCGAGATAAAGGCTGACCTTGCCGGCCGTGGTGGCGTCCCCCAGGTTAGGGTTGCCATTGCTGAAGACCGACGTATAGAAACCCCGTTCGAGATAATCGTGACCGTGGGCTACGCCCAGTCCGGTGGCGGACCAGCTGGCAACGGCGCCGCGTCCGTTCACGCGCACGACCGTTTCGCCAAGCGAAGGGAAGCGCGGGTCATGATAATAACCGTCGTAACAGGTCATCGGCAGCATGATTGGCGTGCGTTCCTGATTGTTCAACAACGGCACCTGCGTGGTGCTGAAAAGAATTTCGGCTGCCCACCAGGGGATGGAAGAGTGACCGACATAGCTGATGATCAGAGCGCCCTGGTTGTAGGCGTTGACAATCGCCTGGCGGGTTGGCAACGGCGAGGTGTAAGGCGGCTGCCCATAATAGATCTTGCTTGCCACATAGGGCGGACGCACCAACACATCAGCGACGGCGTTGGAAAGTTCCCAGAAATTGCCCGCGCTATCGGGGTTGTCGGAAATGAACAGATGGCGCAGATTCCAATCGCCGCTGAGCGGCGCGGTTTCGTAGGCAACAATTTTGCTCACCATGCTGTTGATTTCGTCATAGGTGTTCACCGGCAAGCGCCCGATCGCCATATCTGGTAGGGGATCGTCGCCCACGACAGTGACCAGGCGATTATCGGTTGCGGTCTCGCCGATGTAGGGATCAACCATTTTCAGATAGGGCGGGATGAAGTTGGGCGTATTGGTACCCAGAAAATTCTTGAAATCGTAGTGTCCATCTCCCACCAGGAGAACGAAGCGCGGGGCAGGCGCCTGCCAGTGGTAGTAGGCGTAGGCAAGAAAGCTGTGCAGCGCCTCGGCGTCAAAAACACCGGCGCTGAACTCATCGTAAACATCCTGCGCATTGACGAGCGCAACGTGCAAGCCCTGGCTGCGGCGCAGGTTGACCAAAGGCGCCAGCGAATCCAGGAAGTTTTCGTGGCTGATCACAATCAGGTCGGCCTGATTGCTGGTGGAGCCTAGGCTGGAAGGGGTGTCCTGACTGACGGCGCGGGGCGTGGCGGCGGCCGCGCGGTTGATGGCTAGATAGCGCGCCGCGCGTGCACCGTCGCTGAAGCGCAGGTCTACCGAAGCCCCCGCGGGCTGCAAGGCATAATCAGTCAGGTACACAGGGGCAAGCGGATCGCTGACATCAAGCAAAATCAGGCTGTTGTTGCTGAAACCCTCCACCTGGTAGAGGGGCTGCGCGGCCGCAAAGGTAAGCTGATCATCCAGGGCGCGCGGGGCCTGCCAGTAGCCGATCTCGTACCATTGTACATAGCCGGACTCCTGCGCCAGGCCGGTGTCTGCCACTGAATTGAGCTGAAACACGTTGTCGCCAGTTTGCAACAAGCCTTGATTATAAATGTAGGTCTGGGCAAAGGGGCTAAGCCCATCGAAATAGGCCTGCCCAATCACCACCCCGTTGACCAAAAAGCGCAG
>DAISHS010000283.1:0-5951 GCA_036822415.1 Chloroflexota bacterium
CCGCGCCTGGGTGTCGCGGTCGAGCTCGATCAGCCCAAAGCGCAGCAGCCAGCCTTCGGCCCATTCAAAGTTATCTACCAGCGTCCAGTGAAAGAAGCCTTTGATTGGCGCGCCAGCCTGCAACGCACGCTGCACGGCCGCCAGGTGCGTGATGAGGAAGCGAGCGCGCTGATCGTCGTCCGCGTCGGGCAGACCACATTCGGTGATGAAGATCGGCTTGCCGATGGTCGCCAAACGCAGCAATAAGCGCTCCAGGCTGTCAGGCGCCAATTCGCTGTAGGCCAAACCGCTGCTCATCAGATCGCTGGTTTCGCCAGATGGCGCGAGGAAGCGTTGTCCAAACAGATTGCCCGGCGCGCGCAGATCGAAGCGCACCAGCTCGCGCGTGTAGAAATTGACGCCGATGAAGTCGCTGGAGTCAATCAGCGGGCCAACCGTTTGGCCCCTGCCCAGAGGGGGCCGCAGGATACCATCCTGGATGGCTGTCAACAGGCAGTCGCTGAAGAGGTAGTTTTGGACGGCGGCGGCCCATTGATCGAGCCGCGCACTGGCTGTGGCCGGCACAAACGGTCGAAAGTGCAGCACCAATCCCACCTGCGCGCGGCCGTCGAGGCGATGAATGGCCCGATAGGCGGCCGCGTGCCCAAGCAGCAGATGGCGCATGACGCGAAACGGCGCCGCCATGCTGCGCAGGCCAGGCGGATGCTCGCCCAGCAAGTAGCTGAGCATGGCGTGGACATTGGGTTCGTTGATCGTGCACCACAGATCCACCAGGTCACCCAGCTCAACGGCCACGCGCTCGGCGAAGCGCTGAAAAAGGGCGACGCTGCGCGGATTGAGCCAGGCGCCCTGCTCCTCGAACCACAGCGGGTTCGTAAAGTGGTGCAGCGTGACCATGGGCGTCAGGCCACGGCTGCGCAGCGCGCCCAGCATCTCACGATAGCGGCCAAACGCGGCGGCGTCGAACTCGCCCTCGACCGGCTCCAGGCGACTCCATTCTACCGACAGCCGATGCGCATTTTGCCCCAGCGCCTGCGCCAGATCGAAATCGGCCTCCGCGCCCCCAGGCGCCCACCAGTTGCAGGCCAGCCCTGGGCGTTGATTTTGGTAAATATGACCGGGAGTCTGTTCCCACGCCCACCACTGGTTGTTGTGGTTGTTGCCCTCAACCTGATGGGCGGCCGTGGCCGCGCCCCACAGAAAACCGCTTGGGAAGGGATGATTCATCGCGACTGGCTGGCGTCACGGGGGGTGGTGGGTAGATAGACATGGCGCACCAAACCGCTGCTCACGTCCAGACTGACATTATCCACTAGGAAGTTGGAGCGGTAGTTCGAGCCGTCGGCGCGCAGCATGAAGCGGACGGTGCGTCCGCGGACGGCGGCCAAATCAGCCGGCGTCAGCACATAGGTCAGCGCTTGCCAGGCATTGGTGGATGGATAGGCGTCAATCAGCAGGGCGTCCACATAGTGAGTGCCATTCACGGGGTCGAGCAGTTGCACAGCCAGGAAGCGTTCAGCGGGGTGCTCAGTCCAACGCGACCAGTACCAGAGATGAATCTTGGCAAAGCTGGCGCTGGCGGGAATCGCGACATTCTGGAAAAGCTGCAGGGTTGTATGCGGCTCGAAATAAGCGGCATAGTCGCCTTCGTAGGGCGGAATACCAGCCGGCAGGCCAGAGGCATGGTAAATGATCTGCGCGCCTGACTCGGTCCAGCCGACGTGAAAGGCCTCGAAATTGCCGTTGACCAACAGCTCGTTTTGTGGAATAAAAGCCTGCGCGGGCGGCGCTGATAGGAACAGTGTCGCCAGGGCAAGCCCAATGACCAGCAGCCCGTAAACCATGCGGAGGACATAGGGCAAGCGTAACCGATGCATACAACCTCCAGAAGGGACAATCCTGCGTACAGCGTTCGGAGTCTAGCAGGACAAGTGTACCTAAAGATGAACAATATGGCAAACTGTTTCTGTGCCTGTAGTTGCCAAAGCTATCAGCTTGTGTTACATTTGAACCGCACTGCACGTCTGCGTGACGAATCTTCGCTGACGGTGAAACCATCTGCCATGCGTGTCATTACTGGATCGGCTAAAGGTCGGACCTTGCTCGGTGTCCCTGGCGATTCAACGCGGCCGATCACCGATCGGGTCAAAGAGGCGCTGTTTTCCATCCTCGCCGCGCAGGACGCCATTGCCGGCTGCCGTTTTTTGGACTTGTTTGGCGGCACGGGCAGCGTGGGCATCGAGGCGCTCAGCCGCGGGGCGGCCGCGGCGGTGTTCTGTGAAAAAGACCGCCGCGCCCTGGCGATTTTACATAAAAACTTGACGCTCACCAACCTGGCCGACCAGGCACGCGTCGTCGCTGGCGACGCCTTTGCCTTTCTGCAACGCACGGACGAAGCGTCGTTTGATCTGATCTACATTGCTCCGCCGCAGTATCGTCAGTGGTGGGAAAAGGCGCTGCTGCTGCTTGACGAGCGCCCGTCGCTGCTGGCCGCGAATGGACAGATCATTGTGCAGATCCACCCCAAGGAAGACCATGCTCTGCCGTTGCGCTCTTTTGGCCGACTCGAGGAACGTGTGTATGGCAGCACGTTGCTCGTGTTTTACGGCCATGCCATCTAAGAATAGGGACAGACGCCTTTGCTGAATCGAATCAAGAAAGTCCTCATCGCGGTGGCCGGCGTGGCTGTTTTCATCCTCGCGCTCGAGCTTCTCAAGAGCGGCGCGCGCGAGCTGCAACCGTTGTTCAGAACATTGGCGGTTGACTCGATGACCAACACCCTGGGCCTGGGCTGGCTCATGGCCTACATCGTTTTGAGCGGCTCCCCTGTGGCCGCGGTATCACTCACCTTGTACAGCGGACATTTGATTTCCGATGTGCAGTCCTTTGCCATGATTACTGGCTCGCGACTTGGCGCTTCGTTCATCGTATTGTTGGTTGGTTTCGTGTCGTATCTGCGCGGACGCCAACGCGTGGCCAGTATTTCGATTGGGGTATTGGCTCTGCTGACCACCGCCACCATTTATTTGCCGGCGATGGCTTTGGGGTACATCATCCTGACCAATGGCTGGTTCGACGGCGTACGTTTTGGGGCGCCCACCGTGCTGGCCTCATTCGTTGATGTGGTCTATGATCCCATCGTGCACTGGCTGGCCGCGCTCCTGCCGGGCTGGCTCGTGTTCATCGCCGGGCTGCTGACCTTGCTCGGCGCCTTTAACATTTTCGATCGGGCGCTGCCTGAAATTTCATCGGAGAGCAGCGGTTTCCAGCGTGTGTCTGACCTGGTCTACCGGCCGTGGATCATGTTCATCATCGGTATGGCCGTGACCGCCGTCACACTCTCGGTTTCTGTCTCCCTGACCATTTTGGTGCCCTTGTCCGCGCGCGGCTATGTGCGACGTGAAAACCTGATGCCGTACGTCATGGGGGCCAATATCACGACGTTCATTGATACGTTGTTTGCCGCGCTTTTGCTCAATACACCGCGCGCGTTTACGATCGTGTTTACCGAAATGACCAGCGTGGCTTTTTTGTCGCTGCTGGTCCTGGTTATCAATTACAATGGCTACCGCCGCGGCGTTGAATGGTGTTTGGAATGGGTCATGCGTGACAACCGGCGCCTGGGTATCTTTTTGGCGACCATTTTTATTATTCCCCTGATCCTGCTGTTGGTATGAGCGAGTCCCCTCTATGATGGTGGAGTTAGGCAGTTGAGAATGCAAATCTTGTTGTATGTAGATGGTTCAGACAATAGTCAATGGGCGCTTCAAGTGGCGCTGGTGCTCGTTCGGCATTTCGATGCTGAGATGACGCTTTTGGTCCCCGATGCCGGGGTGGATGCCGATCCTGCCTGGCTGACGGCGGCGCGCGAACAATTACTGGCGGCGACAACCGGCGCCTTGCGCGAGGCGTCGCAACCGGGGTCAGCGGAGGAGGCCATTCTGGCTGAATCGGCGGCTCACGCTTACGATTTGATTTTGCTTGCGCCGGCTGGCCGGCGCGGCCTGAGCCGCCTGCTGCACGGTTCGCGCGTGGCCCAGGTGGTGCGCCAGAGCAAAACCTCCGTGCTGGTGGCGCGCGCGCCGTTGACTGAAATCAGCCATATGCTGGTCAGCGTGGGCGGCACGCGCCAAAGCCTGGAGATGGTCGAAGTGGCGGCGCAATGGGCGCAGGCGTTGGGCGCCAGAGCCACCCTGTTGCACATCGTCTCGCAGCTGCCGCTGTTTTTCCAGGGCCTGACCGCAGAGGCAGGCCACCACACGTCCGATGATGAATTGCTGTCCATCGAGACGGAGTCGCGTGAGGTCTTACGTGAGGCCATGGATATTCTGCAGCAGGCTGCGGTTTTCAACCGCTTGCTGCTGCGCGAAGGCCTGGTTGAGGATCGGGTGCTGGAGACGCTGGAGACGGAAGGGATCGAACTGCTCGTGCTTGGCGCTCATGCTGCCTCCGGCGTCAACCGTCTCTTGCTCGATGATCTGTGCGCCCGCCTGGTGCAGAAGAGCACGGTCACGACGTTGGTCGTGCGCTGACGCAGTAAGAATTGCAACACCGGCTTGTTGCGTTGGAAAAATTAAGGCGTTTGCGTTATAATCTGGGGCATCTTCAGAGTGGTATGTCGTGGCCCCCGTTTTGTCGAAGGCAGTCTTGAGCACGGCAGTCTCGGATGGAGGATCCATGCGTTCCAGTACGTTGAGAGTCGCTGCAGGTTTGTTCTTACTCATTTTGCTGGCGACTGCAGCGCCGTCGTTGGCCCAGGAGAGTAAACAGCTCTACTGGCAGCGGTGGGATGCCGATGTCGCCATCAACACGGATGGCTCGTTTGCCGTTACCGAAACCCAGGAGATTGTGTTTACCTCCGGCTCCTTTCGTTTTGGTACGCGTAATATCAAAACTGATCGCCTGCGTGACATCACCGCGGTGCAGGTCACGGCGGATGGGCAAGCACTGCGCCGCGCATCCAGCGGTGAGACGGCCGGCACCTTTGTGGTGTCGTCCAACGCCAGCGGTGATTTTGTCATCAAGTGGTTTTTCCCCGCGTCTGTCTCCGATAGCCGTCACGTCTACGTCCTCAAGTACGTGGTAAATGGCGCGCTGCGCTACTACGACGGCGGCGATCAGTTCTGGTGGAGCATTGTTGGCCCCGAACGCAGTTTCCCTGTACGCTCGTCCACCGTCACCGTTCGCGTCCCCGCGCCGGCTACCGTTTCCAACTTCGATAACTACGGCGTGCGCGGCACGGCCACTCAGCTCGATGCCCAAACGGTCGAGTTTGCATCGAGCGAAGTGATCAATGCCGGGGAGCAGATCGAAGTCCGTGTGCAGTTCACGCACGGCGTTGTGGCCGGCGCCCCTGCCGCCTGGCAAACGCAGGCCGATGCGGAGGCGGCTGACGCCGAAGCACGCGCCGCGTATGATCGCCAGGTCCGCCCCCTGCTCAATACGGGCTTGCTGGCGTTGGGCCTACTGTTCCTGATTGGCGGGCCGCTGCTGGTCTACCTGCTGTGGTATCAGCGCGGGCGCGACCTGCCGGTGGCGCTGCCGACCGATTACCTGGCCGAGCCGCCTGACCCCGCGTTGCCGCCCGGCATCGCCGGCACCCTGGTGGATGAATCGGCCGATTTGCAAGATGTTATTGCCACCCTCATTGACCTGGCGCGGCGCAAGGTGCTCACCATTCGCGAAGAGAAAGACAAGGATTTCACCTATACCCTGGTGGGAAAGACCGATACGCTGCGCCCCTTCGAGCAGACCCTGATCGCCCGTATGTTTACGGGAAACCAGACCGAACGCCAGCTGTCCGAACTGAAAAACAAATTCTACACGACGATTCCCAAGGTCAAGGCGCAGCTGTACGACGAAGTGGTGCGCGAAGGCTTCTTCACGCGCAGCCCGGAGCGGACGCGCAATGCCTATGGCGCGGGCGGCATGGCGCTGCTGGTGCTGACCGG
>DAISHS010000284.1:0-5947 GCA_036822415.1 Chloroflexota bacterium
CCCGGCCTGGCGCTTCTCCAGGATCGCCGACAGGTACATCCACGACGCCGCGTTGACGTAGAAGCTGCCCAGCAGGAGCGCCAGGTTGACGCCAAGCCCGGCCGTGGCGCGCCCCAGGAACAGGCCAATCGGCAGCGCGGCGTACACCACGAAGTCTGCCACGATGTCCAGGTAGCCGCCGAAGTCGCTCTGCTGGTCGGTCGCCCGCGCCAGCAACCCGTCGAGACCGTCCAGGATGCGGTTCAGCAGCCACAGCGCCAGGGCAAGCGCGTACATCTGCCTGGCCGCCAGCACGGCCGCGGTCAAGCCAACGACCAGCGCCAGCAGCGTCACTGAACTGGGCGAGACGCGGCCCCAAGCCAGCGCAAGCGGTCTCAAGAGCCGGTCTTTATAGCCACGTAGCCGATGATCCAGCATGATTTGTCTCTGGCTGATGCGTCAGCGCCATCACGACCGCGGAATACGGTAGGCAATCAGGATGCCTCCGTCGTCCA
This sequence comes from Chloroflexota bacterium, assembly GCA_036822415.1. Classification (GTDB taxonomy): domain Bacteria; phylum Chloroflexota; class Anaerolineae; order SSC4; family Amarolineaceae; genus Amarolinea. The sequence continues at coordinate 495 of DAISHS010000284.1, forward strand.
ACGCCTCGACCGCGCGCCGCTCCAGCCCGATGGCGGCATCGCGCGGCAGGCCAGGCCCATCGGCCAGGGTGGGCGCGGTCGCGCCGCCGAAGATCAGCGGCGCGAGGTACAGGTAGACTTCGTCCACCAGCCCAAGCCGCAGCAGTTCGGCGTTCAACGTGCCGCCGCCTTCCACCAGGAGCCGCTGCACGCCGCTCTCCTGCAGGCGGCGCAGCGCGGCCGGCAGGTCAACGCGCGTTTCGCCAAGCACATGCACGTCCGCGCCCGCTTGCCTCAGCCGCGCGATCTGCGCTGGATCGGTCTGCTGCGTGGTAAAGAGCAGCACAGACGCCGGGCCAACGGTGAGAAAACGGCTGTCGAGGCGTAACGTCGCCTTTGAAACGACGCCGACCTTGAGCGGGTTCTCGGTCAGCCCACGGGCGCGGCGGGCGGCGCGCAGCTCAGCCGACTTGACCGTGAGCCGCGGATCATCGCCCAGCAGCGTGCGGCCGCCGACCATGATGGCGTCACTCTCAGCCCGCAGGCGGTCCACGCGCGCCAGGTCCTGCGGCGAGGAAATTTTAGCGCCGCGGCGGGCCACGGTATCGGTTTTGCCGTCGGCGGTCACGGCAACGTTGAGTATTACGAAGGGGCGCTCAAGGGTCATCCTGGCATCTCTCTTTGGTATTTGCCCAACTCGCGTCAGTCGTACAGCGCACTTGCGAGCTACGTTTCTCTCTTGACGCACGAGGACGAGAGCATCTTACCTTAGCAAGCGCCGCGAAGTTTGCGCCCACCTGGGGTGAACACAAGAACATGGACTGGCGCCGATCGAATTTGTGAACATCAATCTCATCTGTGGCCCATGTTCATCGGCATCGGCGTCAACCCCTGACTTCGCCTTGCGCGAAACTCGCCCAAATCTGAGAGGTAAGACCGGGTTGCAACCGGTCAACCGGTAAACAGCGATTTTGTTCCTTGCGCCGCGCCCAGTTATAATGAATGTGATTTTGACTGGCGCAAGCTCTGGGGACGCCGGGGGAAAGCAGCACCATGAGAGACCCAACCTTTCTGCGACGTGTCATACTCAAGAACTACAAGAGTATCGCGACCTGCGATGTTCCGCTCGAGCCATTGACCTTTCTCGTCGGCCCCAACGGCGCGGGCAAAAGCAATTTCCTGGATGCCCTGCGTTTCGTGGCCGACGCGCTGCGCACCTCGCTGGATCACGCGCTGCGTGACCGCGGCGGGATCAATGAGGTGCGGCGCAGGTCAGGTGGACATCCGACGCATTTCGGGATGCGGCTCGATTTTTGCCTGCGCAACGGGGAGCGCGGCCATTATGCCTTGCGCATCGGCTCACAACGGGGCGGCGGGTACGAAGTCCAGCAGGAAGAATGTTTCATTGATGGCGCCAGCCCGCGCCATTTCCGGGTCGAGAACGGAGAACTCGCCTCGATGAGCAGCAACACGGCGCCCGCTGTCTCTGCGGATCGGCTCTACCTGGTCAATGCTTCCGGTTTGCCCGAGTTTCGTTCGTTGTATGACGCGTTGTCGAACATGGGTTTCTATAACCTGAACCCTGACCGTATTCGTGACCTGCAGACCCCCGATTCTGGCAAACTTCTGGCGCGCGATGGCAGCAATCTGGCGGGCGTCCTGGCGCAGCTGACAGCCCAGTATCCGGCAACCAAGCAGCGTATCGAGGAATATCTGGGCAAAATTGTCCCTGGCATTCGCAGCGTTGAGCATCGGGTTCTCGGCCCCAAAGAAACGCTGGAGTTCGGGCAGGTGGTCGCCGGTGCGGAGTATCCCTGGCGGTTCCTGGCGGCAAATATGTCCGATGGGACGCTGCGCGCCCTCGGCGTTCTGGTTGCTCTCCTGCAGTCCGGCGACGGGAACGGCGCCGGCCCCTCTGTGCCGCTGGTTGGGATCGAAGAGCCTGAGCTGGCTTTGCATCCGGCGGCGGCCGGCGTTTTGATAGATTGTTTGCGTGAAGCCAGCCGTGCGACTCAGGTTCTGGTGACCAGTCACAGCCCTGATCTACTCGACAATCCCCATCTGGATACCGACGCCATCCTGGCCGTGGAGGCCGCGGCCGGCGTCACCACGATTGGCCGCCTGGATGAGGCGGGAAAATCAGCCATGCGTGATCGCTTGTTTACCGCGGGCGAGCTGCTGCGCCTCAACCAACTGGCGCCCGACCCTGCCGCCCGGCAGATCAGCGATCGCCAGCTGCATCTCTTCGACAAAGGTGACGCGTGATGCGCCTGGCCTGTATCGTCGAAGGTCATGGCGAGGTGCAGGCAGTCCCGCTCCTTCTGCGCCGCCTGGCCGTCACCCTCGATCCAATCCTCGATCTGCAAATCGAGCAGCCAATTCGCCTGACCAAGAGCAAACTACTTCAACTGAATAGCGGTCATTACGTCGAAACCCTGGATCAGCCAGCGTTGGCGGCGCTGTTCGACCTGACGGCGGCGCGACGTGCCGATTCGTTCGACAAATGCTGGCGCGAGATGAGCCGGCTGATTGCCGCGGCGGCTGGCCGGCAGCCGGTTTGGAGAAGTCGGGCGACTGAAGCCGCGGCAACCCTTCATGCCCCTTTGCTCTCGGTGCCCTCGAAGAAAATGGTCAACGCCAGCGCCACGTCCGCGGCGCCGGCCTCCGGGTCATGCGCGGCGTCGAGGAAGGGGTAGAGCATTCCCAGCAGCAGCCGCGTCGCCTGGCGCGCATCGAGCGGGCGCAGGTCGCCCCGCGCCACGCCCTCCGCCAGGATCGCCTCCACCTGGCCGATAAACCTGGCCTGGTAGAGGCGACCGAACTCCTCCAGGCGCGCGGGACTCAGGGTCGCGATTTCCTGCCGCGCCAGCCGGCCTATCGCACGCTGATCGGGCGATTGGCCGAAGATGCCCTGCGCCATCGCCTCCACCTGGGCGCGCGTCGTCCCCCCCGCTGACCGCGCCGCCGCCACGATGCCTTCGAGCCGATCCAGGCTGGCCGTCAGCACGGCCATGAACAGCTCTTCTTTGTCGCTGAAGTGGTAGTAGAGCGCGGCCTTGGTCACGCCCACCGCCTCCGCGATCTCGCGCATGGACATGGCGTGATAGCCGCGGCCCACGAACAGGCGCGTGGCCTGCTCGATGATGCGGTCGCGGGTCATGGGCGGCGCGGTGGCTGTCATCGGCTTGTCCCTCCGTTTCCTCTCTACGCGCCCTGGCTGGCTTCGGAACGCGCCGCGTGGCGCTGCACCGTCGCCAGTTCAGCCGCGCGGCCTTTGAGCCCGAGCGCCAGCAGCGTCAGCGCGATCGCGACGCCGCCGATCACCAGGTAGGCGGCGCTGTAGCCGGCGACGCCGCCGCCCTGCGAGGCCGCCACTGCGCCCACGGCCGCGCCGCTGATCAGCTGGCCGATGCTGGTGAAAAGGGTGATCGCGCCCTGGGCCGCGGTGCGGTCGGCCGCCGGCGCTTCGTTGAGCATGATGTAGCGCACCGGCGCGCCGAGCAGCGCCGACAGCCCCAGGCCGATCAGCGCGCCGGCGACGATGAAGAGCGCCAGGCTGCTGGCGCCCTGGCTGAGCACGACCATGCCCAGGGCCAGCAGCGCCGCGCCCGCCACCACCACCGTCTTCGAGCCGAGGCGATCGAGGAAGCGGCCGGCCAGCGGCGAGCCGACCGACATCGCCAGCACCACCGGCATCAGCATGAAGCTGGCGGTCGAGCTGGTCATGCCCAGCGCCGCGGCCGCCAGCGGCGGCATGAAGACCAGCCCGGCCTCGCCCAGGCCCGCGCCCGCGGAGAGCGCGTTGGCCAGCACGGCCTGGCGCGCGCCAAAGAGGCTCATGCGCAGGATCGGATCGGCGGCGCGGCGCTCGATCTGCCAGAAGAGCAGCGCCAGGAGCAGGGCCAGCAGCAGGAAGGGCCAGACCGGCAGCGAGAGCAGGCTGGCGCCGAAGTGGGCCGTGTCAATCTGGTTGATGCCGTAGGTCAGCGCGGCCAGCGCCAGGCTCAGCGCCGCCATGCCCTGCCAGTCGAACGCCTTGCGGCTGGCCGTGCGCGTGGCCGGCAGCAGGCGCAGGCTCATGACGATCACCACCAGCGCCACCGGTAGGTTGACGATGAAGAGCCACTGCCAGCCGACCATCAGCAGGACGCCGCCCAGGATCGGGCCGATGATGAAGGCCAGCCCGAACACCGCGCCGATCAGCCCCAGCGCGCTGCCGCGCTTTTCCGGCGGGAAGGTGTCGCCAATCACGGCGCTGGCGACCGGGAAGATGCCGCCGGCGCCGAACCCTTGCAGCGCCCGCCCGGCCAGCAGCATCGGGAAGGAGGACGAGAGCGCAACGGCCAGCGAGCCGACGGCGAACAGCGCCACATCGGCCACGTAGACCGCGCGGCGGCCAAAGAGGTCGGACAACTTCGCCATCAGCGGCGTGCCGATCAGGTTGAAGAGGACGTAAATGGTGAAGGTCCAGGCCAGCAGGCGATCATCCACCCCAAACGCGGTTTTGATCGAATGTAATGCCGGGCCGACGATGGCGATGTCGAGCGCGCCCATCAGCACGCCCAGGAACAGCACCAGGAGAATGCGGTTACGCGTACGGTTGTCTGTGATATTCATCATGCCTCCGAAACTACGTACTAACCGACCGGTCAGTAAGTTCATTTTAGCAGAACGAGCAACGCCTGTCAAGTGCGAAGACCGTCGTTGGCGATGGCCCCGTTGACAAATAGCGATTGCGGCGGGCGATCGCTGATTGGGGCGCCAGCTTGCAAGGAACCGGCGCGCGCCGCCAGGCGTCTGCTGAGCGGCACCACAAATCGCCCACCGGAGTGAATTCCTGTATGACAGAGCATAACGCTGCTGATCTCCAAACTCGTGCACCGTTGGAACCGTGGCTGCTGGCCGCGCTGATTCTGCTATTGGCCCTGTTGGAGGCGGCCTCCGTCTATGCCGCCTACCACACGCTGGGCGAGATCCCCCGCCTGCTGTATGGCTTGATCGCGGCGGCCGGTAATCTCGGCGTCCTCCTGCTGGCCCGGCGCAAGCGGCGGGCGGCTGCGCTCGCGGCGCTGCTCCTGGCGCTGGCGGTCGTGCCGTACCAGGCGGCGCTGGCCGTGCGCCTCCACCGCGTGCAGGGCGAGGCCGCGCGCATCGTCGCCTACGCCTACGAGCAGCGGTTGCAGACCGGGGCGTATCCCGCCGATCTGACCGGCTACCCTTTCCATGACGCGGCCATGCGGCCGTTCATCCAGGGCTATCAGCGCAACGAGGCGGAGTGCGGCGGCTTCTGTCTCTTCTATCGCGTCGGCGCGGAATCCACTTCGCACTCGTACTCGCCGCGCAACGGCTGGGGCTACTACCCGGATTAGGAGGGAGCAGGCATGGTTGAAGTCCGCGCCCCTTAAGCAACCGATCGCTTTCAGGGTGCGGTGCAAAGTTTTGCAGGCAGAGGGGGAGGTTCTGGTAGAATGGGG
>DAISHS010000285.1:0-5932 GCA_036822415.1 Chloroflexota bacterium
AGTGCAACAAATCCGTACGCGGGTGCAGGCACAAGAACAAGGGGTAGCGCTGGTCTATCTGGCGCTGGCCGGCATGGCGCTGATTGCGCTGGCGGCGCTGGCGCTGGATGGGAGTAACTTGTACGCCCATCGCCGCCAAATGCAGACAGCGGCCGATGCGGCCGCGTTGGCCGCGGCCCTGATCGGCCCGGCCAGCCTGGGCAGCGACGCGGCGGCGGGCCATCTGTTCGTGGCAGACGCCGCCAGCAGCCGCGTGCTGCGCTATGACCTGCGCTGCGGCGAACGCGGCGAAAACAGCCTGCTCGCCGCGCCCTGTTTCGGCGGGGAGGGGAGTTTGCCAGGTCAGCTGCGCCAACCGCAAGGCGTCATGGTGGGGCCGCGGCAGGCTCTGTATGTAGCGGACACCGGTAATCACCGTATCCAGGTCGTTGACCTGGCGACGCTGCAGGCGCGCGCGATCTGGGGCCAGGCCGATCCCTATGCCGAACCGGCGTCGAACGACGCGCCCGGCCGCTTCGACGCGCCGGTGGATGTGGCCGCGGACGCCGCGGGCGCGATCTACGTCGCCGAGGCCGGCAATCAACGGGTGCAGAAGCTGAACGCGGATGGCGTCGCCGAAGCGGCCTTCGTCTTGACCGGCGTAGACCCGATTTCGATCGCCGTGGCGCTGATTGACGGGCAGGAACGCCTGCTGCTGATTGACCGCAGCGGGGCGGTGCGCTTTTACGCCCTGGGCGACGGCAGCCTGGACGAGGCAGCCGCGCAGCGCTGGCAAGACCTGGCCGGCGGGCAGCCCGTGGGCATCGTCTTCAGCGGCGACACCCTGTATGCAACGCTGGCTGGGCCGGACCGCGCCTATCTGTTGACCTTCGATGGGGCTGGCCGCCTGCGCGGGGCGCTGGCTGCAGAGGCCGGCAGCCTGGCGGGTCTCAGCATTGACGCCCGGGGCCGGCTGTGGATTGATGCGGGCCGCGGGCGCCATGAGCTTCTACCGGGCCAGGTTTACCAGGCCGCAGGCAGCTTCCTGGCCGGGCCGCTGATTGTCAGCGACCGGCCGGTCGCCTGGCAGCGCCTGACCCTGCGGCTCGATCCGCTGCCGGAAGGTTGCCACGTCCGGCTGTGGACCTGCAGCGGCGACGTGGATGCGCTTCCGCCTGCACCGCCAACCGGCTGGGACGCGGCGCCGCTCGATGCGACCGATCTGTGGATTGGCAGCCCGCCGACTGCGGCGCTGTGGCTGTATGGCGAGCTGCAAAGCAGCGGCTACGCCGCGCCCGTCCTGCATCAGGTCAGGGTTCAGTTCGACGCGGAGAGCTGGCTGCGCCATTTGCCCGCCGTTTTTCAACAAGATGCGCGCAGCCGCGCCTTCCTGACCCGCCTCCTGGCCCTTTTCGAAAGTCAGCTGGCGGACATCGGCGGGTTGATTGACGACCTCCCGCGCCTGGTTGATCCGCGCGCCGCGACGGACCGACCAGAGAATCCGTGGCTGGCCTGGCTGGCCGGATGGCTGGCCCTCGACCTGGACGACACCTGGGATGAGGCGCGGCGCCGGCAGATTGTCGCCGAAGCATTTTCACTCTATAGTCGGCGCGGCGCCGTGGCGGGACTGCGCCGCCTGGTATCGCTGGCCGCAGGCGCGCCGGCCTACGTGCATGAAGGCGCCTTGCAGGCCGGCGCCTGGCGGCTGCAGGGAGCGGCGGCCCTGGGCGTGGACACCCAGCTGCCGCCCGCGCATCCGCAAGGCGCCACGCTCGACACGACGGCGGTCTTGGGCCAAACGCGGTTGATCGGCGAGGGGGGCGGGGCCGTTCCGCTCTTTGGTACGCGCATTTTCGACGTAACGGTGCAGCTGTACGCAGCGGAGCTGCCAAACCCGGCTATCGCAGATCGTCTGCAAGCCTTGCTGGAACGCGAGGCGCCGGCGCACCTGCGCTGCCGGCTGCAGCTGATCGAGCCGGCCATGCGCGTGGGGCAGCAGGCCACGTTGGGCGTGGATACGATTCTGGCCGGCCCGCCCCCGGCCCTGACGCTGGAGATGGCGCAGCCGCTCGGCAGCAACACGATTCTGGCCGATGCCCGGCGCGGGCGGCCAGGCGCAGCCATCGGCCAGGATGCCCAGATAGGCAAACGGGCAGATCTGGCCTGAAAGCGCCAAGGCAGGGCGCGGGTGACAGCACATGATAGCGAGCCAGCAGGCTCGACGAAAGGAGATCGAACCTATGAGTGATCAGTCGTACGGCAATGGAATGGCGCCGGTTGGGCTGACGACACCGACACGGAACCGCTACTTCTACGGTAAATTGATGGACGTGCTCCATTTCAATCTCGAACAAGCCTACAACCTGCGCGCGCGTTGGTCGCACGATCGCCTTACCCTCGGCCAGGGCGTAATCTGCGGCCTTGCCGTTGCGCCTTCCGCCGATGGCGCATATCTTGGGGTGGGACCGGGCGCAGCCGTAGATGAGGCGGGTCGCACCATCTTCGTCCCCGCGCCGACGCCCGCCGTTGACCCGCGCCAGCTAACCGATGCCTTTGGCCGGCCGAGCGGGGCGCGCATCGAGGGGGAGGGCGATGTCACCCTGGGCCTGGCATACTACGAATGCGAGGCTGAGCCGACGCCGGCGCTGATCGGCAGCGGCTGCGATGGCGCACAGGCCGTGGAGCCTGGCGTGATCCGGGAACGTTACGCGCTGGTGGTGATGAGCGGCGCGCCGGCAGCCATTACGCCTGGCTGTGAAGTTCCCAACCTCTTCGCCAGTCTGGGCCAGCCCGCTTTCTATGCGCAGCTGGTTGACCGCGTCGGCCAGCCTTGCGCGGAAGGGTCGCCGACGCCCTGGGTGACGCTGGCCCATATCCGATTGCCAGCAGCCGGGCTGCCGATCACCGGTGACCTGATCAACCCAGCGGTGCGGCCGCTGGTTTTCAGCAATCCACTGCTGTTCGACTTGCTTGCCTGCCTGGCAGCAACGCCGTCGCTGGTGGTGCAGGCCGGCGATAATCAAGCCGCGGCCGTCGGCGCGGCCGTGCCAGCGCCCCTGACCGTGGGGATATTCCAACAGACGGCGCCGCTGGCGAACCAGGTGGTCGCCTTCCAGGTCGTGGCTGGCGACGGCAGTGTGGGGCTTGATGCGACCAACCCGGCGGCGGCGGCCGATCATGTCGAGGTGACAACCGACGTCAACGGCCTGGCTGTACTGCCGCTGTGGCTGCTGGGGCCGAACGCGGGGGTGAACCTGCTGCGCGCCAGCCTGCCCCAGGGCTGGCCGGCGGTGGCCTATTTCCAGGCGACAGGCGTCGCCGCGGTCGCCGCGCCCGTCGAATTGCCCGTGGTGCAGGCCCTGTGGCCGCCCAACGGGCTGATGTTAGCGCCCCCGGCTGCGTGGGACAGTAACTGGAAGGGCGCGCCGCGGCTGGAGATCACCAGCAGTCGCGAAATCGCCGCGGCCAGCCTGGGGCAGGTGGACGATTGGCTGCGGGTATGGCAGGTGCAGGCGCGCGCCCCGGGCGACGTGCTGATTCACCGCGTGCAGGTGCTGTCCAGCGGGCCGCCGGCCACGGCCATGCTGCAAGGTTCAGGGGTGACTGCCGGTTTCGCCCTGAGCGATGTGCTCGATTTGCAGCAGAATGAGCTGCGTTGGCGCTTTCTCGTGCAGATACGCGCCGAGAATGACCTGGCGCTCGACATCACCAACCAGGCGCTGGACGCCGATTATCAGGGTACGCAGCTGACCGCCGACCTGTTGGATGCCGTGTGGGCGCTGCCTGGCGACGACATCAGTCCGCTGGGGGATCAGGTATGGGCTGGCCTGGCCGACAGCTTCGTGCGTCAGGCGCGTTCGGGGGATGGGCAGGCTGGCGGCCTTTGGCACAGCTACTTCGAGGTCGCGCCAGGCTAAGGTTCGCCGGCCGGCGCCGGCCTGCGCGCCGCGGGCCGTCGAATCCCCTCGCTTGCCGGAGCGCGTTGTACGCGCCCCGGGTGCGAGTCATCTACCGACAAACAATCCCCCAAGTGAGTGGAGAGGTTGATATGCCAAATGACTACGTTGATCGTCCGTATCCGAGTGCGGTGGGCCTGGAGAAGCCGCGCTTTTTTGCCTATCAGATCGTGATGCCTGCGGACCTCACGCTGGCGGTTGATTACTTCTACGAGCGGCAGCGCCGCCACAACCGCCTCCTGCACGGCTGGGGGGTCGTGCGCGGCGCCTGGGTCAGCCGTGTGGACGAATGGCAGCTGAGCATCACGCCGGGCTATGTCCTGGGGCCGCAAGGGGATGAAATCGTGATTGACCGCCCGCTGCAGTTCGACATACGCGTCGAGGGCCTCGATGGTTTGGCCGTCAGCGCGTCCGAGGCGGCCGATCCGTGGTGCAGCACGGTGCGGGTCAACCGTCGTCCAGAGCTGCCGCTATACGTGGCCGTGCGCTACAGTGAATGTCAAACGCGGCCGGTGCAGGTGGCCAGCGCGGGCTGTGGGAGCAACGAACCTGGCTGCGAATACAGCCGGCTGCGTGAGACCTATGCCGTCAAAGTGCTGAGCCAGCTGCCGGCCAGCTACAGTGGGGCGGCCGCGCCGCCGTCGTATGAGCAGACGCACAGCCTTGCTGGCGGGGGCGGCGTTGCCGGCGGCATCCAGGACGACCCGCGGCCGTGGCTGCCGCCGCCGGCCGATCCCTGGGTCATCCTGGCCGACCTGCGCCTGCAGGCGGATGGCGCCCTGGGCTTGAGCAGCGTAGACAACCTCACCCATCGGCGTTACGTCGCCAGCCACGGTGATTTCTACTTCAGCGCAACGACCTGACCGCACAGACGTTCAACTTCTGCGAGAAGTTGAACGTCTTTCTTGGCGTACAAACGGGCCATGCGCTAGGCATCCTCGTTGCGACGAATGGCCTGCTCGATCTCTTCGAGATGTGCGCCAACATAGGCCCAGGCGTTGTGGAGGTCTGTCGGCCTCAGAGTGGGAAAATTGCGCAGGATGCGTTCATCCGACCACCCCAGGCGGCGGTAGACTTCGAGCGACCAGAATAATGATTCGCTTGTTGTGCTCGCCAAAACTCTCTGTTTGTGCGTTCATGTGGTCATGACAACTGCGATTGACTTGCCCACTCTGACGCGACGCACGATCATTGATATTACCCGCAGACGCCAACGTCCCGGCAGCGGCAGTGGGCGCGAGTTCCTGCAGGAGAAAACGACGATGATGCGATGGCCCGACCTGACGCCCGTGCTGACGCCGATTGCGTGGGCAGTGGCGGGGGCGGCCGCAACGCGCCTCTACATGCCGGAACGCTTCACCCGTGATCTGGACATCGTCATTGCCGCGTCCGACGGTCAGGCGGCGAGGCGCAAGCTGAGCCATGCCGGTTTCCAGTTCTCGGGGATGCTCAGCATTGACAGCGCACGTTGGCAAAGCCCCAACGGAGACCCAATTGATCTGATTGAAGGCGCCGAGTCCTGGTGGCCAACAGCGCTGGCGGCGGCGCAGACCAATCGGGATGCGCAGGGGCTGCCGGTGCTGCCGCTGCCCTACCTGGCGCTCATGAAGTTCAAAGCCAGCCGCACGGTTGACCTGGGTGACCTGACCCGGATGCTGGCGCTGACCGATGACGCCGCCCTGGCGCAAGTGCGTGCGCTCTTTCATCAGTTTGCCCCCGATGGCAGTGAAGACCTCGAAAGTCTGATTGCGCTGGGCAAGCTCGAACTCAGTTCGTAGCCATCGCCCCACCCCAAATTCAACCGCTCCCTCTGCCCTCTGCCCTCCGCCCTCTGCCCTCTGATCTCTGCACTCTCCCCTACCCACGCGGATCGAGGGCATCGCGCAGGCTGTCGCCCAGGATGTAGAGCGCCAGCATGGTCAGGCCGATGGCGAGGCCAGGCGCCCAGGCCAGGTGCGGGCTGCTGCGCACAACGCTGAAGCCGTCGCTGAGCATCA
>DAISHS010000286.1:0-5931 GCA_036822415.1 Chloroflexota bacterium
TCTTTTCACACTCCGCATTATACCTGCCGTCATAGCACGTTGGCAAAAGGTTGCCTGGTTTCTTTAGGGTAAGCTGCTGACTTGTGTTATACTAGACGTCACCTTACCCTTGCCGGAGGAGACCGACAGCGTGCCATGCGAGTGTTGATTACCGGCGGCGCCGGTTTTTTGGGGACTGCGTTAGCCAATCGCTTGATCGAACTGGGGCATCATGTGCGCGTGCTGGATGACCTCAGCGCTGGCGACCCAGCACGGCTATCGCCGCGCGTGCTTTTCACGCGTGGCGATGTGCGTGACGTACCCAAGCTGTGGACGCTGCTGCAGGGCGTGCAATGCGTTTTTCACCTGGCGGCGCGCGTCTCTGTGCCCGAATCGGTGCTGTACGCACGGGACTACAACGATGTCAATGTGGGCGGCACAGTCGCGGTCATGGAGGCGATGCGCGATGTCGGCGTGCGGCGCGTGGTGCTGGCCTCATCCGCTACGATTTATGGCGCGCAGCCGCGCCAGCCTCTGCATGAAGCCCTGCCCCCGAACCCACAGGTGCCCTATGCCGTTGCCAAACTGGCGGCTGAGCACTATGTCTTCACCCTGGGCGCGCTCCATGCCATCGAAACGGTCGCCCTGCGCATTTTCAACGCCTACGGTCCCGGTCAACGTATCCCCCCGGTGCACGCGCCGGTTGTGCCGCAGTTACTCAAACAGACCCTGGCCGCTGGTTCGCTGGTGGTGTTTGGCAACGGCGAGCAGACGCGCGATTTCGTTTATGTAGATGATGTCGTCGCCGCCCTGGTGGCAGCCAGCCAGGCCCCGGATGTGGACCGCCAGATCATCAATGTCGGATCGGGACGGGAAACCAGCATCAATGAACTGATTCAGACCATTGCCCGCGCCACGGGCCGTTCACCTGAGGTGCTGTACAATGCGCGTGAGAGCGGCGGCGCCGATCACATGGTGGCGGACCTGCGCAAGGCCCAACGTTTACTCAATTATACGCCCAGCGTGACCCTGGAACAGGGTCTGGCCCAGCTGCTGGCCAAAGACCCGCGTGTTCACGGAGGCCGTGTGTCTGGGCTGGGAGAATCATGAAGATGCAGCCATCGTCTGTTACGCCCTTAGCCGATCGTTTTGGCCTCGGATTGGCGGCCGGCTTTGCGTTGGTCGGCGCTTTCCTTTGCCTGTTGGCTTTTTTGTTCGTGCGCCCAGAGCTTGATGTGCGCCCTGGCCCGGCCTGGACGCCGCCGGCTGTGGCTGCGGCGCCCTCGGAGACCCCGGCGCCGCCTTCTGTGCAGGGGGCTGAGCTGCGGCTGGCCGTCGGTCGCCGCGCCCAGGTGATCTCGGCTGCGGCTGTCAATCTGCGACGCACGCCTGGCTACCTCAACAAGCCAGCTGGCGACATCCTGGGCACGGTGGCGCGCGGGGTCACGGTGGAAATCATCGGCGGGCCGCAAACGACCGACGCCCTGACCTGGTGGCAGGTGCGCGCGGGTGAGCGCACTGGTTGGATGGCAGAAACCCGCGCCAGCGGGGACAGCCTTCTGCAGCCTGCGCCCTGACCGGCGGCTAAATCAGGCGCCACCTGCGATGACGACGCGCTATCCTATTCCTGCCCAGCAAACCCGCAGCGAAGAAATCATTTTGCGCTCGCGCTTTGTCACGACCCTGGCGCCTGTTCCTACCCTGGACGCGGCGCGGGCTTTCGTCGCCGACGTGCGCGCGGAATTTGCCGATGCCACGCACAACTGTTGGGCTTACGTCGTCGGCCCACCTGGCTCGACCGCGCAGATCGGCCTGAGCGATGACGGCGAGCCGGCCGGCACCGCCGGCAAACCGATGCTGCAGGTGCTGCTGGGCAGCGGCGTCGGCGATATTGCGGCCGTGGTCACGCGCTACTTTGGCGGCGCCAAGCTCGGCACTGGCGGGCTGGTGCGCGCCTACAGCGGCGGCGTCAAGGCCGCGCTGCTGCACTTACCTTTGCTGGAGAAAGTCGAGCGCGTGCTGGTGCAGGTCACACTGCCCTACCGCCTCTACCAGCCTGTCGAACGGCTGCTGCCAGCCTTCGAGGCTGAGGTGAGCGACAGCCTGTTCGCGGCTGAAATCACGCTCAGCGTGCGCCTGCCTGTCGAGCGCGTCGCAGCCTGGCGCGCTGCGCTGCGCGAACTCAGCGTGGGCGCCATCCAGCTTGCGGAATAGTACGCCTGCGTGGGAGCGCCCCTGGCGCACCGATTAGCCGCCTGGTTTGACCGCTCGCGTCGCAATGAAGGTTGCCAGGTACTCCGTGAACACCTCGCCAGGGCTGCGATCTTCGAAGAACCCGGTCAGCACGAAGCCGGCGTCAAGCTGGCCGCCGATTTGATCGTCCAGCGTATGGCCGAATTCCAGCGGCGAACCCTGCGCCAGGTAACGCTGGCGCTCCGCCTCCGTGAGATCGGTTAGATCGGAGTAGGGCAGCCGGTGACGCACCTTGAAGAGGCCCTGATCGGCCAGCTCAGCATCGAACAAATAGCGCACCGGGTTGTTGAAGCCGGCCAGCAGCGCGCCGCCAGGGCGTAACACACGGTAACACTCACGCCACACGGGGCGCACCGCCGGCGCAAAACAGTTGGAGACCGGGTGGAAGATCAGATCGAAGGCTGCGTCGGCAAAGACAGAGAGATCGGCCATGTCGCCCTGCACCGTGCGCAGCGTCAACCCGTGGCGCTCGGCCACCTGGCGATCACGCGCCAGCTGCGCGGGCGAGTTGTCGAAGACCGTTACCTGGGCGCCGGCGGCGGCCAAGATCGGCCCCTGCTGTCCGCCGCCTGACGCCAGGCACAGCACCTCACGCCCCTGGAGCGGGTCTGGAAACCAGGCGCGGGGCGCTGGGATCGTCGGCGTCAGCACGATTGCCCAGCGGCCCGCGCGCGCCTCCTCCACCGCCTCCGCGCTGACCGGCACCGTCCAGGGGTTTCCCTGCGCGACCTGTTGATTCCACGCTTCTCGATTATAGGCTACAACGTCCATCATTTCCTCCCGTCGCGGCATCTGCCTTTTCCCACTTCTCCTGCCGAGCCTTCGCGGCCGGCTACAGCGTCCATCGTTGCCGCCCGTCGTTGCATCCGCATGACGACCTGATCTTACCCTACTCCTGCGTCTCCGCCAAACTGACGGTTTGCCGCGGCTGCCGCCGGGGTTGTTTGACAGGTATCACGTGTCGTCTTACAATTTCAGAACCAATGGATCGTCATCATCTCAACTACCGAGAAAGATCATTATGAATCAAGCCAATGACAGGCCGGCAACGGGTGTGCGCAGTTTGCCCCGCAACGTTTGGGCCGTCAGCCTCACCAGTTTCCTGATGGATATTTCCAGCGAGATGGTCATCAACCTGCTGCCGCTCTTTTTGTCCAACGTTTTGGGCGTCAAAACCAACATTATCGGGCTAATCGAGGGGGTGGCCGAGGCCACGGCCAGCCTCCTGAAGCTCTTTTCCGGCTGGCTCTCCGATCGCTTGCGCGCGCGCAAGTGGCTGGCCGTCGTCGGTTACGGCATCTCTGCCCTGGCCAAGCCCTTCTTCTACATTGCCAGCGGCTGGGGCGTCATTGCCGCGGCGCGCTGGGCCGACCGCGTCGGCAAAGGCGTGCGCACCGCGCCCCGTGACGCGTTGGTGGCCGATTCCATTGCGCCTGCGCAGCGCGGCCTGGCCTTCGGTTTTCACCGCGCCGCGGACACGGCCGGGGCTGTGCTGGGGCTGGCCGTGGCGCTGCTCGTGGTCTGGCTGGTGCAAGCCGGCAATGTGGGGCTGAGCGCAGACGCCTTTCGCACGTTGGTGCTGATCAGCCTGATCCCGGCCGCACTGGCGGTGCTTACCCTGGCTTTGGGGGCAAAGGATGTGCCGGTCAAAGGCGCGACCGGCGCGCCCGCCCTGGGCTTCAAGGGCCTGGGCCGGCCGTTTTTGCTTTTCATGCTCATCGTCGGCATTTTTGACCTGGGCAACTCCTCCGACGCTTTCCTGGTGCTGCGCGGCCAGGAGCGAGGCCTCAGTGTGGCCGGCGTGCTGGGCATGCTCATCACCTTCAATCTGATCTACACCCTGATCTCAACGCCGGCCGGCGCCTTGTCTGATCGCATCGGGCGACGGCGCTTGCTGGTGGGCGGCTGGCTGGTCTACGCGTTGATCTACCTGGGCTTTGGCCTGGCGCAGGCCGCCTGGCAGATCTGGGCGCTGTACGCCGTTTATGGCCTCTATTACGGCCTGGCCTACGGCACGGCCAAGGCGCTCGTGGCCGACCTGGTCCCGGCCAACCTGCGCGGCACCGCCTACGGCACCTACAACGCCGTGCTTGGCATCCTGGATTTTCCCGCCTCGGTGATTGCGGGCGTGCTCTGGCAGGGCGTTGGCAGCTGGCCCGGCCTGGGGCCGTCGGCGCCTTTTCTCTTTGGCGCCCTCATGGCCCTGATTGCAGTCGTCGCCATGCTCCTGGTTTTCCGCGGGCAGCCTGAGGTGAAACATGCCTGAGTCGTTTTTGATCTACGGCGCCACCGGTTACACGGGGCAGTTGATCGCGCGCCAGGCCGTGGCGCAGGGTTTGCGCCCGCTGCTGGCGGGACGTTCAGCCGCGGCCCTGGCCGCGCTGGCCGGGGAGCTTGGCCTCAGCTATCGGGTGGCGGCGCTGGATGATGCCGCGGCCCTGGACGCGGCGCTCACCGGGGTGACGGCGGTGTTGCATGCGGCCGGGCCGTTTGTGCACACCGCGCGGCCCATGGTGGACGCCTGCCTGCGTCACCGCGTCCACTATCTGGACATCACCGGCGAAATTGCCGTCTTCGAGGCGCTGGCGCGGCGTTCGCAAGCGGCGCAAGCGGCCGGCGTCAGCCTGCTGCCTGGCGTCGGTTTCGATGTGGTTCCCACCGATTGCCTGGCCGCGCATCTGCATACGCGGCTGCCCAGCGCAACCCATCTTGCCCTGGCCTTTCGCAGCGTCGGCAGCACCTGGTCGCGCGGCACCATGAACACCATGGTCGAGGGCATTGATCGCCTGGGCGCCGTTCGTCAGCAGGGTAAGATTCGCCAGGTGCCCGCGGCCTGGAAGACGCGGGCGATTGACTTCGGTCGCGGCCCGGTCGCCTGTGTCACCATTCCGTGGGGCGATGTGGCGACCGCTTTCTACAGCACAGGTATTCCCAACATCGAGGTTTATGCCGTTTTCCCAGCCGCGCTGCGCCGCGGCCTCGTCGCCAGCCGCTGGCTGGGCGGTCTCCTGGCAACGGCGCCCATGCAGCGCCTGTTGAAGCGGGCCATTGGCGCGGGCGCGCCGGGGCCAAGCGCGGCTCAGCGCAGCCAGGGCTTCAGCCTGGTGTGGGGCGAGGTGCGCGATGATCAGGGTCAGACGCGGGTGTCACGGCTGCGCACGCCCGAAGGCTATGAGCTGACGACCCACACTGCACTGGCCGCCGTGCGCCGCGTGCTGGCGGGCGAAACGCCTGCCGGTTTTCTGACGCCGTCGCGGGCGTTCGGCGCGGATTTCATCATGCAAATCCCTGGCGTCGAACGTGAAGACCTGGCCTGAACGGCAGGGCTTAGGGCGCGGCCTGCCAGCTTCTTATTTTGCGGTCAACGTGGTAGAATCAACCGCGCTTGGCGCCTCTGCACGGCCCAGCGCCGGTTGCCTGTGGGCGAACCGAAGCTCAATCTGAATTCAAAGGACGTCCGATGTCACGTTTGTTCCGACGCCTTGCTGGCCGCATCCATACCGGCCCGGCCTCAGCTCATTGGTTCACTTTTGCGCCTGGCGCGCGCCAAACCGCCTGGCGTTTACTGCCCCTTCTCATCGTTTCCCTGGCGCTGCTCATGCTGGCCGGCTGCGGTGCGGCCGCTCCGGCCGCCACCCCCACCCCGACCAAAACGCCTAAACCGCCCGCAAGCGCCGCCCCGCTGCCGCCCACTGCGAC
>DAISHS010000287.1:0-5851 GCA_036822415.1 Chloroflexota bacterium
GCCGCGGGCGCCGCGGCCACCCGCTCGTCACGGGGCTGGCTGCTGCCCGCGCTGGCCGCCGTGGCGATTATTGTGGTGATCGGCGTCTTCCTGGCGCTGCGCGGCGGCCAGGGCAATGGGATGGTGATGACGGACGAGAACCTCGCCAGCGTGCGCTTCAGCGACGGCGCCGCCCTATCCGATCAGGCGCTCGTCACGCTGAAAAACATTGCACCGCCGGGCAGCGGTAAGCAGTACGAAGTGTGGCTGCTGCGCGGGGATGAGAAGCGCCAAAGCATGGGCATCGTCACGATCACCGGCGGCCAGGGCAGTCTCAATTTCAACGAGCCGGCCAATGGCATCCTGCTGGCCGATTTCGATAGCGCCGCAGTCACGATTGAGCCGGCGCCGGACAACAACCCGCTGCCGGAGGCGGCTGTCCTCTTGCGCGGTCAGCTGCCGCCCCAGGCCTTGATGCACATCGGCCACCTCCTCGTTGCCCGCGAAGATACGCCCGACAACGTCGGCTACGCCGTGGGCCTGCGCGCCCAGGCTGAACTTCTGCAGACGGCCAGCGTTGCCGCGCTGGACGCAGTACAGGCAGGCGATTTGCAGCAGGTCAAGCAGAACGCGGAGGCCATCATCGCCCTGATCGAAGGCAGTAACGGCAAAGACGTTGGCGACCTGAATGGCGACGGCGCCGTATCCAATCCCGGCGATGGCTTTGGCCTTCTGCCTAACGGCAACAACGTCGGTTACATCCAGGGCACCCTGGAACACGCCGGTTTAGCCGCTGGCGCGCCGGATGCCACCAGCAACGTCAAGCTGCACGCGGCCCACGTCCAAATCGCAGCCCGCAACGTCAGTGA
The DNA here is from genome assembly GCA_036822415.1 of Chloroflexota bacterium. Lineage (GTDB taxonomy): Bacteria > Chloroflexota > Anaerolineae > SSC4 > Amarolineaceae > Amarolinea. Next base: position 849 of record DAISHS010000287.1, read on the forward strand.
ATGGGTCAGCAGTCTGCGCGACCTGACGCTGAAGATTGCGCAGGCCTCCGACGTGAACGCGGCGGCGGCCGATGTGCGCGCAGCGGCAGCGCTGGCAAAACGCATCCTGGAAGGTCAGGACATCAATGGCAATGAGCAGGTCGAACCGATTCCCAACGAAGGCGGCGCCCGGCTGGCCTATCTGCACGCCCAGTTCATGGCCGACATCATTCTGACCAAACCGTAAGCGCCCGGCTCGCCGCCCGGCCGCCAAACAGCGCCCCAGAAACACAAACCGTTCGGTTCTTGGAAACCGAACGGTTTTATATTTGCCTACCAGGCTGAGGCAGGTTAGCGGCTGGCAACCGCCGCGCGCTGCGCCATCAGCAGGCCCAGGCCTTTTTGCGCCAGGACGATCAGCAAGGTGATGCCGCTCACTTTAGCCAGTGAAGTCAGCACGCCCGGCAGTCCCGCAGCCAGCGAGGCGCCGTGATCGTCGCCCCCCTCTGCCCGTGAGGGGAATTGACCCGTGAGCTGCCCCGTGGCGCTGCTCAGGCTGGGCGGGCCGCCAGCGTGACCGCCGGTCTCCGCCATCAGCGTCGTGTGGTTGACGACGAGGGAGATGCCCGCGCAGACCAGCGCGGCCATGCACAAGATCAATAGAATCCTCAAAAACGTTGGCATAAAAACCTCCTGTTATTCTCGTTCTACTTGCCGCTTTCAATCTGCACCGGCTGTACGACCAGGGGCCGCGCCGCGCGGCGTCCAAACAGACCACGCACCGGGGCGACAACGTAGCGGCCCATGTGAGAGACGATCCACTTCCAGTGCAGCGCCACGTGCACGCCCAGCAGGATCAGCGAGGCGTCTGCGCCCAGGCTGTGGATGCTCTTCCAGCCGCGGCTGACCTCGCCGAGCTGGATGCCGATCGTCGCCAGCACATCCTTCGAGATCAACAGGCCGCTGAAGATGGTCGCGGTCATGGCGACGAAAAAGAGCGCATTGATCACGTAATTCAGCCGTGACTGATGAAAGAGCTTTTGGAAAAAGCGGCGCGTGATCTGCACCACCCAGTTCCAATGCAAGAGCAGATGCGTTACGATGGCGGCGGCAAAAGCCGCGCCCAACCACTCGTGCACCGTGTTACCGGTCAGGCGTGGATTGGATACCGCCAGGAAGGCGGTGAACATGGTCAGATCGAGCGCAAGATTGGTTTTGGTTGACATGGTGTCTCCTTAAAAAATGATTGAAATGCGTTGGTTAACCGCACGTCTCCATTCTGGCCGCGCGGGTTGTGAATCGGCCAAGAAACAACTGTGAGCAAGCTGAGACCTGAACAGGTTTTGCAGCCGGCTTGCGGCTGAAGATGAATCGCAGTATACTAGCCGCGCAAATCTGAACGGGAAGGCGGCTGCTCATGAACCACCTGCTTGGCCTGCGCTGCACTGTCTGCGGCGCAACCTACGCGAGGGACGAACTCGACTACGTTTGCCCCCATCACGGCGATGAAGGCATCGTGGATGCCATCTACGATTATGCAGCGATCGCGGCGGCCACAGCGCCGGCCCTGCTGAGCGCGAGTCGGGAGATGTCAATGTGGCGCTATCGTGACCTGCTGCCGCTGGCGGCGGATGCGGCGCCGCCGCCGCTCCAGGTGGGTTGGACGCCGCTCTACGCCGCGCCGCGCCTGGCGGCCGCACTGGGCCTGCGTCACCTCTACGTCAAGGACGATGGCCGCAACCCCACGGCTTCGTTCAAGGATCGCGCCAGCGCGCTGGTGCTGCTCAAAGCGCAGGAGCAAAAGGCCGCGATCGTGACAACGGCCAGCACCGGCAACGCCGGCGCGGCGCTGGCCGGCCTGGCCGCCAGCATGGGCCAGCGCACGGTCATCTTCGCCCCCAAAACCGCCCCGCCCGCCAAGATTGCCCAACTGCTGACCTACGGCGCCACCGTGCTGCTGGTGGATGGCAACTACGACGCCGCGTTCGAGCTGTGCCTGGCCGCGTCGAAGGAGTTCGGCTGGTACTGCCGCAACACTGGCTATAACCCCTACACCGTGGAAGGCAAGAAAACCGCCGCCTTCGAGATCTGCGAACAGCTGGGTTGGCGCGCGCCCGACTACCTCTTCGTCTCCGTGGGCGATGGCAACATCATCACCGGGCTGCACCGCGGCCTGCAGGATCTGCTGGCCCTCGGCTGGATTGAGCGCATGCCCAGGTTGATGGCGGTGCAGGCCAGCGGCTCATCGGCGATCTACAATGCCTGGGCCAGTGGCGCCGAGGTCATCACCCCGGTGCAGGCAGTCACCGTCGCCGACAGCATTGCGGCCGACCTGCCGCGTGACGGCATGCGCGCCCTGCGCGCCATCCGCGCGACGGGCGGCGCGGCGCTTCAAGTCAGCGACGCCGAGATTCTGGCCGCCATTCCGACCCTTGCCCGGCTGACGGGCGTCTTCGCCGAACCGGCTGGCGCTGCGGCCCTGGCCGGTCTGCAGAAGGCGCTGACGCTCGCAGCGTCGGACGCGGCCAGCCAGTTGCCAAAGACCGGCTGGCAGGGTACAATCGCAGCAGACGCGGTCGTCGTCCTGATGATTACCGGCAGCGGTCTCAAGGACATCGCCAGCGCGATGAAAGCCAGCGGCCCGGCGCCCATCATCGAGCCGACCCTGGCAGCGGTGAAGAGAGCGTTGGCGGGTTAGTTGAAAGTGATGACAAGATCAGAAGAACATGCTTTCTGGAAAACGCATGATGCAACTGATTATCTCGGAGAAACGACGGCAGTCGCGGTGACGCGCAGCGACTCTGCGCGTTCAAAGTGCGCACAGTGCGGCAAGGTTCTACGATCGAGATTCGTTGATGTCACTGTCGCAAATCGCCGAGTCCAATTACGGCGCCTGCGCCAGCTCTATTGCCCCGATCAACATGAGACTCGACTGGCCCCTGAAGCCCAACGTCTCGTTGATGCAGTGGAAGCTGTAGTACGGCTTGCGCAAGCATCCGAAGTTGACGCCGAAGAGCCGGCGTTTGCATGATGTAGAACAATTTATCAGCAGTCGTTGCGCGACTGCGGCGGAACGGAAGACTGATGAGAACCCAGAAGCATGAACAAGAAACAGAGATGCTAACGGAATATAACTTTCGCGGCAGAAAAGGAACGCGTGGCAAATACTACCAGGCCTACCAAAAAGGACACACAGTCAGGATTCACCAGGATGACGGCGGCGTTATCGCACAGTTCCATACGCTGGTAGCAGTCGGCTGATGATGGAGAAAACGCAGCCGTTTGCGGTCAGCGAGAACGAGCCAGCGCCTGATTCGATCTACGATCTGGATGAACTGGAGCGCGAGACGCAGCGGGTGACCGATCAACTGGAGGGCTTGATCCAGCGTTACGATCCGGCGGGCGGTATGGTTGGCAACAAGGAGATGGTGCGCGCCTGGCGGCGGATGTACTCGCTGTGGAATCAAGCCGAGTTGATGGATGAAGCCATGAATCGCAATCGCCTGACACCATTGGAGGGTTGGCGTCAATACGTGGATCTGTGGGAATTCTGTATGAAGACAGTTTCTGACCCGGACGACTTTGACTTCGATCTCAATATCGCTGAACGGGAAACATACTACGAAAACGTACTGAGAATGGAAGCCTGGAGGCAAGCCCGTGAACAAGCAGCTTGAGCCCCCGCTGCGCAAGGCGATAGCGTTTCTGGAGGAACATGGCTACCGGTATGCGGTGATCGGAGGGATTGCCCTTTCACAATGGCAGGCGGTTCGCGTCACCCGCGACGTAGATATCAAAGTGCTTGTGCCCGACACCGATTTTGCCTCTGTGCGCACTGCCATTCGTGCCGCCTTCCCTGATCCAGCCAGGACCGATCAAAGACCAAATCCGTATATTGTGGCCGTCATGATTGAAGGCGTGATCGTAGATTTTCTTTTGGCGACACCGGGCTATGAGGAACAGATTATTCAGCGCGCCGTGCAGCATGATCTTGGAGGCTGGTGGGTCTGGATTTGTTCTCCCGAAGATTTGATTATCCAAAAGGTATACAGTCGTCGCCTGAAAGACTGGCCTGATGTCGAAGCATTATTGATCAAACAGCGTGACCATTTAGATCAGAAATATATCGAATACTGGGTAGACCAGTTTGCTCAAGCTCTATATGAGCCTGATATTCTCACACAATACAGGCGCCTGGTCGCAAGGGTGAATGCGCTCCCGCGCAAATCATAGGAATAGCAAAGGCAACTCATGACGACGACTTCTATTATTACCGGCCCCACGTTCGACGAAATGCTGCACCCCGACACGATTGACCCGGCCATCCGGGCGCGTGCCCTGCGCATGAAACACGACGACCCCCTCGACCCCATCAACCTGTTCAACATCACCTGGAAGGACGAGCAAAGCACGCCCTACTACCAGGTGCTGCCCAAAGCGCTGACCGGCGTGGACGCCAACATCGTCGTCCTCTTCGGTCGCGAGTTCCCCACCGGCGCGCACAAGGTCGGCGCGGCCTACTCCGTGCTGATCGAAAAAGAGCTGTTCGGCGAGGTTGACCCCAGCCAGCACACGCTGGTCTGGCCCAGCACCGGCAACTACGGCATCGGCGGGGCGTGGGTGGGCTGCCGCATGGGCTTCGACGGCATCGTCGTGCTGCCGGCGGAGATGAGCCAGGAACGCTTCGAGCGCATCCGCAGCTACGGCGCGCGCGTCATCGCCACGCCTGGCTCCGAATCGAACGTCAAAGAAATCTACGACAAGACCTGGGAGCTGCGCCGTGACCCCAAGGTGCGCGTGCTCAACCAGTTCGAGGTGATGGGCAACTACCGCTTCCATTATCACGTCACCGGCAACACCATCGTCGAGCTGGCGGCGCTGCTGCACAGGCAGGGCATCGGCAACGGCCAGATCGCCGCCTTCTGCTCGGCCATGGGCTCGGCCGGCACCATCGCCGCCGGCGACCGCCTCAAGCAGGTGTGGCCCGACCATAAGATCATCGGTCTGGAGCCAACCCAATGCCC
>DAISHS010000288.1:0-5774 GCA_036822415.1 Chloroflexota bacterium
GCCCTGGCGCCGGAAACGGCCGCGGCGCATTACTATTCAGGTTTGGCCTGGCAAGCCTTGCAGCGACCCGACAAGGCGCGCCTGGCTTTTATGCAGGCCCTCCAATGGAGCCAGGAGCCGACGTTACAGCGCCTGGCGCGCACTCAATTGCTGGCTCTGCCGCCGCCTGCGCGCAGCGACGAAGCGCTGCCAGGAAACGGCCATTTTTAGGAGCCAGGCGATTCGGGACGACGGCGCCCCGTCATCCCCATTGTATTGCAGAGAGAACTGACCAATGGCTTTTCTACCACATCTACCTCACCATCGTTCGCTGCTTGCTTTGCTGCTTGCCGTGACTCTGCTTTCCTTTGCCCTCGCCGTCGCGCCCAGCGCACAGGCAGCCGGCCCCTTTTTCTGTACAGCGACCGAAGCCAGCGCTGGCGATGGTTCAGCCAGTCATCCCTGGGTTTGCGGCACGCCCGATCAGTTTCAGGCGGCTGTGACCAGGGTCTGCCGCGCCGGCGGCGGCGTGCTCTACTTCGTTTTCCCTGAAGGCTACATCCAGTATCAGGTGACGGCCGATTGTAACACGCGGGCTGGCTCTGCGCAGAACGGTCAACCGCCCGATACAGGCGTCGGCCTGCCCTTGCCCTGGCTGCTGACGGCCGGCGCGCTGCTTGGCCTGACCTTGATCGCTGCCGGCGCTCGTTTGACCATGAAAACGGCCGCGCCATCTCCTGGAATTCATCCATCTGCTTAACGGTAGCCCATGACGATCCCAAATCCAATTTGGAAAAGATGCCGCAGCATGTTGGGCGCGGGGCTGATCGCCGGCGCCCTGCTGTTGCTGCTGGCCAGCTGCACCTTCTTCAGCCGCCCCAAGCCCGATCCATGGGCAGCTTATCGCGCCGGCCTGACCCCGCTCAGCCAGAATATCCTGGACAGCCGCAGCGATTGGCAGCGCTATACCCTGGATTTGCAGATTGACCCCTGGGCGCGCACGGTCCAGGGCAGTCAGGAGGTCGTTGTCACCAATGACACCCAGGTGAGCTGGGGCGATCTCTATTTCCATCTCTTTCCCAATCTAGCGCACTATGACGGCGCGTTGGACATCAGCAGTGTTCAAGAGGATGGGCAGCCGCTGCCGTTTAGCTACGCCGCCGAGCGTACAGCAATCCGCGTAGTGCCGCCGCAGCCGCTGGCGCCTGGCGCTTCGTTGACCATTGACCTGGTTTTTTCCGTGGAAGCGCCGGCGCCGACCACGCCCTACGTCCTCTTTGGCGCCAGTCAGGGCATCTTGAATCTGCCGCTGGCCTATCCCGTGCTGGCCGTCTTCGATGAAGCGGCCGCAGCCGCCGGTCAATCCATCCCCTGGCGTCTGGATATGCCCGCGACCTACGGAGATACAGCCTTTACGCAGGCCGCGCTCTACCAGGTTACCGCGACGGTGCCCAGCACTTTCACCGTCGTCGCCACCGGCGTCCTGCTGGCCCGCACCTCGTCCAGCGATGGCGTAGACACCTGGCATTGGACGAGCGGCCCGATCCGTGAATGGATGATGACCCTCAGCCCTGATTTTCAGGTCTTGTCCACGACCGCATACAGCACCACGGTCAACTCATACTTCCTGACCGGCGATGAGGCTACCGGCAAGCAAGCCCTGCAAACGGCCGCCACCGCGCTGCGCGTCTACCAGGATCACTACGGCCGCTACCCTTACCCCATGATGGACATCGTGGCTTCGCCCTTGCAGTACCGAGGCATGGAATTCCCGGCTCTCGATTTGATCGGGATTGATTTGTATCGCCAACGGCCGCAGGACCTTGAATTTCTCATCGCCCATGAGGTCGGCCACCAGTGGTGGTACAACATGGTGGGCAATGATCCGGTGCGCACACCGTGGCTCGACGAGGGCCTGGCGGAGTATTCGACCTATGTGTACTGGGAGGCCGTGCATGGGCAGGCGGCCGCCGACAGTTTGCTGGTCAACCGTTGGCAAATGCCGGTGACTTACGCCCGCAACAACGGCCTGGATGCCGTGGTCAATCAACCGGCCACCGCGTTCGGCGCGGGACGCTACGAAACCATCGTTTACGCCAAGGCCGCGCTTTTCTTCCATGCCGTGCGCCAGGCCGTGGGCGATGACATGTTCTTTCGCATCCTGAAAGCCTATGTGCAGCGCTATCGTTTTCGGGAAGTGCAGCCGTCCGATTTCATCAGTTTGGCCGAACGCATGAGCGGGAAATCGCTGCAAAGCATCTTTCAGGAATGGGTGCTCAGCAGCGTGCCCTGATAAACTGGCCCGGCTGATCGCTTAGCGCGGAGAGGTTTTCGATGCGAAAAACGCCATTACGACGCATGTCACGTCTGCTGCTTGTCGTTGTTGTTTTGAGCGCATGCGCGCCCCTGCGCACGACGACGCCAGCCCCGCCGCCTACGGCCACGCTGCCTTTGGCCACGCCCATGCCGACGCGCACAGCAACGGATACGCCATTGGCCAATGGCGCGCCGGCCCCAGCCTCCTGGACTGACCTGAGTCGCTTTGCCCAGGCCTTGCGCCCTTCGACGCAGGCTGACCTGGCCGCCGCCCGTCCACCATTGCACTATCAGCTTGACATTCAGCTTGATCTTGAGGCGCGCCGCGTGACCGGCCGCGCTTGGCTGCACTTCACGAACAACAGCGCAGCGGCGCTGACGGAGCTGCCGCTGCGGCTTTATCCCAACCTAGGACGCAGCGAGATGGTGATCACCATCCAGCGCCTGATGATAGCCGGGGCGGCCGTTGCACCGCGCCTGCTGGCTGAAAATTCGGCGGCCGTGGCGTCATTGGCAGAGCCATTGGCGCCGGGAAAGACCCTTGAACTCTACCTGGAATTTGAGGCGCGCCTGCCCAACGAAGGCGGCGGCAACTACAGTACCTTTGGTTATGCGGCTGGCGTGCTGGCCCTGGCGCAATTCTATCCGACGGCGCCCCGCATTGGCTCCGCCGGCTGGGACTTGGAGATCCCGCCGCTCTTTGGCGACATGACAACGGCCGATCCGGGCCTCTACGATGTCTGGGTGACTGCTCCCGCCGCGCTGACCCTGGTTGCGACTGGCGTCACGCTTGAAACCGAGAGCAATGCCGATGGCACACAAACCGTCTATTTCGTGGGCGGGCCGCAGCGTGAATTCAACCTGGTTGCCAGTCGCGACTTCCAGGTCTCAAGCCGTCAGGTCGGCGACATCACGATCAATTCGTACTACGCGCCAGAGCACGAGCCAGGCGGGCAGGCGGCTCTGAACTGGGCTGGCGAAGCGCTGAGTATTTATCAGACCGCTTTTGGCCCTTACCCTTACACCGAACTCGACGTTGTGGCTACGCCAACCGACGCCGGCGGCGTCGAATATCCCGGCCTCGTGGTCATTGGCGATCGCCTGTACGATCAAATAGACGGGAACGGCTCTTTCTTTGAGATTGCGACGGTGCACGAAGTGGCGCATCAGTGGTGGTACAACCTGCTCGGCAACGATCAGGTGCGCGAGCCGTGGCTGGACGAAGCGCTGACGCAGTATGCCACGGTGCTTTACTACGAAGGTCATTACGGCGCGGATGGCCGCGCGGGCGTCGTGCGTTCGTTCAATGAGCGCTGGGATCGGGTCAAGGCTACCGACGATCAACCGATTGGACTGCCGGTAGCCAGTTATGCGGGACGCGCGTACGGCGCCATTGTCTACGGGAAAGGCCCGCTCTTTCTACTGGCGCTGCGTGCGCAGATGGGCGATGACGTCTTTGCGCAATTCCTCGAAGACTTCATTGCCGCCTATCGTTGGCGCACGGCCACCGGTCAGGATTTTCTGGCCGCGGCCGAAACAGCCTGCGCCTGCCAGCTGGACGATCTTTTTGCGCAGTGGGTGACGCCGCGTTAGAGTGGATAGTGGATAGTGGAGTGAGCATCCTCAGATACGAACCCAGCGGAGTGAGCATCCTCAGATGCGAAGCGATCTGCTGCCCGCGCCTTACGGCGCTGCCATCGGCTATCCTGGAAGCGCCGTCAACCGGCAGGTATTTTGTCCAGTAACTATTTCCATGATCTATACCGGGCAACCTGAACCCGAACTGGTCAAACATCGGCGATGCGCGCATTCGGTTATTCGCTGCCTGTAGTGTCACTTCTTGATCTCAAACGACGAGAACAGTTCGTCACTTAAGCCTGCCTGTGATGCATCTGTCATCATTATCCAAATATCAACTTTGACGTCTTTTAAAAAAGTTGTGTATCCTCGGAACGCGCATACTGCGCCGACGCACCGCATTGTTGACACTAGGTAGTAAGCAGCTCCAAACTTTTGGAGGCTGTAGTTTTGAAAAGGTTCGTGATAGTCATTGCGTTTCTCGAGTGCTTCCTTCTGGCCGATGTACCTTGCCAGATTTGGATAATCGCCTTCAAAGCATTGAGGCTGGGTTGAGCACCTCGCTAAGAACTGACTTATGGATTCTTGCGAGAAGAATTGGATTTCAAAGAAATACGGCGGTTCTGCCGGGAAATATGAATTCTGTGAAGGACTGACGATTACCGTCTGACTGAAGTTGTACGAAACAAAGGCTCCTCTGCGATCCAGTTCGTCATTCTTGACCAGCGTATAGTTGTATGGAACATAGATCGTAGCTGGAATTTCAGGGATTTCAAACGGCTTGGTCGTGACCTTGCTCACGCTTATTGGAACAGGAGTTGCTGGCGAAACAAATGTCACAGTCGGCCACGGTGTTGGCGATGGGGTACCTGATGCTGTTGGCCTAAGAGTTGGTGTTGCCGGAATCAAAGTTGGCGTTGGCAACGCTGAGATTTGCGGCAAATGCACAGGCGATTGGGTTGGTTGTGGCATTGATCCATACGCCACAACGACAAACAACAACGCAACTAAAACTACAAGGTGTTTCACGGATTGACCTGATATTACTTCCCGTGTACAACGTGCCGCCTAACGGCCTGCGGTTCAGCCGCTGCTGACCGACTGATTTGACCTTCCAATTTTACGACGGTCAGCGGTCGGCTGCAAACGCTTGTTGGGCCTTCCCGGCGGAGCAAGCGCGTTGCCGGCCCACCTTAGGCCGAATCTGCAAAATGCTAGCCGATGCGAACACTCGTTGATTCGCTGCTTATTCGTTGACCGCTTTCATCCGGCCACACGGAATCCCCGCAGATTTAGCCCTTATCCAACTCCACCTTCATCAATGCTTCCGCTGTGCGCAGCGCCGTGAGCCTGTTTCGCTGCAACGTGTGTTGGGAAGTTCCCGGTGAAAACTTTGCCTGAGCTTTCTCGGCCTTGCTGATCATCGAAGCCAACGCACCGAGGGCTTCTTGTAAATCGTCCCGTGTGAAACTAGCCGTATCGCCAGTTTCCTGGTTCATCAGCGCAGACGCAAGGTGTAACGCATTAAGGTTGTCTCGGAGCATCGTATGTTGCCACGTTCCCGACGCCAGTTTCTGCTGGGCTTTTTCAGACTTGCTGATGAGTGAAGCTATCGGTGGAAGCGCTTCCTGCAAGTCGTCTCTTGTGTAGACCACAGAGTACCTGTCTACCTCACACGCAGTTTTTGTGCTCATCGTCGCCACATCCCGGCATGACGTCCCTTGGAATGCCTAACGGCAAGTGTAAGCTGGGCGTGCGGCTGGCGAATCTTTCGTGACCCCTGACCCCACCGGCGCAGGCATCAGATGGAACCAGGGTTGGGCCAGACCCAAGCACCAAACCCGCCCAACGAGACTCGCTCCCCATGACGGCGAACCATACTGCCCAATTGCTGTTGTGAC
>DAISHS010000289.1:0-5738 GCA_036822415.1 Chloroflexota bacterium
AACCATCCGGATACTGAGTCATGCCGGCGAAGTGGATCATGATCTTGCCGTCGCGCAACACCCAGCTATCGGCGAAACGCATCTCGGCCTTCTGGCCGCCGGCGGTCATCTGGATCGCTTCGACGATCATCAACGTCTGCGGGTTTTCGGTCTCGGCCCAGAAGGCGATGTCGCTCTCCAGACCTTCGATGCCCAAAATCCCCTGCATGTGCTCACGCAGCTGCGCTTTGCCGCGGTAGTAGAGCGGCGTTTTCATGAAACTGCTGATGAGCAGGCAATCATCGGTATATTGATCGAGCAGCGCATCAATGTTCTTGTCCAGAATCAGTTGAATATGCTCGCGATACATGCGGCCCAGCGCGGTGTCGGGCACGTTTTTCATAAGGTTAACCTCCACAAAGGATTGCTGATGTTATATCAGCCGCGGTCGGGTTGCTCAAGCGCTCAGAATCATGTCGGCTGCTTTTTCGCCGATCAAGAAACAAGGCGCCACGGTGTTGCCGCTCGTTACGGTGGGCATGACCGAAGCATCGGCCACACGCAGCCCCTGCACACCGTAGACACGCAGCGAGGGATCAACCACCGCGCGCGCATCGTAGCCGATTTTGCAGGTGCCGGCCGGGTGCCACAGGGTCGAGCTTTGCGCTCGAATAAAAGCCTCCAGATCAGCATCCGGTCCAGGGACGATCTCGCCGCCGTTCAGCCCGGCAAAGGCTTTGGTGTTGGCAATCTCGCGCGCCAGCTTGACCGCGGCCACCAGCACCTGCACATCGGCATCCTGGTGCAGATAGTTGGGATTGATGGACGGCGCATCGAGCGGGTTGGCCGAGCGCAGCCGTACTTCACCGATGCTGTAGGGCTGGATCAGAATGGGCAGGAAGATGCTGGCCGGCACGCCAAAATTTAGCACCGACGAGAGCGCTTTGGGCACCGCCGGGGTGTAGTTCATTTGCAGATCGGGCGGGGCCGCATCGGTTCCGGCGCGGGTGCGCACAAACAGCACATTGCCCGTCAGCAGGGACGGCTGGGGCAGTTCAACCAGGGAACGAAAAACCACCGGCAGCTGCACATGGTCCTGCAAATTCTGGCCGACGCCAGGCAGATCCACCAGCACGTCGAGGCCATGCGCCTGCAGATGATCGGCCGGGCCAATGCCTGAGAGCATCAGCAGCTTGGGCGACAGGAAGGCGCCGCCGCTCAGAATGACCTCGCGCTCGGCTTCCACCTGCACAGCCTGTCCCTGGTGCACGTATTCTACGCCGCTGGCGCGCGTGCCGCTGAACAAAACGCGCGTGACTTCGGCTTCGGTGCGCACGGTCAGGTTGGGCCGCTTCATGGCTGGCGCCAGATAAGCCGTGGCCGCGCTGGCGCGCTCGCCCTGGTCGTTCACATGGAACTGCAAAAAGCCGGCGCCATTTTCCTGGCGCGCGCCGTTGTTGTCCCAGTAAGGTCCATCATAGCCCAGCTCGGTTGCGCCATGCTGAAAGGCTTCCGAACGCATGTCCGGGTCGGGGCAATCACGCACCTTGAGCGGGCCGCCGACGCCGTGATACTCAGAGGCGCCGCCTTCGTAATCCTCGATGCGTTTGTAATAGGGCAGCACATCGTCGAAACTCCAGCCGTCCGCGCCCAGCGCGTTCCACTGATCATAGTTGCGGCGATTGCCACGTACATACATCATGGCATTGATCGACGTGCCGCCGCCGATGACGCGCCCCTGGTTGATGATGATCTGGCGCCCGCCCATGCCTTTCTGCGGCTCGGTGGCGAACTTCCAGTCATAATCGGACCCCCACAACGGAACAAAACCGCCCAATTCATGGATGCCAGGGTGCGTATCCATCGCGCCAGCTTCGAGAATCAAAACTTTCAATGCCGGATTGGCGCTCAGCCGATTGGCAATGACACATCCGCTGGCCCCAGCGCCCACTACAATATAGTCGTATTTTTCTGTTGCCATTTATTATTACTCCTTCAACGGCCTGTTTTGATTGGCTTTTCAATCGAGCCAGGACGCCAACCCAGTGGCTGCCGTCCTGGCAACGATGTTGGGGCCATCGCGTTACCCCATCGTGGGGATGATGCCCAGCTGCTGCATCAAGCCCATGGTGTCCTCGCTGACCCAGTCCTCGACGATCTTGCCGTTCACCACGCGAACGACGCTGATGCCCTTGACGCTGACGAACTTGCCCGTGGGCGGAATGCCAAACAGGTTTTCGGTCTGCGTGCCCTGCATGTGCCAGCGCACGACGGCTTTCTCGCCCGAGCCGAACGCATCCTCAACCGTCATCTGCATGTCAGGGAACCCGGCGCGGAAGGCGCCCAGAAAACCCTGGACCGCGGCCCGCGGCGTAACCGGCGTTGGGCTGCTGGGGTGGTGCATCACGATGTCGTCAGCAAGGATTTCATCGGCGACACTGGCGTCGCCCTTGCCGAGCAACTCTTCAAAAAAACGGCGACCAATCGTAACGGCGTCTGACATGATACTCTCCTGTGATCTATTTAAGAATGTGCCGGACTGCGCAGCCTGCGGCTGCCTGTCCTTTGCTCTGTTATCAACCGGCCTGGGCGCGTGCCAGCGCCCGTTCGGCCAGGACCGTGATCAGGTGCACGCGATATTCACCCGATGCGTACAGATCGCTGCGACCCTTCAAGCCGACCACACCCAAAGCCACCGCGGCGCTGAAGGCGGCTGCGCTGGCCTTTTTGCCCTTGATTGCTTCTTCGGCCTGATACAAACGTTGGGGATGCGCCTCGGCGCCGGTGAAGCCGAGCCGGCAGCTGACAATGGCGCCGTTTTCCTGGCGCACCAGGCTGGCGGCAACGCCCACGATCGGATAGCCGTTGGCCGGATTCTTGAATTTCTCGTACGCGCTGCGGCGCCCGCCCTTCTGCAGCGGAATGTGCACCGCAGTGATGACCTCATCATGCTCCAGAACCGTACGGAACGAGCCAGCAAAAAACTGATCGGCCGGGATGGTGCGCCCGCCCTGCGCGCTCTGCGTCACGATGGACGCATCGAGCGCCAGCAGGGCCGCAGGCAAATCGGCCGCGGGATCGCCAAAGGCCAGGTTGCCGCCGATGGTGGACGCGTTGCGCGCCTGCATGTCGCCGATACTGGCGGCCGCTTCGGCCAGGGCCGTGGCCTGCGTCAGCACCTCAGCGTGCAGCGCAATTTCCGTACAGGTGGTCATCGCCCCGATCTGCAGAAAATCGGGGTTGCTAACCTTCGTAATCCCACGCAAGCCACGAATCTGGCGCAGGTCAACAAGCATTGGCGGCGTCAGGTGGTGCAATTTCATCTGAGTCAACAAATCGTGCCCACCGGCCAAAACCCTGGCCCCCTGGTGCGCCTGCAGTAAGGTAACGACCTCCTCCAGGCTGGTGGGAGCGGCGTAATCAAAAGAAGCTGGAATCATAGTTTAAGCTCCTGCTGCAACGGTTGAGAGTGGGCGTCCGGCGCCATTCTCCCTAGTCTTCAGGTCACGGCGCGGGCGCTCAGGCCCGCCGCGAGCCGCCATTCGCCTGGGCGTCGCGCATCGCGCGCCAGACCTTTTCTGGTGTGAATGGCATATCCAGATGCCGGATTCCCAGGTCGGCCAGCGCATCGCAGACGGCGTTCGCCACCGCCGCGGCCACGCCGATGGTACCAAGCTCACCGGCGCCCTTGGCGCCAAAGGCTGTGTGTGGGGTCGGGGTTACCATGCTGGCAATGTCGAAGTTGGGCAGCTGCGTCGCCCGCGGCAGCGCATACTCCGACAGGTTGGAGGTCAACAGCTGGCCTTCGCTGGTATACATGGCTTGCTCGAAAAGGGCCTGGCCCAGGCCGTGCACAATTCCACCATGCACCTGGCCGTCGAGGACCTGCGCATTGCCGATCGTGCCGGCGTCATGCACGCTGAAGACGTGCGTCACCTCAACCTGCCCGGTCTGCTCGTCAATTTCCACCTCGGCCACCTGCGCGCCATAGGGAAAGTTGAAGCCGGGGGGATCGAGGAATGTTGTAACTTCCAGGCTTGGCTCCATGCCAGGCGGCATGTCCCAACCGTACCACAACGCCAGCGCAATTTCCTGCAAGGTCTGTTTTTTGTCCGGGCTGCCGTTTGGATAGGCCTTGCCGCCCTCGTAAACGACCTCTGATTCGGGAACCTTGAACATATGCGCGGCCATTTTGATGACCTTTGCCTTGATCTCTTGGGCCGCTTTGAAGGTCGCCGCGCCGCCAACGCTGAAGGAGCGGCTGCCATAACTGCCCTGCCCAAAGGGGGCGCGCTTGGTATCGGAGTGCAGAATTTCGATCTGGCTAATGTCAATGCCGAGCACTTCGCCCACAATTTGGGCAAAAGTCGTCTCGTGCGACTGCCCGTGCGGCTTGGAGCCGATGATGACGCTGACCTCGCCGGTGGGGTGCACCTTGATGTTCGCGCTTTCCCAGGTGCCGCCCAACATGCCTTCCTTGGCCATGCGTGAGGAGGGGCCGACGCCGCTGACCGCGACGAACGGCGCCATGCCGATGCCGTAGCGTTTGCCGCGCTGCCGCGCCGACTGGCGGCGGGCGCTGGTGTCGGCATAGCCGGCCATGGTCAGCGCCTTTTCCAGCGACGTGGGATAATCGCCAGAATCGTACATCCAGCCCATGCGGTTGTCGAAGGGCATCTGCGTCGCTTTGACCAAGTTCTTGCGCCGCACCTCGGCCGGGTCCATGCCGATCTCTTGGGCAAAACGGTCAATCAAGCGTTCGATCAGGAACGTTGCCTCGGCGCGCCCCGATCCACGCTGCGCGCCAAGCGAAGCGATGTTCGTGAAGACGGCGTAGATTTCGCAGAACGGATTCGGAATATCGTAGACGCTGGTGACATTGCGGCCGACCATGGCTGTCGCCACGCCAGGACCAATGGTCGAAGGATAAGCGCCCAGATTGGCGTAGCTCGTGCAGCGCAGCGCGGTGATTTTGCCGTCGCGCGTACCCGCCAGGGTGGCGTACATCTTCTGGTCGCGGCCTTGCACCGTGGAACGCATCAGCCCGCTGCGTGTGTCAACCCATTTGATGGGGCGCCCCAGCTCACGCGCCAGGAAAAGCACGAGCGGCATGTCGGCATAAATATAGCCTTTGGTGCCAAAGCTGCCGCCGATCTGCGGCGCAATGACGCGCACCTTGTTGAACGGCACGCCCAGGATCATCAGCGCCAGCAAAAGGCGATGATCGTGCGGTGATTGCGTCGAAGCGCGCAGCGTGAACTCGCCGGTCGCCGCGTCGTATTCGCCGATGGCGCTGCGTGGCTCAATGGGGCTGTTGATGGTGCGCTGGTTGATAATGGACAAGGATACCTTGACCTCGGCCTCAGCAATCGCGCGCTCAGCGGCCTCTTTGTTGCCATACGGAATGTAGGCGTTGAGGTTATTGGCTACTTCGTCATGCAGCTGCGGCGCGCCCGCTTTCAACGCCTCTTCGGCGTCCACCACCACGGGCAGAGGATGATAGTCCACTTTGATTGCAGAGAGGGCGTCATGCGCCTGGTAGCGCGTCTCGGCCACCACGACGGCCACTGGATCACCGATGTAACGCACACGATCCGTGGCCAGGACATTGCCCGCGCCCGGCACACCAAAGGGATGCGAGGGGAAGTGACTCTCCACGCCGCCCGGTATCCAGACGCAAGGCAGCGGCATCATCTTGTTTTCGAGGTCCGCCGCGGTCATGACCCGCACCACGCCGGGCATTTTCAGCGCCGCGCTGG
>DAISHS010000290.1:0-5704 GCA_036822415.1 Chloroflexota bacterium
GCCGCGGCGCAGACCCCCTACCAGCCCGCCATTGCGGCGCAGACCCCCTACCAACCCGCCATTGCCGCGCCAGCTCCCGGCGTTCATGAGGGAGGCGAGAGGCCGGCCGTTTACGCCGCCGCAGCCGTGACCGCCCCCGCGCGGCCTGAGGCTGCGGACCATGCGACCGCCGATTTAGCCCCAGGGGTTGTGGGGCGCCTGCGGGCGGATGACACGATCGCGGACGCAACCGACGCCCCGCGGCCGCGCAGAGTGCATGTGGCTGTTCTGCGCAGCAGCGTCGAAGAGGACAAGCGCCGTCTCGGTCAAATCTACGAGCTGATGCGGCGTCACCGCGACGCCCAAAGCCAGGATCATTTTGTGCTCTACCTGACCCAGGGCGCGCAGCGGCTCATGCTCGATTTTCCTAACGATCCCGTTACTTACAGCCAGGCGCTGCAGACCGATCTGGCGCGTCTCGTGGGCTGGGAAGGTCTGCGCGTCGAGTCAGTCTAACGAGGTGCACTGATGTCCTACGATTTGGTGATTCGTCGCGGCCGGGTCATCACGGCCACCCATGAACTGACGGCCGATGTGGCGGTCTCAGGCGAAAAGATCGCAGCCATCGGTCATGGTCTTACAGGCCGCCGCACCCTGGACGCGGATGGCCTCTACGTTCTGCCCGGCGCGGTGGACGGCCATGTCCATCTCAGCCTGCATACCGCCTATGGCCGCACCGCGGATGATTTTTACCAGGGCAGCGTGGCCGCGGCGCACGGCGGCGTCACCAGCTTCGTTGATTTCGTGGATCCACGGCCCGAACAGTCCCTGCTGCAGGCGTTGGCCGAACGACGCGCCGAGGCCGATGGGCGCGTGGTGATTGACTACGGCCTGCACATGACGCTGACCGGCCCCATGATTGCCACGCGGCCGGCCTGGCGGGACGAAGTGCCGTTGGCGCGCCAGGCCGGCTGTTATTCCTTCAAGCTCTACACCGCCTACCCCGGTTATTATCTGCCAGACGATGCCCTGCTGCAGGCGTTGGAAGCGGTGGCCGCGGTGGATGGGCTGGCCGTGGTGCATGCCGAAAACTGGCCGGTGATTCAGACGCTGACGCGGCGCTTCGTCGCGGCCGGTCAGGTCGAACCGCGCTGGCATCCGCACAGCCGGCCGGCCATCACCGAAGGGGAGGCGGTGAACCGCGTGCTGGCCCTGGCGCGGCTGACCGGCGCGCGCGTGCTCATCTTCCACATCTCCTGCGCCGAAGCCAGCCATGCCCTGGCGCTGGCGCGCGCCGGCGGTCAAATTGCCTTTGGTGAAACCTGTCCGCACTACCTGGTCCTGGACGATTCCGCTTATCTACGCCCACGACCAGAGGCGCTGCGCTTTTTGTGTCAACCGCCCATCCGCGACCAGCTCGAGCAACAGGCGCTCTGGCGTGCGCTGGCCGGCCGCAGCCTGGATGTCATCTCGACCGATCATTGTCCCCACCCCGATGAGCAAAAGCAGGCTGGCGCGGACGATTTCACGCGCACGGCCGGCGGCATTTCCGGCATCGAAACCCGCCTGGCGCTCATGCACACCTTCGGCGTGCGCACGGGGCAAATCAGCCGCCCGCGCTGGGTCGAGCTGTGCTGCAGCGCGCCGGCGCGCCTTTTTGGCCTGCCGGGCAAAGGCGAGCTGCTCCCCGGCGCGGACGCGGACATCGTCCTCTTCGACCCCACGCGCCAGGTCACGTTGCGCGCAGCCACACTCCACTCCGCCATTCCCTACAGCCAATACGAGGACATTCAGGTCAGCGGCTATCCTGTCACCACCCTCAGCCGCGGCGAGATCATTGTTGACGACGGACAGTTCATCGGCCAGGCTGGGCGCGGGCGCTTCTGCGTACGCTGAACGCCGCGACGAAACCGTGCCAGGCCGTCCATACCTCAAGAGAGTCGAACGATGTCTACTATTCTCGAAGCCATTAACCTTAAGAAACGCTACGGCGATAATGAGGCGGTGAAAGGCGTTTCCTTCGCCATCGAGGAAGGAGAGGTCTTCAGCCTGCTTGGCCCCAACGGCGCCGGGAAGACCACCACCCTCTCGATGCTCTCCTGCTTGCTGGAACCCTCCGCGGGCGATGCCCGCATCGCCGGCTATTCCATCCGCCAGGAGTCCATGGCAGTCAAGCGCGTGATTGGCGTGGTGCCGCAAGAAATCGCCCTCTACGAAGACCTCAGCGCACGTGAAAACCTGACGTTCTGGGGCCGCATGGCGGGCATGTCCGGCGCCGCGCTGAAACAGCGCGTGGACGAGGTGCTGGCGCAGATCGGCATGAGCGACAAGGCGAACCAGCGCGTCAAAACCTATTCGGGCGGCATGAAGCGCCGGGTCAACATTGGCGCCGGCCTTCTGCATCAGCCGCGCATCCTGTTCATGGACGAGCCGACGGTAGGCATTGACCCCCAGAGCCGGCGCAACATTCTCGACGCCGTCAAAGCCCTCAACCAGCAGGGCATGACCGTTCTCTACACCACGCACTACATGGAAGAAGCGGAAGAGCTGTCCCATCGGGTGGGCATCATTGACCACGGCCAGCTAATTGCGCTGGGCACCCAGGCCGAATTGACCAGGATGATCGGGGAGCATGATATCCTGCGTCTGCACCTGGCCGAAGGCGCCGATGTCGACGTCCTGGCCGCCGCGCTGCGCACCCTGCCCGATGTCCTCCACGTTTCAACGACCGACAACCAGGTTGTGCTGCTCGTGCCTGAAGCCGAAATCGCCATGTCGCCGGTCATCGTCAAGGCTGACCAGATGCAGGCTAAAATTCGCTCGGTGGACATGGAAGAGCCAAACCTGGAAGCGGTCTTTCTGCACCTGACCGGCCGTGCGCTGCGCGACTGAGTCAGGCGGAGGCTTGTCATGCGCAAAATTTTTATCATTGGTTGGAAAGACCTGACCGTCATCTTTCGCGACCGCGCCGCGCTCATCCTGATGCTGGCCGCGCCCTTTGCCCTGACCCTGGGCATGGGGCTGGTCACCGGCCGTTTTTCAGGCAGCAATACCACCGGCATCCAGGACATACCGGTCATTGTCATCAACCAGGACAATGGGCGCCTGGGCCAGGCGCTGGTGGATGTCTTCACCGCGCCCGATCTGGCGGGGTTACTGACGCCCACCCTGGGCAGCGACCCAGAGGCGGCCCGTGCGCAGGTGACAGCCAACGCCGTGGCGGGGGCCGTCATCATCCCGGCCGGCTTCAGCGACAGCATCATCCCGCGCAGCACGGCGACCGCGCCCACAAGCGCCGTCGTGCCGATCCAGGTCATTCTCAGCCCCGCGCGGCCTTTGAGCGGCGGCATCATTCAATCCATCGTGGACACCTTCATCAGCCGGGTTGAAGCTGGACGGGTCAGCAGCCTGGTGGCGCTCAGTCAGCTGGTGCAGAGCGGCCTGGTGCAGCCAGCCGACGTTGGCGCCGTGGCGCAGGGCCTGGGCGCACGCCTGCTGGCCCAGGGCGGCAGCGCCCCGCGTATCACCCTGGTCGCCGACAGCAACGAAGCCGGCTCGCCGCGTGCGTTCGATCCGCTGTCGGTGTTGGCGCCGGGCATGGCCCTGCTCTTCCTGATGTACACCGTCAGCCTCGGCGGCCGCAGCTTGCTGGCTGAACAGCGCGAGGGCACCCTGGCCCGGCTGTTGACCAGCCCAACGGACGCCGGGCAGGTGCTTGCGGGCAAGATGCTCGGCACCTTCCTGATCGGCCTGGCGCAGATGACCATTCTGATCGGGGGCAGCACGCTGCTCTTTGGTCTGCGTTGGGGCGACCCGCTGGCTCTGGCGCCGCTGATCATCGCCGCGGTCAGCGCGGCCACCGGCTGGGGGATGCTGCTGGCCGCGCTGGCGCGTAATCCCGGTCAAGTTTCTGGCCTGGGCATGGCGATGACCCTGCTCTTTGGCCTGCTGGGCGGCAGCTTCTTTGGCAGCGCGCTGCAAGGCCCGCTGGCGCTGCTTGGCCGCCTGACGCCCAACAGTTGGGGCCAGGACGGATTCACGCGCCTGGCGCAAGGCGGCGCCTTGCCTGACCTGCTGCCGATCCTCGCCGCGCTGCTGGCCATGGCCGGCGTGCTGCTGATCGTGGCTATTTTCATTTTCCGACGCAAAGGGCTGCTCAGCCGCTGAGCGGACGACCGTCTGCCGGCGCTGACAACGCCTGGAGGCCATCATGAACCAAATTTTAGCCATCATGCGCAAGGACATTCTCTTGCGCTTCACGAGTCCAATCGAGCTGATTTTTTTCCTGGTGCTGCCGATCCTGTTTACGATCATTGTGGCCGGCTTCAGCAGCAGCCAGGGCGGCGACAGCCGCATCAACATCCTCGTGGTCAACGAAGATCACAGCGCCCTGGCCGCGGCCCTGCTGACGCGGCTGACGGAGTCCACCTCGGTGCGCCCCCTGGAGACGACCCGCGCGGACGCCGAAGCGCGCTTTGCCCAGCGCGCAGCCGTCACCCTGCTGATCGTGCCGGCCGGTTTCGAAGCCGCGCTGCAGAGCGGTCAGCCGGCCGCGCTGGAGGTGCGCAGTGATCGAACCAACACCAACTACCTGGCCGCGGAGCAGGGAATTCGCGGCGCCAGTGAGCGGGTCAGCCAGGCGCTGACCGCGGCCACCTTGAGCGTGGACGAAGCGGCCCGGCTGCGCCCCTTTGCCGGCGACAGCGAGCGCCGCGCCTATTTCGAGTCCAGCCTGGAAGCCGCGCAGCAGGCGCTGGAGGCGGCGCCCGCGCGGGTGGAGATCATCCGGCCGGCTGCGGCGGCCAACACGCGGCCGTTCGACGGCACGGCGCAGGCTTCGGCCGGCCAGCTCATTGTGTGGGTGTTCATTCCGCTCCTGGGCGCGTCGGAGTTGTTCGCGATGGAACGCACCACCGGCACGCTGCGCCGCCTGTTCACCCTGCCGGTCACACGCCGCACCTACCTGTCAGGCGCCATTGGTGGGCAGCTCAGCATTGGTCTGGTGCAGATGCTGCTCCTGGCCGGATTTGGCTTCTTCGTCCTCAAAGTCAACTGGGGCCAATCGCCGCTGGCCCTGCTGCTGCTTCTGCTCACGTTCGGTCTGGCGGCTGTGGCCTTCGGCGTCATGCTCGGCGCCTTTGTCAAGACGCCAGGCCAGGCCAATGGCCTGAGCATCATGCTGGGGATGACGATGGGGATGTTGGGCGGCTGCATGTGGCCGCTGGAGGCCTTCCCGCCTACGGTGCGCACGATCGTGCACATCCTGCCGACGACCTGGGCCATGCGCGCCATGACCGATCTGGTCATGCGCGGCGAAGGCCTGACCGGCATCCTGCCTGAGATGGCTGTGCTGCTCGGCTTCGCCGCCGTCTTCTTCGTGATCGGCGTGCGCCGATTTCGCTACGAGTGAGGATGTTGCTGGAAGCACGCGCGCGGCCGCAGGGCACGGCTCACCACAAAGGGACAAAGGTCTGATGATCTCTCTACGGTGAGCCAGAAATCAACGCCAAGACGCCAAGGCGCCAGGACGCTATTGTTTTTTCTTGCGCCCTTGCATCCTGGCGTCTTTGCGTTAAAAAACCAGCAGCGAAACCTGCCCTACCGCGAACGCCTGTGTGCGTGGTGAGAGAGCATGACACCGCAAAGCCCCCAGAGTCTCAGGCCAGGCTGCCAAAAAAGTCGAGGGCGCGCTGCCGGCTGGCGGCGAAGTCAGGTGGATAACGAT
>DAISHS010000291.1:0-5670 GCA_036822415.1 Chloroflexota bacterium
ACGCAGGTGGACTTTGCAATCGTTGCAGCGACTTGCAGTCGCCCGATCTGCCCCGAGTTTGAAATGCACCCTCATCAGGTCATCAGGGCGTCCGCTTGCAAACCACCGCCAACGCGGGTATAATCCCGTCCTTACCGTGTCAATCCCAGCCCGAACCCAGGACTGGGCCGCCCTGCCGTCAGCACCGATGGTCGTGGGCCTTGAAATTCCGTGCGTTTTCGATCAGGAACACCAGCGATGTCTTTACCCGTGCTGTCGCCATCCGAGACGGTCGCGTCCGTCCTGGCAACCTTCCAGGGCAAGGGCCGCGCCCATCTGCTGCCCTGCCTCCTGGCCGTGCAGCGCGCACACGGCTGGCTCGCGCCTGAGCTGGTGACCCGCATCGGCGCGGCGCTGGCCGTGCCCGTGGCCGACATCTACGGCGTGATTGACTTCTACACGATGCTCTACAGCCAGCCGCACGGCCGCCACCTGCTGCGCGTGTGCGACGATGTCGCCTGCGCCCTGGCGCGGCCGGCCAACAGCGAAGCGCTGCTGGCTGCCATCGCCAACCAGACGGGCTTGCGCCAGCACGGCGACGCCAGCGCCGACGGCATGTTCACCCTTGAGTTGATGCCCTGCCTGGGCCGCTGCGCCGAGGCGCCGGCCCTGCTGCTGGACGACGCGCCGCTGCCGGCCCCTGCGCTGCTTGCCTGGCTGGACAGCGACCAGGACGTGACGGCCTTGCTCGCCGCCACGGCAGCCCCTGCGCCGACGCCGGTGCTCGGCGAGGCGCTGCTGGCGGCCGATGTGGGCCGGGTTGATCCCTACAGCCTGGCGGACTACGAGCAGCGCGGTGGATTTGCCGCCCTGCGCCAGGCGCTGAGCGTCATGACGCCGGCCGCGGTCGTGCAGGCCATCGAGGCGTCAGGCCTGGTGGGGCGCGGGGGCGCAGCCTTTCCCACCGGCGTCAAATGGCGCAGCGCGGCCGATGAGCCGGCCACGCCCAAGATGGTGGTGTGCAACGCGGACGAAAGCGAGACCGGCACCTTCAAGGATCGCTATCTTCTGCAGGGCGACCCTTTCCGCCTGATCGAGGCCATGACCCTGGCCGCCTACGCCATTCAAGGGCAGGGGGAGGTCGGCGGCTACATCTACCTGCGCGGCGAGTATGCTTACCTGACGCCGGCGCTGACCAACGCGCTGGCGCGCTGCCGCGACGCCGGCTATCTGGGCCGCCATCTGCTGGGCAGCGACCTGCACTTCGACATCGAGCTGCGCCTGGGCGCGGGCGCGTACATCTGCGGCGAGGAGACCGCGCTCTTCGAATCTATCGAGGGCAAGCGCGGCATGCCGCGCGTCAAGCCGCCCTTCCCGGTGCAGGCCGGCCTGTTTGGCAAGCCGACGGTCATCAACAACGTCGAGACCTTCTTCAACATTCCGCCGATCGTGCGCCACGGCCCGGGCTGGCTGCGCCAGTACGGCACCGCGCAATCGCCCGGCGCCAAACTCTTTTGCGTCAGCGGCTGTGTGCAGCGCCCGGGGCTGTACGAGCTGCCGCTGGGGCGCTCCCTGCGCCACCTGCTCTTCACGCAGGCGGGCGGGCCGCTGCCCGGCCGGCGCATCACCAGCGTGCTGCTGGGCGGCGCGGCCGGTACTTTTGTGGGCGCCGATCATTTCGATGTCGCCCTGGACTGGCAGTCGCTGCGTGAAATCGGCGCCACGCTCGGCTCCGGCGCGGTGATGGCGCTGGACGATGCGGCGGCGCCCTGGGAGGTGGTGAGGCGTGTGGCGCACTTCTTCGCGCACGAGTCGTGCGGCAAGTGTTACCCCTGCCAGATGGGCACGCAGCGCCAGGTGGAGATCGTGGAACGCCTGCGCACGGGCCAGGCGCGGCCTGGAGATCGGCTCGACCTGGACGACCTGGCCGGCGTGATGCGCGATGCGTCGCTCTGCGGCCTGGGCCAGGCCGCAAGCGGGGCGATTTTGAGCGCCGTGGCGCTGTTTGGCGGCGACTCTCAGGCTGGGCGGGAATCGGGCGACTGAAGTCGCTGCCATCTTGCGAAGTCCGCCCTGCGGCGGACTGGGGCCGGGCGACCGAAGTCGCTGCAACCTTGCGAAGTCCGCCCTGCGGCGGACTGGGGCCGGGCGACCGAAGTCGCTGCAACCTTGCAAAGTCCGCCCTGCGGCGGACTGAGGCCGGGCGACTGAAGTCGCTGCAACCTTGCGAAGTCCGCCCTGCGGCGGACTGGGATCGGGTGACTGGAGTCGCTGCCATCTTGCGAAGTCCGCCCTGCGGTTTGATGTGCGAGGTAATGCGCCGTAGGGGCAGAGCCAGTAGAGATCGAGCGAAGCGATGGACGGATTGGTCAGTTGCAGTTACATGGCGTACGAACAGCAGGGCTGGCGCGTGGTGGAGGGGGCTGCGCCCGGCGAGGAATTCCTGCGCCTGCATGTCAACGGCCTGGAGCTGGCGACGCTGATGTGCTCGCCGTTCGAGCCGGATACGCTGGCGCTCGGTTTCCTGGCCGCGGAGGGGATCATTCAGTCGCTGGACGACGTGCGCCTGGTGACGGTGTGTCCCAGCGGTACGTGCGTGGATGTGTGGCTGCGCAAGGCCGATTTTGAGCCGCCCAAGCGCGTCATCATCACCTCTGGCTGCGGCGGCGGCGTCACCTTCGCTGACCTGACCGAACAGCAGGCGCCGCTGACCTCCGCTCAGCGGCTGCCGCCGCAGACGCTGATGCGCCTGATGGCGGAGCTGCAGGAGGCGGCCGTGCTTTATCGCACGGCGCGCGGCATTCACACCAGCGGCCTGAGCGACGGCGACCAGGTCCTGCTGGTGGCGCAGGATGTGGGACGCCACAACACGGTGGATCGCCTGTGGGGGCAGTGCCTGCGCCAACGCCAGCCGACCGCTGATTTGATCCTGCTCTCCACGGGCCGCATCAGCTCCGAGATGCTCACCAAGGCGGCCAGGATGCGCATCCCCATCGTCGCCAGCCGCACCTCGCCGACCGCGCTCTCGATCGAGCTGGCGCGGGTGTGGAACATCACGCTGGTGGGTTATGTGCGCGCCGGCAGCCTGCGCGCCTACACCGCGCCCGAACGGTTGGGCTTGAATTTGGAATTCTGAACGCTGAACGCTGAACGCTGAACTTCTCGCTTTCGGCGTCTACGGAAAAAACCACCAGGCACTTTGCACTTTGCACTTTGCACTGTTCATTCATCATTCCAAGAAAGGACACTATGGCGCTCAATCAAGTTCACAACTACAGCATCTGGCACCAGGCGGGCAGCGCCAAGGCCGAGATCCGGCTGCTGCTCGACACCGGCTCGGCGGCTACGATCAGCAACCTGCCCCTGACATCCGCCAGCTTCATGATTGACATGCTGCGTAACGAACAGCCGATCTATTGGGACAGCGTGGCGCGCTTGCTCTACACATCGTCGTGGGAAGCGGTGGGCGAAGGCGAATAGCGAGCGCGGCCGCCCGGGTTGGGGGCCGCGCAGGACACAAAGGGGGTTCGGCGATGAACGATGTATCCCATTCGGCCACGGTTGGCGTCGTCATTGATGGCCACGCGCTGACCGTGCCGGCCGGCACGACCGTGCTGGCCGCCGCGGCTGAGATTGGCGTCGCAATCCCGACGCTGTGCTACCACCCTAACCTGACGCCCAACGCGGTCTGCCGCATGTGCATGGTGGAGCCTAAACGGGGACGCACGCTGATTCCGGCCTGCGTGGCGCCCTGCGTCGAAGGGCTGGAGGTGAGCACCAACACGGCGCGCGTGCAGCGTGCGCGCAAGGTGATCCTGGAGCTGCTGCATGCAACGGTTGACTGCTCGGAAGCGCCGCAGATTACGGACTACACCGCCCGCTTTGGCGCGGATCCAGCCCGCTTTGCCGGCGGTGAACGCCGCGCCGTAGCCGTCAAGGATGACAATCCCTTCTATGTCCGTGACTACAGCAAGTGCATTTTGTGCTGGCGCTGTGTGCAGGTGTGCGCCGACGATGTGCAGAACACCTTTGCCCTGACCCTGGGCCAGCGCGGCTTTGACACGACGGTCGCCACCTTCTTCGACGCGCCGATGCCCGACACGACCTGCGTTTTTTGCGGTAACTGCGTCGAGGTCTGTCCCACCGGCGCGCTCAAAGGCAAGCAGGAGTGGCTGCTGGAGCAAGGGCTGTCGCTGGCTGAGATTCGCCAGCAAAATCGCCGCTCCCGCCGGGGGCGCGAACGCAGCCCGGAAGCGCGCGCAGATAAACATTCGTAGTGACGACTTTAGTCGTCCGTTACTACGATTGAAGAACGACTGAAGTCGTTACTACGACTAAAGAACGGCTGTTACGACGGCGCGGAAATTTTCCGTTTGAGGCCGGCTGCTGGAGGTGACAGATGATTGCTGACCATGTGACTCGTTCCACCTGCGCCTACTGCGGGGTGGGCTGCCAGGTTGACCTGCATGTCAACGCTGAGCAGCAGATCTTCCGCGTCAGCGCGCCGCCCGCCGCCGCGCCCAACTATGGCCGCCTGTGCGTCAAAGGCCGTTTTGGCCTGGACTTCGTCTATCACCCCAGCCGCCTGACGACGCCGTTGATTCGCCACGACTACGCGGAGATCCAGGCCGGACGCGTGCGCCGGCAGCCGCTGGACCTGGACGGCTTCCGCCCGCTGAGCTGGGACGCCGCGCTCGACCTGATCGCGCAGCGCCTGGCCGCGATCAAGGTGCAGCACGGCGGCGACGCCATTGCCGCGCTCTGCTCGGCCAAGGCCACCAACGAGGACAACTACGTCTTTCAGAAGCTGATGCGCCAGCTGCTCGGCACCAACAACGTGGATCACTGCGCGCGTCTCTGCCACGCCGGTTCGGTCACCGGCCTGCAGATGGCGATTGGCTCCTCGGCCATGTCGAACGCGATTGCCGAGATGCCTGACCTGGAATGTTTTATCGTCACCGGCTCGAACACCACCGAAACCCACCCCGTGATTGCCACCTTCCTCAAGCAGGCTGTACGCAAGCATGGCGCGCATTTGATCGTCGCGGATCCGCGCCACATCGAGCTGGCCGATTTTGCCGAGGTGTGGCTGCGCCAGAAGCCGGGCACCGATGTCATTCTGTGGCAGGCGCTGGCCCATGTCATCGTGCGCGAGGGCTGGGTCGACAGGGAGTTCATCCACGCGCGCACGGAGGGGTTTGCGGACTACATCGAGAGCCTGCAACGCTGGACGCCCGCCTACGCCGAGGAATTGACCGGCGTGCCGGCCGCGGACATTGTCAAGGCCGCGCGGCTCTATGCCACGGCCGGGCGGGCCGCCATCTACTGGGGCATGGGCATCAGCCAGAGCACGCACGGCACCGATAACGCGCTCGCGCTGGCCAATCTGGCGCTGATGTGCGGTCACCTGGGCGCGCCGGGCAGCGGCCTCAACCCGCTGCGCGGCCAGAACAACGTGCAGGGCTGTTCGGACGCGGGCGGGCTGTTCAACGTCTTTCCGGGCTACCAGCGCGTCGACGATCCTGAGATTCGCGCCAAGTTTTCCTGGGCCTGGGGCGTTCCCCTCAACCCGCAGCCGGGGCTGGCCACGCCGGAGATGGTGGACGGCGCGGGCAGCGGCGCGGTGCACGCGTTCTACGTGATGGGCGAGAATCCGCTGATGAGCGAGCCAAACCTGGCGCACGCGCGGCA
>DAISHS010000292.1:0-5659 GCA_036822415.1 Chloroflexota bacterium
AGATTCATCCAGATCATGGCGTTGTTTGGTTCCAACTGCGCCGCATGCTCCAGGATCGGCGCTGCCTGGCGATACTTGCGCTGCATGATGTAAGCGCCGCCCAGGTTGATGGCGACGGAAACATTGTCGGGCGCAAGCTGCAGCGCCTCCTGCAGAGGAACCAGGGCCTCGCCCGGGCGCTGACTGGATAAAAGTCGCGCGCCCTGGTTGAGCAGGTCAACCACGCGTGCAGCCACATCCGGCGCATCAGCCGGCGCTCGTTTTGATCGTGGTCGCTTGGAAGTTGCCATCATCTACTCCGTTCAGCGCTCATCGTCATCGTCATCGTCGTCGAAGTCCTCATCATCGAAATCGTCCTCATCGAAGTCCTCGTCGAAGTCACGATCAAAGTCATCGGCAAAATCCTGATCCAAATCGTCGTTGTCGTCTTCATCATCCAGGTTCAGCGCCGGGTCATCGGTGTCATGGGCAGAAAAGCTGGCGTGATTGAAATCGAGCACTTCCAAAGCCTCGATAGCAAACGGACGCAGGGCCTCGTCATCGCCCTGGATGACCAGCTGCAGCGCCTGGCGTGCGCTACGGCCGCCAATTTTACCCAGGGCCTGCGCGGCTGCGCGCCGCATGGCGAGATCAGGGTCTGACAGCAAGGGGATGAGACGTGGAACAGCGGTCGTCAGCTCAAGCTCGCCCGCGGCGTAAACGGCGGCCAGGCGTTTGGCCGTGGAATGGCTTTGCAGCTCACGGCGCACGAGGGGGTTCCAATAACTGTCCGCGCTGTTGCCCATGGCGCGCAGGGCGCTGGCCTGGGTTAGTTCATCTTCGTCATCGTACGCGTCTTCGATCAGCCCCCGCACCCGCTCGTCACTGGCAAAACCAATGGCTTCGAGCGCCTGCTGCTTGACGCTGGCGGTTTCAGCGGCCGAAGCCAGCGCGGCAAAGAGAGTTTCCACCGCGCTGGCGGCCGCTGCGCTGGGAATTTCCTCATATTCGCCGAGGAGCACGAAGCGCGCCAGGGCCTGGGCCGCGACGGCGCGCACGTCCTCATCCGGGTCGGTGCGCAAAGCCTGGACCAAGCGCGCAATCAACGCGTGATCGTTGTCCTCCCAAAGCCCCTCGATTGCCAGGCGGCGCACGACGGGATCGGCATCGTTCAATGCCCACAACAAAATCGCCGTGTAGTCAATATCCACATGTTCCTGGGCGTAATCGTGCAGGGCGCGCATCAGCTGCTGGCGCCGCGCCAGGCTCCATTGGCCCCAGGCAGCTTGAAACAAGGCCATCTCAGTGCGACTCAGGTCGGAGAGACTGACGAAAACTTTGTTGGAAAAGGCGTCTGACTCGTGCTCGATGAGCGCCAGCGCCTGGGTCAGATTTTTATCCATGGGCTAATTCCACAAAAACTCGCGCGTTTCACTGGCGGGGCTGACCCGCTGCAGCGCGGTGATACGGCCGCTGCTATCCACCGTGACACTGACCATGGTCACACGCCAGCTGTAGCGGCGGCCTGTTTCTTGCTCAGCCTTGCCATACAGCTGGTTCGACACGCGCCAACCGGTCGTCGTCGTCACCTCGGAAGAGCGCCAATCGAAGTTGCCCCCGATACGATAGCCAATCTCCAAAAGGTAGGCTATTGAATCGGCCAAAGCGCCGGGAGACTGCCAATTGAGCAGGATGATGGCATCCTCGCCGTTGTAAGAGCTGCCGGTGGCCGGCCCCACGAGGACGGGCGCGTCCATCTGCACGGCCGCGGTGCTGGTTGGAGGCGGGGTCGGCGTTGCGTTGGCGTCAGCCGGCGAGCCAGCGACCAAAATGACCGCGCCGACGCGCAAACGGCTGGGGTTGAGGCCAGGATTCAGCGCCAGCAGGGATGCTACGGTGGTGTTGAAGCGCTGAGCAATGAGAGACAACGTGTCTCCCGCGCGAATGGTGTAGCGAACTGTCCCCGCCGGGGTGTTGACCTCTGTCGGCCGCGGCGTCGCCGTGGGCGTCTTCGTCGGCGAGAGCTTTGTCGGCGTCCGCGTCGGTGTAGCAACCGTTGTCGCCGTTGGCATTGGCGTTGCTGTCGGCGTGGCCGTTGGCATTGACGTTGCTGTCGGCGTCGCCGTCGGCATTGACGTTGCTGTCGGCGTGGCCGTTGGCATTGGCGTTGCTGTCGGCGTGACGCTCGCTATGCTGGTGAGTGTGACGGGGGGCGCGCTGGCCATGGGCGTCAGCGCCTCGGTGACCGTCACGGTCAGCATCTCGGCCGCCGTTGTCGGCGTCGCATCCTGCCCTTCGACAGGCGCCGCGTCGGTGGGCGTCTTGAGAGGAAGCGCCGGCGCCGGCCGTGTAGGGGTCGTCGTGGGCGTGGGCAAGGTGATGGTCGGCGCAAGGGCGGTCAAGGCCTGGCCCGCGCCGTCAAAATTCAGGCGGGTGATCAGAAAAACCGCGGCCAGTACGCCGACGATGCCCAGCCCAAGCGCTTGAAATGAAATTGGCAGCCCCGGTTTGAGATTGCGCCCGCAGTGCGGGCACACCTGCAGAGCCGCCAGGCTGCGCTTGCCGCAGGCCCGGCAGCGTACGGTCGTTACTGAGCGGGGTTGAGAAGTGCCACACGCGGGGCAGACGCCCACCCCGCGGCGTAAGGGGGCGCCACAATGCCTACATTGCATTAAGACTTCTTTGCCTCAAGATTTGGATCAAAAATAACATCTGTCTGGCCCAGTCCTGTCATTATACACGCGGGACGCAGCTTCTCAATAATTCGTGGTCGGAGTATGGCCCGGCGCGCCAGGCCTCAATGCGCGCGCAGCAGGGTGCCCACGGCAAGTTCAGGCTGCAACAGCAGGGCTTGCAGCGTTCCCGGCTCTTCGCCGCTAAAGAAGCGCACCTGCAAGTCCGGCATTTCCTGCACCAGCGCGCGCATCGCCTGCACCTTGCTGGCCATGCCGCCGGTCACATCGGTGGCATGGGAGCCGCTGAGGCCCCCGACCAGGGGCGCCTGGGCCGTAATGAACGGCAAGGGCCGCGCCAGCGGGTCAACGAGGGGATCACGTTCGTAGACGCCGTTGACCATGCCGGCCAAGAGAATGAACGACGGCCGCAAACGCCGCGCCAACCAGGCAAAAACCTCTTCGGTCGAAACGATCGTCCCCCCGCGTACCTCGTCCAGGGCCACATCGCCATAAACCAACGGCGTCAGGCCCTGGCTCAGCGCCTCGCTAAGCGGACGATCAGCCAGGGTCAACAGTTCCCCGTCGCGGCAAAGGGCGCTGGCCGATGGCGCCAGGCTCCAGACCGGAACGCCGGCGGCGCCAAAAGCATCGGCCACCAGGCGGTTGAGCTGCGCGGCCACGCGTGACACCTCAGCAAATCCGCGCCAGGCGGCCGCGGTAGCGACGCCGGCTCGCGTCTGATAGCGGCGCGCGACGATGTGCCCGAACGATCCACTGCCATGCCCCAACAGCAGGCCAAGATCAGGCGCTTGCGCCAGGGCAGCCGCACATTCCTGCGCCAGGCGCTGAATCACCGCCAGCCGGGGAGTCAGCGGCGTGCGCTTGTCGGTGATGAGCGAACCGCCCAGCTTGAGAAAAATCAGGCGCACGCGCTTAGCCCCGCTCGATCGTCACGACGCCGCCGTCTACCTGCACGCGGTCGCCGCTGTGAATTATACTTATGTCTACCTGATCCACCATCGGAATATCGCCGATAATGGCGCCCACCGCAACGATTGCCTCGCTTTCGCGGTTGATCATGGCGACCGGGGCTTTGCCGCTTTTGGCGAGACGCAGAATCGTGTACGAGCCAACCGTGCTACCCTTACCGGTGGGAAAAACCAACACCCTGTCGGCCACACATTCGCCGCGCAAAGGATGATTCGGTTCGATGATGACGCCGGTGTCAGGGTCAACCCCGCCCAAGAAGCCAATGGGCGCAGGCGAGACCAGGGCCAGGCCGCTGGCCTGCCCGGCGCGAATGACGCGGCCATGCAGCGTAAGCACAGAATCATGTTTCATCTTTGCCATGCCTTGCTGATCGCAGAGAGCAGCGTGTCGTCCTGCTCGGGCAGGACCGTGCGTGCATCGAACAGCGCCTGCTGCCCGGCTACCCGTGCAACAACGGGCGGCTGGCCCTGACGCAGCCGCTCGATCAACTGCGGCGTCAGCGGCAGCGCCAGCGCCACGCTGTCCAGCGTTTCGCCCGGCAGGGAACCGCCGCCGACGGTGCTGGCGACGGGCGCCGCTGTGCCCTGGATGCCGGCGGCCGCCAACGTCTGACGCCAGCTCTCGACGCGCAGGGCCAGGTCGGCCGGGCGGGCGGCGATCATTTGCCAAACCGGCAGCGCGGTCAACGCATCGCCGCGCACGTAATGCAGCAGGGTGGCGTTGAGCGCGGCCAGCGTCAACTTGCCCACGCGCAGTGCGCGCGCCAGGGGATGCGTGCGCAGGTGGGCAATCAGCTCGGCGCGACCAATGATCAGGCCGGCCTGCGGACCGCCCAGCAGTTTGTCGCCGCTGAAGGTCACGAGATCGGCCCCGGCCGTGATGCTGGCCTGCGGGGTTGCTTCGGGCGAAAGGCCGAAAGGGGTCGTGTCCAACAAGGAGCCGCTGCCCAGGTCGTCCACCACCAGCAGCCCCTGGCTGTGCGCCAGGCTGACCAGGTCGGCCAGGCCCACTTCAGCGGTAAAGCCGAGTTGGCGGAAGTTGGAAAAGTGCACGCGCATCAGGGCCGCCGTGTGCGGTGTGATGGCCTGCGCGTAGTCGCGCAGGTGCGTGCGGTTGGTCGTGCCCACTTCGACCAGGCGGGCGCCGCTGGCGCGCAAGACATCGGGAATGCGAAAGCCGCCGCCGATTTCAACAAGCTGGCCGCGCGAGATGACGACCTCGCTTCCGCTCGCCAGCGCGCTCAACACCAGGAAAACCGCGGCGGCGTTGTTGTTGACCACGAGAGCCGCCTCAGCCCCGGTCAGGCGCACGAGCAGCCGCGTCGCGTGGTCATAGCGTGAGCCGCGCGCGCCCGCGGTCAGATCATACTCCAGGTTGGTGTAGCCGGTTGTCAAGGCAGTCACCGCCTGGCGCGCGGCCAGGCACAGCGGCGCGCGGCCCAGGTTGGTGTGGATGATGACGCCCGTGGCGTTGATGACCGTCTGCAGGCTGGGGCGCAAGGCCGCTTGCAGCTGCTGCTGCGTCTGGTCGGTCAACGCCGCGAGCGTTGGGCAGGCTGCGCCCTGTTGGATGGCTGCGCGCGCCTGTGCCAACGCCTGACGAGTGGCTGCCAGCGTCAACGCGTGCCCGGCCTGCGTCGTCAGCCCGACATCCAGCGCCTGCAGAAGACGATCTACCGAGGGCAAACGGCGCAGTTCTTCTGCCGCTGTCATCTCGTCCGCCATGTGTTGTGCTCTCTCCTTCAGCGGTCGGCGCAGGCGTGGCGGCGCTTTCAGGCAGCGCCGCCGCGCCTAAAAACAAACATGCCGCCGGAACAACACCGACGGCCCCACGACGAAATGGGCGGCACAGGACTCGAACCTGTGACATCTTCCTTGTAAGGGAAGCGCTCTAACCAGCTGAGCTAGCCGCCCACAGACAGCAAAATTTTACTCGAATACGCCACGCCTGTCAAACCATTCTCCTCTTGAGGGTGCATTTCAAACTGGGGGCAGATCGGGCGACTGCAAGTCGCT
>DAISHS010000293.1:0-5653 GCA_036822415.1 Chloroflexota bacterium
GCTGTGATCGAGCCGCGTTCAGCGCCGATCGGACGCCAGGCTAAGTAGGTCACCATAAGTCGTTTGAATTTCTAACGGGGCGCACAGGCGGCGCTTATTTAAGAGATTTCTGAACACCTACTTTAGATGGTGAAAAACCAATGCTTATCCTACACGGCTCCTGGTTAGCTGCGGGGACGGTCGAGACATTTTTTATCTGGGGTGAGGCAGCGACTGACACGGAGGGCCGCAAGGGGCGCCGCCGCGCGGCCCCGCGCAAACCGGAGGCCCATCCGTCCCAGGCGGCCGCGCCGCAACTGCTGCGCGCGGCGCGGCTCAGCACAGGCAGCGGCGTGAGCAAAAGCAGCGCCCTGGCCCGTCTGCCCACGCGTAACGGGGAGCCGTTGACAGCCCGACCGTCGAATGTGGACAACGACGCGCAACCAACCCTGGCTGATTGGGCCATTGATGGACTGGCGCTCAGCGCGCCGGCCGCGCTCAGCGCCCTCGTGACATGGCCGGCCACGGCCGCGCCCGGCATAACCCTGGGCGCCGACCTGCGCTTTTGGGTTGCGGCCGCGCGCTTTGCCCTGGAATTGCTGGCGCGCCAGCGCTACGTTCCTAGCCTGGAAGAGGCAGACGCCACGATCGTGGCGCGCTGGCAACCGGCCTGGGTAGATGCCGATGAGCAGGCGCGTTTGCAATGGCTGGTGAACGCCATGCCGCCGGTCTGTCGCAGTTTGCGCGCAGTCAACGCAGCCTGGCAACCGCCCGGCCCGTTGGCTCTGCTCACGGCGGCATTGACCACCTGGGTGGATCAACAGGTACGGGTGTGGGCCGGCCCTATGCAACGCGTGCTGCCCCGTCGCCCGGCATCAGGGCCTACGCGGGTGTGGATTGACGCCCTGTTTAGCTCCCAGTCGCTGGTCAGCGGCGCCAAGTTCCAAATCAGCGGCCTGGTTGGACAGGTCAAGCGCTGGCTGGAGGACTTGCAGCAAGCCACCACGGCCGGCTTTCGCGTATCGTTCCAACTCCAAACCCCAACGACCGCCGCCCCGCCTGGCGAACGCAACTGGACCGTGCACTATCTGCTGCAGGCCACCGATGACCCCAGCCTGCAAATCCCGGCCGAGCAGGTCTGGCAAGAAGCAGGCAGCACATTGACCCTGCTCAATCGCCGTCTGGTGCAGCCGCAAGAACGCTTGCTCAGCGGGTTGGCCAAGGCTGCGCGGTTGTTTTCCCCGCTAGAACAAACCCTGCGCGCGGCCTGCCCCAGCAGCGTGGCGTTGAACACGCCCGAAGCCTACACTTTTTTGCGCGAAGCGGCCCCCCTGCTCGAACAGAGCGGGTTCGGCATTCTGACCCCACCCTGGTGGCAAAAGCGTTCGGCTGCCCTCAGCCTGCGCCTGAAGCTCAAGCAGAAACAGGCTGCAAATCCGGCGAGTGGATTGCTCTCATTTGAAAAAGTAGTGCAATACGACTGGCAGCTGGCCCTGGGCGAAGAGCCGCTGACGCAAGAAGAGTTCGAGCGTCTGGCCGCGTTGAAAAGCCCGCTGGTGCAGATTCGGGGGCAATGGGTTGAATTCCGGCCTGAGCAGGTAGAAGCCGCCATCCGTTTCTGGGAAAAACGCCGCGCGCAGGGCGAGCTGAGCCTCCTGGAAGCCATGCACCTGACGCTGGGCGATGGCGCCCAGGACGCGATGAATGGCTTACCAGTCAGCGATGTCACCCTGGATGCCTGGTTGCAGGACCTGTTCCTGGGTCTGAGCCGTCACGATCAGCTCGAGCCGCTGCCGGCGCCGGCCGCCTTCGTTGGCGCCTTGCGCCCGTACCAGGCGCGCGGGCTGGCCTGGTTGGTTTTCCTGCGGCGCGTTGGCCTCAGCGGCTGCCTGGCCGACGACATGGGGCTGGGCAAATGCCTGGGCCGCGAGATGCTCATCAGGGTCAATGACGCGCCGCTGACGGCTGAGACGTTGTGGGACACCTACGCCGGAGAAACATCATTCGACGGGGAAGGTTTTTGGGCGCGGCCACGCGCGGCGCTGCATGTTCAGGCCCGGCAAGAGGCCGATGGGCGCCTGGTGACCGCGGCGGTGCAGCGACTCTATCGGCAACACGTGACGGAGCCGTTGCGCCGAGTCATCCTGGCCAATGGTTGCCATGCGACCATCACCCACCGCCATCACCTGCTGACACAGCGAGGTTGGACGAACGATCTGCAGGTTGGTGAGGCTGTCTGTGTGGCGCCGGCAAGCATCGGCGAGATGCAGCAGGCCACGATCTTCAGCCCGATCATTGCCATCGAACGGGTGGCTTACACCGGTTGGGTCTACGATCTGGAGATCGCCGGGCACCACAACTTTGTCGCCAATGGCGTTGTGTGCCATAACACCATTCAGACCATCGGCATGGTTTTGCACGGGCGTGAACAGAACCGGCAGCCTGACCCCGTGTTGCTGATTTGTCCGACGTCGGTGGTTGGCAATTGGGAGCGCGAGATTCAGCGTTTTGCGCCTTCGCTGCGCGTCCTGGTACATCGGGGCGCCAACCGCTTGAGCGGCGGGGAATTCGTGACGGCCAGTCAACAGGCCGACGTTGTCGTCAGCAGTTATAGCCTGCTGACGCGCGATCGCGCCCTGCTCGCAGAAGTCGCATGGGGCGATGTCATCCTGGACGAGGCGCAAAACATCAAGAACCCAACGACCAAGCAGGCGCAGGCGGCGCGCAGCCTGGCCGCGCGTCACCGCCTGGCGCTGACCGGGACGCCGGTTGAAAACCGCCTGACCGATCTGTGGTCCATCATGGAATTCCTCAATCCGGGCTACCTGGGATCGCAACAAGCGTTCCGCAGCAAATTCACGCTGCCGATCGAGCGCTACCATCAGCCTGAACCCGCGGCGCAGCTGAAGGCCCTGGTGCAACCGCTGCTTCTGCGCCGAGTCAAAACGGACCCGAGTATCATTCAGGACCTGCCTGAGAAAAACGAGATGAAGGTTTTCTGCAACCTGACGGCCGAGCAGGCGACCTTGTATGAAGCGGTCGTGCAAGATTCTTTGCGGCAGATTGAGGAAGCCGATGGTATGCAGCGCCGCGGCCTGGTTTTGTCCACGCTGATGAAGCTCAAGCAGGTGTGCAATCATCCCGCGCAGTTCCTGGGCAACCGCACGACCA
This sequence comes from Chloroflexota bacterium, assembly GCA_036822415.1. Classification (GTDB taxonomy): domain Bacteria; phylum Chloroflexota; class Anaerolineae; order SSC4; family Amarolineaceae; genus Amarolinea. The sequence goes on from DAISHS010000293.1 coordinate 3,151, forward strand.
ATGACCTGGCCGGCAGGTCTGGTAAACTCAACCGCCTGTCGGAGATGTTGGAAGAGGTACTGTCGGTGAATGACAGCGCGCTCATCTTCAGCCAGTTCTTCGAGATGGGCGCGATGCTGGTGCAACATCTGGCCGCGTCCTTTGGCGAAGAGCCGCTGTTTCTGCACGGCGGTGTGCCCGCACGCCACCGGGATGAGATGGTAAAACTTTTTCAGAGCGGCAACGGCCCGCGGCTGTTCGTACTTTCGATCAAGGCCGGCGGCGTGGGGCTGAACCTGACGCAGGCCAATCACGTGTTTCACTTCGACCGCTGGTGGAATCCGGCCGTAGAAAACCAGGCCACCGACCGCGCGTTTCGCATCGGGCAGCAGCGCAACGTGCAGGTGCATAAGTTTGTTTGCGCGGGCACCCTGGAAGAGAAAATTGACCTGCTCATCGAAAGCAAGAAAGATTTGGCCGATAGCATCGTAGGCGCGGGCGAATCGTGGTTGACGGAGCTTTCCACGGCGCAGCTGCGCGATTTGCTGGTACTGCGGCAGGATGCCGTGTCGGTTGAGGAGGGCGCATGAGTCCACGCCGTCGGGCGCAGCGCTTCGCTGATGACGATCGCTACTTTCCACCCTCGACGCCATTGCACGCTGACGGCATCCGCGCCGAGCATCAAACGGGCGCGTTTGCTAAGAGCTGGTGGGGAGATCGCTGGATTACGGCCCTGGAACGCCTGGTGGACAGCGGCCGCCTGACGCGCGGCCGCGCCTATGCGCGCAAGGGGCAAGTGCTGGAAATCAACATCGAGCCGGGCAAGGTCACAGCACGCGTGCAAGGCTCCAGGCCAACTCCCTACAAGATTACCATTAACGTGGGACAACTGACGAACCAGGAATGGGCGCGCGTGCTGACGGCGTTGGCTGCGCAGGCCATCTTCGCGGCCAGTCTGCTCAACGGCGAAATGCCGCCCGATGTGGAGACGGCCTTCGCGGCGGCCCAGGTCTCGCTCTTTCCTGAGACCCGCCAAGATCTGACGACCAAATGCTCCTGTCCTGACGCGGCCAACCCGTGCAAGCACCTGGCCGCGGTCTTCTACCTGCTCGGTGAGCGTTTCGATCAGGACCCCTTCCTGATCTTCCGTTTACGCGGACGCACGCGCGAAGAAGTTTTGGGCGCGCTGCGTGCCCGTCGCGCGGGCGAGGCTGCGATTGCCACGGCGGCCGCCGTTGAAAAACTGGCCGATGGCCGCCCGCTGGAGGAACTCATCTCGTCGTTCTGGCAGGAAGGCGCGGACTTGGACCATTTCACCGTCAGCATTGTCGCGCCGGAAGTGGGCGCGTTGCTGCTCAAACGCCTCGGCCCGCCGCCGCTGGGTCAGGAAGCCACCGAGATGAACGTCACCTTGACGCGCACCTACGCGGTGGTGACGAGCCAGGCGCTCGATCTGGCCTTCGGCGAAGAAGAAGCCGAACCGCCGACGTCTTAGTCACGTGGCGGTCGAACCGCCGGCGCCCGATGGATGGAGAAATATAATGCCCGAACTGCCTGAAGTGGAGACCATTGCCCGTGAATTACACCATGACCTGGTGGGCAGGCGCGTGGTTGATGTGGAGGTGCGTTGGGAGCGCACCATTGCGACCCCGGCGGCGGCCGACCTCGAAGCCGTTTTGGTTGGCCGTCAGATTCTGGACGCCGGCCGGCGCGGCAAATATCTGCTCTTTCCCCTTACCGGCGCTTATACGCTGATCATTCACCTGCGCATGACCGGTCAGCTGCACGTCGTGGGGCCGGAGGCGGCGCCCGATCAACACACGCACCTGGTGTTGACGCTCGATTCAGGCCAACGCCTCTTTTTTCGCGACATGCGTAAGTTCGGGCGGGTTTACGTGGTGAGCGATCCAGCCAGCGTCTTACGCCAGTTGGGGCCAGAACCGCTTAGCCCGGACTTCACGCCGCGGCAATTGGCCGCCAGCCTGGCCGGGCGCAAAGCGCCGATCAAAAGCCTGCTGCTCGATCAACGCGTCGTGGCCGGCATTGGCAACATTTACGCCGACGAGATCTTGTTTGCGGCCGGCATTGATCCCCGGCGCGCGGGCGGCGCGCTGCAGATGGAGGAAGTGACGTCCATTCACACGGCGGCGCGCCAGGTGCTGGCCCAGGCCATCTCGGATCGCGGCAGCAGTCTGCAGAACTACCAGCGGCCGGGCGGGGCCAAAGGGCAAAATCAGGAGCGGCATCAGGTTTTCCGCCGCACGGGCAAGCCCTGTCCGCGCTGCGGCACGCCGATCGTGCGCGTGGTCATCGGTCAGCGCGCGACCCATTTTTGCCCGCAATGCCAGCGTTAGGCCGGCTCAGGCCAGCGGCGTGCGTTTGGCCGCGCTGAACTGAGCCAATAACTCTGCCTCGCGCGCGCTGGCAGCCTGCTTGCCTTCGGCCAACGCCAGGTCGACGCGGTTGCGCAGCTGCGTCTGCAGGTCCTCGCCAGAGGCAGGGGTGAGCAGAAGGCCGGCCACGT
>DAISHS010000294.1:0-5629 GCA_036822415.1 Chloroflexota bacterium
AACGATTGCAAAGTCCACCTGCGTGGACTACACCCCGAAACTGAAATGCACCCAAGCAGGAGTCTGCCCTGCGCCTTGTGCGCTTTTTTGCATCCCTGGCGCCTTGTGGTAAGGTTTGGCTGGCCGGCAGAAGACAGCGCCGGCTGGTCACACCACGTTGGGCAGGAGGCGCCACACAACGGAATGGAATCTTCAGCGACACTGCAATCTGGTCCCGCCGGCGAGTCGAACGCCGCGCCGCCCCCGCAGGCTGAGCGCCTGATCCTGAGCACGCCTGGCCGGCCGGCGCAAGTGTTCAGCGTGCGCGCGGCGACCATGACCATCGGCCGCGGCGCAACCAACGACATCATCCTGCGCGACGCCCGCGCCTCACGCGTGCATGCGCGCCTGGCCTGGGGCGCGGACGGCTGCACCCTCGTTGACCTCGACTCAGCCAACGGCACGCGCATCAACGGCCACCTTGTCCAGCAAGCCGCTGTGCAGCCTGGCGATGTCATTGGTATTGGCGACAGTAAATTGCACCTGGATACGGGCGCCGACCCCGCCGCGGATGAGCTGCTTTCCATTGCTTCGGAAGCCGCCCTCGATGCCACGCTGGCCGCGGGCGCCATGTTGCAGACGGTCACCAACCACGCCCTGCCGCGCGTGACCATCTTCACGCCCGATCAGACTTGGGAACTGCCCCTGGCGCGGGATGCGTTGGTCATTGGTCGCCAGGCCGACTGCGACATCGTCATTCCCAGCGCGGTGGTTTCACGCCAGCATGCCATCATCGAGCGCCGCGGCGACGCCTTCTTCGTGCGCGACCTGGGCAGCCGCAATGGCATTTGGCAAGGGGACGTGCGCGTCGAACAAGCGACCCTGGCCGCAGGCGCTGCGCTGCGCATTGGGCCAGCCCGCCTGATTTTCAAGCCGGCCGCGACCGACGCTGATCTGACCATCGGCGCCGCGCCTACCGCCGTAGCCCGCCCGCCGGTCATCATCGTGCCCGGCATCATGGGGTCGGAGCTGTGGCAGGGCAGCCAGCGCGTTTGGCCGAATCCCCGCCTTCTCTTCACGCAGCCCGATATTTTCCGCCTGCCTGCTGACGATCCAGACGGCGGCAATCCGCTGGACGCGCCGCGCATCCTGGGCGAAGTCACCATCGTGCCCAACCTGATCAAGCTGGAGCAGTATGATCGCCTGGGCGATTTTCTGGAGGAGGCCCTGGGCTATGAGCGCGGCAAGGACCTGCTGGAGTTTGCCTACGACTGGCGCCGCGACGTGCGCCTGTCTGCCCGCCGCCTGGCCGCGACGATTGACGCCTGGGGCGTCAAGCCGCCGCTGGTCATCATCGCGCACAGCCTGGGCGCCCTGGTCAGCCGCTACTATGTTGAGCGCCTGGGCGGTCAGCGCAACGTTGGGCGCCTGATTCTGGTTGGCGGCCCGCACAGCGGCACGCCTAAGGCCATCACCACCCTGCTGCACGGCCCCGATTTATTGCCTCTGGGCCTCATGGGCGAAACGCTGCGCCAGGTGCTGGCCAGCTTCCCCTCGGCTTATCAGATTCTGCCCACCTATGCCTGCCTGACCGACCGCGCCGGCCAAGCGTTTGACCTCAGCAGCGCAGACGCCTGGCCGCTGCCTGCGCAGCGCGCCCAGGTGCGCGCCGGGTTGGCGTTTCGCCGCGAACTCGGCCACCTCACCAGTGTGCCGACTGTCTCCATCTTTGGCTATGGCCTGAAGACCATCACCGGCCTGACGATGGCGCGCACAGCCGACGGCGCCTGGTCGAATCTGGAGGCTGTGCAGGCGGACGCTGGCGATGGTTCGGTGCCCGCCAGCAGCGCGGTGCTCGAAGGTTCTGAAATTCACCCTGTGCAGCAATATCACGGCGCCCTGTACGTTGACAACGACGTCAAGATGCGCCTGAAGCTCGAGCTGAGCGCCCGTTGACACAGCGGCCCCAGCGGCCGCCGCTTGTGCAGATAGGATTGACGCACGTGACCACGACAGCTACTTTTGGCAAATACCAGGTCAGCGAACGCCTGGGCAGCGGCGGGCAGGCCGAGGTCTATCTGGCGCTGGAGCCGCGCCTGCAGCGGCAGGTCGCGATCAAGGTGCTGCTGGCGCATCTGGCCCACGATCCAGAGGTCAGCGCGCGCTTTGCCCAGGAAGCGCGCCTGGTTGCCTCCTTGCGCCACCCGGCCATCGTGCAGCTGTTCGATTTCGACACGCAGGGCGATCAGTTTTACATGGTCATGGAGTACCTGGAGGGCGGTTCGCTCAAAGAGCGCCTGGCCCAGCGCGCCGTGGACGGGACGCCCTTTTCAGCCGCCGACGCCGTCGCCCTTCTGCGTCCCGTCGCCGCCGCGCTCGACTATGCCCATGCTCAGGGCGCGGTTCATCGCGACATCAAGCCGGGCAACATCCTCTTCACGCGTGACGGGCAAGCGGTGGTGAGTGATTTCGGCGTGGCCAAAATTCTTGGCGAGAGCGTGCAGCTGAGCGTGGCTGGCAGCATCGTGGGCACCCCGGCCTACATGTCGCCTGAACAGGCCGGCGCCGGTCCAGTCACCGCGGCCAGCGACCTCTACGCCCTGGGCATTGTCCTTTACCAGATGCTTACCGGCCAGGTGCCATTCAGCGGCGATTCTTTGAGCGGCGTCCTGATGCAGCATGTGCAGGCCGCGCCCCCCGCGCCGCGCACCCTCAACCCACGCCTCAGCGCCGCCGTCGAAGCCGTTTTGCTCAAAGCCCTGGCCAAAGCCCCAACGGACCGCTTTGCCTCGGCTGCCGCTCTGCTCGCCGCCCTGGAAAGCGCGCAGCGCGCTCAGCCTGGGCCGGCCAGCGAAGCCGAATTTCTCGATAGTGCAACCCTGGATGAACCCCCGCCGCCTGGTCGGGCGCTCCCTCTGCCCGGCGCACTCCCGCCGGCGCCGCCCCCATCAGCCGCCGTCGCGCCGGCGCCTAGCGGGCCAATGACCGCCGCGCCGGCCGCGCGTGGGCTGGATGTGGCTGGCCGCCTGGTTAAGATGGCCGGCTGGGTTTCACCGTTGGTCGGGCGCGAGGCCGTCACCTACGACAAGGCGCAGGACCAGCGTCAGCGCCTGGCTTCGATCCTGGTCGCGATCAGCATTTTATTTGCCGCGCTGCAGTTCATCGTCCAGTTTTTCAACTTCTTCACCCAACCCCTGGCGCCCCTGCTGGCGGTCTGGCCTTACCTGGTGGCGCCCCTGGTAATCGCCGCGGCGCTGCTGATGCTCGTCGCCTCCCGTCGCGCGCCCACGCCGGCCCTGCGCCGCCGCGCCCTTGTTGGGCTGCTGGTCATCGCCGCCCTGGGGTTGGCCTACGGCGCCTGGACGATCGTGGATCGGTTGCAGCCGCCCTCCCGCTTTATCATTGCCGTCGCCGCGTTCGACGGCAGCAAGGCCGGCCGCCAGATTGACTTTGCGCGCCGCATCGAGCAGGCGTTGGCGACCGACCTGGCCGCGGCGGCCGCCGATGTGCAGATCGTGCGCCTGAGCGAGGTTGTGCCCGACGCGCCCACGGCCCTGGCGCGCGCGCGTGAAAAGAAAGCGGCCCTGCTCATTTGGGGCTGGTACGATGACGCCGGCGTCAGCCCGCAGGTTGAGATTGCCGACGTTCCGCTCTTTCAGCACACGGCCCTGGGCCTGGCCCCTTTAGCCAACGCCGTTTCTGGCGCGGACCGTCTGGCGATCGCGCCGGCCGTCAGCCTGCGCGAGGTGACGCGCTTCGTGCGCGCGCCGGCTGTCATGCCGGCCGTTGACCTCTTCGTCAAGGATGGGCCGCAGCAGATGACCTATGTCTCGACGGCGCTGCTCGGTTATGTTTTCTATGCCAAAGGCGACCTGCCGCAGGCGCTGGCTTTTTTCGATAAAGCCCTGGCTAACGCGCAGGCCAGCGCTGATTTTCTCGTGGGCCGCGAAACGATCCATTTTCAGCGCGCGGCCCTGCTCTATCGTCAGCGGCAGGTGGACGCCGCGGTGAGCGACCTGGAGCAGGCGTTGGCCCTGCAGCCCGATTTCTACGAAGCGCACGTCAACCTGGCCCTGGCCTACAGCGAGCAGTGTACGCCGCTCTGGCAGATCGAGCCGGCGCTGGCGCAAGCGGCGGCGGCCGTGCGCCTGCGCCCCAACGACGCCGCCGCGCACCGACTGCTGGCCGATTTGACCTTCCAGGCCGGCGACGCCGCCGCCGCCTTGCCCGAAGCGCAGACGGCCGTGCGCCTGCAGGCCGACAGCGCCGACGCGCAGGCGCTGCTGGCGACCATTGCCGCGAGCGCCGGTCAGTCCGACGTGGCGGCCGCCGCGCAGCGTCAGGCCCTGCAGCTGCGTCAGGCGGCCACGGCCGCGCCCGCTGATCCCGTGACCGCGCAGGTGGCCCTGGGCGATGCCTACCTGGCCGCAGGCGACAATGCGGCCGCGCTCGCGGCCTTCCAGGCCGCGGTCAAGCAGGCGCCCACAAATGTCAGCGCGCTGCACGGCCTGGGCAACGCCTATTTCGCCGCTGGGCAGATTGAGGAGGCCATTGCGGCCTACCTGGCCTGGGCGCAAGCCGCGCCAGATGATCCCGATCCGCGCCTGCTCTTGGGCATTCTTTACAGCCAGCAGCACAAGTTCCAGGAAGCGCAGGACAGGCTGCAAGAAGCCAGCCGCCTGACCCCCTGTCAGGAGGCTGCGCATCTGCTCATGGGCCAGATCTATTTTCAGCAGCAGGACATGGCGCAGGCAGCCGGCGCGTATCAAGCTGCGCTGGCGATCAATCCCCGGCGCGCCGCCGCCTGGTATGTCGTGGGCGTCTTGCGCTGGCAGCTGGGCGATCTGCCTGCGGCAGAGACTGCCCTGCAAGAAGCGACGCGTCGCGACCCAGCCCTGGGCGCCGCCTTTTTTGCCCTGGGCCGCGTCCATTTTGACCAGGGCGCGTTTGCCGAGGCTGCGGCCAGCTACCGCCAGGCGCTGGCCCTCGGCCCGGACGATCTGTCCAACTACCTGGCTCTGGCGCATGCGTACGAGCGCTTGCGGCAATGGGATGACGCGGCCGCCACTTACCAAGCGGCCCTGGCGCGGCAGGATGATGCCAACACGCGCCTCTACCTGGGCCTGGTGCGCGTGCAGCAGGGGCAGCTCGACGCGGCCGTGGCCGAAATCAAACAGGCGCTGGCGCTCAATCCGCAGGACGCGTTGGCGCATGCCAGCCTGGGCGATGTCTATCTCCAGCAGGGCAAGCTCGACGCGGCCGCCGACGCCTACCGCCAGGCCATCGGCGCGGACGATCAGGCGCTCTATCATCTGAGTCTGGCGGCCGTGTACGCCCGTCAGGGCAAGACCGACGCCGCCATCGCCGCCTACCGGGACGCGTTGGCGCGTGATGGGCAAAACGCGGCCGCGTACGCCGGCCTGGGCGATCTCTACAGCCAAACCGGCCAGCTCGATGAAGCAGCCGCCGCTTACCGCCAGGCAGTCACCCTGACCGCGGACAATCCGGCCACGCAGGCCGCCCTGGCCTATGTCGAGTACAAACGCTGCCAGGTGACGAGCGCGGTGCAGGCGGCGCAGGCGGCGGCGCGCCTGGCGCCTAAGGTCAGCTTCTACCAGGGCGCGCTGGCTTCTTTCTACGAAGCCCAGGG